>NZ_JCADBQ010000020.1:0-99994 GCF_059359355.1 Micromonospora sp. ZG13
GGAGACCTCTTCAGTTATCGATCACCGCCACGCCGTGACCCCACCCGACCAACACCCACTTACGAAACGCGCCCTAGCCCTCGACAAGAGTCTCATCGCGGTCGGCTGGTCGGCTGCGGGAGATCTAAACGAAACCGCGTCCGCCACGGAGATCCGCGAGCGCGTCCGGGCCGCCTACCCGGATGTCGAGCGGCGCACGGTGGAGAACTACGCCATCCAACTGGTCGCGTTTCGAACGAAGATGTCCGAGGGTGACATCGTGCTCTTCCCTCCGACGGGCCAGCCCCGACGTCGCTGTCGGCCGGGTGACCGGGCCCTACGAGTACCGGACCGACCTTCCCTCGGGAATCCGCCACGCGCGGGCCGTGCGGTGGTCCCGCACCGACATTCCTCGGGCGTCGGTGGAACGGGAAGTGCTCGCTCTACCGTCGCTGACCACCGTCTACCGGATCAACCAGGCCGACAGCGTCGCCCGACTCGAGCGGCTTCTGGGGTTCGACGCACCGGCGACGGTGCTCGCCGACGAGCCTGTCACCACCGCCCCACTCGGCCACGACGACGACTCCGCACCGTTCAAGAACCTGCGGCGGAACCTGGACTACGCACGTAGCCTCGCCACCGCAGGCCAACACCTGGACCAGCTCAAGGTGGGGGCGTTCGAGGTCTCGGACGTGTTCCGGGCAGCCTGGGTGCAGAGCGTCGCCGCACTGGACCACTGGGTCCGACAGGAGATCAGGGCACGGATGCTGGAGTTGGTCGCGCAGCCCACGGCCCAGAAGCCCAGAGCGTTCTTGGCCTTCCAGATCTCGCTCGGCCTGGTCGAGCAGGTCCAGCTCGGCACGAAGACGCTCGTGGAGGCCCTCGACCAGCAGTTGCGCGATCAGGGCCACCTCGTCTACCAGAACCCGGACAAGATCCGCGAAGGCTTCGGTCTCGTCCACGACGTCAAGGGCTTCTGGGACCGGGTGGCGCGGGTGCTCACCGAACAGAGCGGTGACGGCGTCACCTGCACCGGCAAGGACGTGCAGGAGCAGCTCCGGCAGATCGTGCAGCGCCGCCACAAGATCGCCCACGAGTACGACGAGGATCCTGAGGGTCCCAATCAGAAGCGCCCGATCGACGGGGCCGGCGCCACGCAGACGATCGACTACATCGAGCAGGTCGCCGCTGCGATACTGGAGGTCCTCAACACGCCCGAGCCTGCCGCTGGGTGAGGCGCACCATTGTCAAGCGCTGCCGGGTCTGCCGGCCTTCGCCACGCCGCTCCGAACGCCTCGGGCTGTGGTCAGTCCTCGCCGTCGAGAAGCGGGCGAAGCTGATCGAGCAGGTTTGCCCGGCTGACATTGCGTGGCAGGTCGATCTTCAGGTCGATGTCCGGTCCCTTGACTGTCAGGACGACCGAGGGCCGAGAATCCCGCAATCGCCAGTTGCGGATCGCGGCGGCCAGGGCTCCCAAATGCGGCTGAAGCGCCGCGAGGGTAGCGAGGTTCGCCAGTACGGCGACGCCCTCGATGGCGAGGGTCACCGCCGACACGTCCCGGACGCCCTCGTAGGGCAGGTCGAGTTCGTCGAAGACCTCGGCCGGCAACAACATTCTGATGCTCGTCACTTCTCACCTCTCACCAGACTGGCGATCTGCTCACGGATTGGCTCCTCCAAGTCGTGCAGCGACGTTGACGCCGAGTTCCCGCAGAAGAAACCCTGCACATGGTGGATTCCCAGGTCGTAGATCTGCTTGAGGCTGATCGGCGCCGCGTCGTCGTAGCCCTCGACGATGACGGGCCGTGGGGTGTGCGCGTGCCCGAGGTCGGTAGCGTGCCGGGCCACCCGCGCCACCAGCGCGAGTTCCTCCATGGCCAAGGGATGGTGGAGCACCGCGCGGTCGACTTTGATCTGGGTCAGCGGCAGCTCCGCCATCCGGGCCAGCGAGGCGTACCCGACGCCGAAGTCGTCGACGGCGAAGGTGATCCGGAGGTCCCGCGCCAGGGTGGTCAGCCGACGGTGGAAGTAGGCAAGCGGTTCCTGCAGCCACCGCTCACCCGGCCCGGGCTCGATGGCATCCTGTTCGGAAATCTCCAGCGTGAGGGTCCGCGGGTTCATGTCGGCCTCGATGAGGGCCTTGCTCACCTGGGCCAGGTATGCGTCGCTGAGCAGCGAGCGGACGGCGACGTTGACCGATAACGGCTTCGTGCCCTGGTACGAGGCGGCGGCGTCCGCGGCGTCGTAGGAGTGGATCGCCTTGGTGAGCAGAAGGGCGTCCCGTTCGATGATGAAGCGGTCGCCCCAGGCGTACGCCATCTGCAGGGCGCTGAGCGGAGCGCGGGTCTCGTGGTCCCCGCGGCGCGCAAGTGCCTCGAAGCTCTGGATGCTCACGCCCGTCCGCCGCAGGGCCAGCTCGACGACGGGCTGGAACACCATGAACATGGAGCCGACCAGCTTCTGATAGAGGCTGAAGGCGTACTCGTAGAGGTTCAGCGGCAGCCGGCCGAAGGCGGTCCGTAGCGCGGTCATCACCCGCATCTCGGCGTGGATCGGGTCGCCGAGGAAGTTGGCGTCGCACATCGCCCGCAGCATCACGGCGAGCGGCTCCCCCATGTCGAGCAGCGCAGGAGCTGGATCGACCACGGTCAACGCCAGGACCTTGTCGTCCTCGTGGAGGAGCGGGACGCAGAGAATCCGACGACCCGCGTCGTTCGAGACGATGTGGCCGGGCATCCCAGTCCGATACTTGATGGCATCGGCGGAGCTGAGCTCCAACAACGGCCGCAGCTCCTCCTTGTCAAAGCGCGGAGTCGCGTTGACCACACGAATGGCGGTGCCGGAGAACTCCACCACCGCTACCGACTCGGCCCCCAGGGCGTACCGCATGATCTCCACCCGGTCGGCGTATCCGGTCTGCTGCGGCGACTGCACCGGGCGGGTCTCCGACCGGAACACCCGGCCGAGAAGCTGCAGGATGGAGCTGGACTGGTCTTCGAGCGGGCTCTTGCAGGGCCGCGTGGTGCCCGGGTTGGCCGGTGAACTGAGCGACTGGCGGTCGTGTCGGGATACCGGCGGCTGCGCCAGCACGGTGGTCGGACCCCACATTTGCACGAGCTGGACCGGCGGCGGTTCGATCCCCTGCTCGGCCACGAATGTCGCCATCTGCCCGAACGACACGCGCCCGCCGTCGTCAGCGGCCTCACCGCGCAGCGCGCGCAGCAGATGGTGGGTCAGGACCCCGTGGCCGTACTCCTCGCTCTCCCTGGCGGCGGAGCCGCTCCGGCAGGCGAGCAGGGCGCTGTGCCGGTCGATCTGGGTGCGGTAGGTCTGCATCGCCTCCGCGTGGCGAAGGTCTGCGTCGAGGTAGACCCCCGCCTGGCAGCAGTCGAGAATGAGGAAGGACGCGCCGGCGAAGGTCTCGAAGACGTCCCGTTTGAGGTAGGTCATCCGCAGGCCGTTGTCCGGCTCGCGTCGGAGGCCGTCCGGGTCGAGGTCCGCCGTGACGAGGTATGCGTCGAGCTGGTTGCTCCACTCGGGCACCAGTGCGTGACCGGCGAAGTACACCAGCAGCACGTCGGAGGGACCCGAGTCCAGCGCCAGTTCGCGAAGCTTGGTCTTGATGCCGTGCCAGTCGGCGTCTGCGCCGATGTACATGGTGACGTCGCCGTCGTCGAAGGTCCCGATCGTCTCGTCGAGCAGCATGCCCCGGATCGCCTGGGCGTCGGCCTCCGCGTAGCGCAGCGCCGGCAGGTGTACGTCGCGCCCGCCCTGGTTCACCCCGATCAGGACCGCCCGCCGTCTGCTCGGTGCCATCCGTAACCCCCATACGATGATCCGTCCGCGCTTACGTCGCGAAATCAGAGCAGCGCTCACAGTGACACTATCGACTCTCCCAGGGATGTTGATCTGACCGCCGAGTCAGATACCCGTCGTTGTCGATCAGCCGTCGTCGTGCCTCGACACGGCAGGATGAGTCAATGCGAGCTTGGGGGGCCGGAGTTCGGACCCAGTGCAGCGCTCGACCGGCGATCAGCCGTTCAGGTGCTCTCCCTGTCGGAGGTGCCGGCACGGGCCCGCGCCGTAGGCGTGACTACGTCGACCGGCCGTTCGGGTAGACGATGCGGAACCCGAGGTGCTGCGCCAACGGCGCCCATCGCGGTGACTTTACGAGCCGTTCGACGCTGTCAATCCTGACGCCGTTGACCATGTTGTTCAGGACGACCGTTTCGAACGCCGCAGACTCGATCCAGTCGATGTCCTTCGTAAACCCGCACAGCATCGCCGCTTTGGTCTCTCGCAGGAACTCGCCGAGGGTCGTAGCGGAGGCCCGCAGTGCCGAGCAGCTTCCGAAGTGGAGGCGCTTGCCATCACACTGGCCCGACACCCAGCTGGCGATCTCCGACAGCCCGACGGTGTGTGAGTCGGAGAGCTGCAAACGGGTTGGCGCCCCGTGCAGCGCGAAGAAACCTACCCGGTAGGCGGAGTACTTGCGAGACAGCCACCGCTCCAGGTAGTAGCGGAGCTCCTGGGGGGTGGCGGTGTCGCGGTGAATAAACCGGATGCTGCCCAGCCGGTCGAGCAATTCGAGGGTCGGCAGCACCGAGCCTCGCTCCGCGAGGTCGTCGGCCCATTGGCCCTCAAAGCAGAAGACACCACCCGGCTTCGCCACGTCTTCTCCCCTCGTTGGTACCAGGTGCTGACCTTAGCGAAGCCGATCAGCTTTCGTGTACCGCTGACGGTCACGGTTCGGACGCCGGCGGCGGCACTGGTCGAACCAATCGGACGAAGCCTGCAGGCGCTGCTTTCAATACGCTCCATCTTCATCCGCGCGTGCAGAGCAGCGATCTCGACACAGTTTGATGGAGACCACGTGTCCAAGTACGACGCTCTGCGAGATCACCTTCGGCGGCGGACAAGCGAGGTACGGTACCCGCTCGACGAAGTTTCAGAACTGGTGCCGGGTGGGCTACCCCAATCGGCCTACCGGTACGAGGCGTGGTGGGCCAACGGCGACCAGACACATCCGCACAGCCGGGCCTGGGGAGACGCCGGCTTCACCGCTCATCCCGACCTCACCCGCCGAGCAGTGAGATTCGTGCCGAAGCCGAGGGCGTCGCGGTGACAAGCGAGCCAGCGTGTGCGCCGTTTGCGGGAGAACCTCCCTCGCGTGAGACGTACATCCTCAACCACGGGTTCCAGTTCAATCCTGAGGCCTGGCGGCGACGGTTGCCGGACTCGACTCGACCTGCCGGCCTGGTTAGAGGACCGCCCTCGGCTCGGCCGCTGGCCACGCATCACACGCGGGGACCTGCTGCAGGCGGGCACCGCCGCACACACCGGCCGCGCGGCCATCGACATTCTGATCGGGGCGTACGTATGGGGTAGCGGGCTGCCCGGCGGGCGAGGGCCGGCCCGCCTGCGCAAAGTGTTCGATCTCAACAACGGTGACACGGAGCGGCACCTCGGTAAGGCACTCCAGGTCTTGCGGAGTAAGGGACCTGAGGCGGCATACGCGGCCCTCCATCACGGCGGTGACTACAGGCTGAAGCGGCTGGGTCCATCCTTCTTCACCAAGCTGCTCTACTTCCTCGGCTGGGACTCGACGGCGGGCGACCACCGTCCCCTGATCCTGGACCAGTACGTGGTGATCGGCATGAACCGCTGCCGGGGCACGAGTTGGCGACCGCTTGGTCCCTGGAGCGCGGCCGAATACGGCGAGTACCTAACCTGGACTCACGAAAGAGCGAGTGGCTGGGGCGGCGGGACCGAGCCGGATGTCGTGGAGCGGACGGTTTGGGAGCACGGTCGATGAGGCCTGCTGCGAACACCGGCGGTACGGACCGCTCCCGCTCCTTTCCCACGCGCGTGTACTGACCCGAGTTGCCTATCAAGCAGTCATCATCATACAGACGCAACAACCTCGTCAGATTGGCCGACAAACGTAGGCTGTGCCGGCCACTCGCCACAAGCAAGGACTCCAATGCACTTGAGCCGTACCGTCACGATCCTCGCGACCGCCGTCACCGCGGCAATCACCCTGGCTGCCTGCGGCGGTGATGGTGGCGGAGCCGAGCCGCCTCCAACTCCCAGTGCTTCCGCGCCGGCCACCGGTCCCACGGCTTCACCGGCCGCGGCTACCTACAAGCGGCTCGACAAGGCGGCCCTCACCCAGGCACTGCTGCCGCTGAAGTCGATGCCGGCGGGCTACAGCGAGGCGCCGGACGAGGAGGACGACGGTAGCGACAAGACGTTCTGCAACTACCGGCAGCCCCACACCGCCAAGGTCGAGGTATCCCGGTCGTACCAGAAGGGCGGTGGCCTGAACACCGAGGTCGCCGTGGTGACGCTACGGCAATACGGCAGTGCCGATCAGGCCAAGGCGTCGTTCGACAAGCTGGCGGAGGTGCTGCAGACCTGCCGCAAGGACACTCTGAACGGTCAGAAGGTGACGTACGCGCTGATGAACCTACCGGAGACGGGCGAAGCCAGTCTGGGCGTCCGCATCGAGATGGACAACGGCACGGTGCTGCAAGGCTTCGCTCTCGTCGGCCCGGTCATGATCTCGACGGGTGCTGGCGGCTTGATGAGCGCGGACGCGGACGTAGTGGCCAGCCTGCTCGGCAAGCAGGTGGATCGGTACTCGGCCGCAGCCCTCGCGTAGCACCGCGAGAGCCCACACGTCGGTCCGGGCAAGTGAGTCCCCGACGTGCGAGTGTCGAACTGGCGACAGATTCACCACCGCCCATGACCCACAATCGAGCACCAGCCGCTGCCATCACGGAGGAACCGAAGTCTCCCCGCAGAGAGGTCGTAGCAGCATGACCGGTGAGGTCTCCCCCCGGCGGCAGAACCTCAACACCCTCGCGATCACGTTGCTCGGCGTCCTTGTCGCAGGCGCATTGACGTACGCCTGCGCGCCGATCAACAAGCAGCAGGAGGACAAGGCGACCGACCCGCTGCATCTCGGGGAACCGCCGTTCCACGTCAGCGTCCGCGAGGCGTTCCACGAGGCTGACGACGGTGTCGCGTGGGTGTTCCCGACGGTGCTGCCACTGAAGGCGTTCTCCTTCATCGACGCCTCGCCGGCCCCAGGCCAGAGCCTCGAAGAGCGCCTGGCGGAGAAAGACCGGCGCCTCACCGCACTCGGCGGCACGCGGGTCGGCTGGATCTGCGCCGCGGATTGCGTCTCCGTCTCGCGCTACCGGCTGACCCTCACCGGCAATCGGAAGCAGCCGGTGCACATCGAATCCATGCGGGCCCGGATTCGGTCGGAACAGCCGGCACCGTCCGGGACGCGGCTGGTGAACCCGCCGGACGGCGGCGGACCCGTCGACGTCGTCTACTTCGACCTGGACTCCCCGCGCAAGGACGCCCTCACGGCCGACAGGGACGGCAAGCCGACCGGTCGGGTGTTCACCGATGTGGAGAACCGGTTCGCGGCGGAGGGAGAACCGCTGGTCTTCGAGCTGGTCGGCGCGACCCGCCGCCCGGTCCGCTACGAATGGGAGCTCGTGCTGGAGGTCACCCAGGACGGCCGCCGGGAGACGGTGGTCGTGGACCTGGGGTCGGGAAAACCGTTCCAGACCGTCGGCTGGCGCGCGGTGTCCAAGTACGGCGTGACCTACGGCCGCGACCCGAAGTCCGGGAACTCCCTCGTCGAGCTTGATTGGTGAGCCGCGCTACGGCCGCCCCGCGTAGTGCACGAACGCGACCTCGTAGGGTTGAAGTGCGGGATCGCCGCCGACGTCGAGGGGATCGACGAGACGCACCGTCCAGTATGGGTCTGTGCGGGAGATCAGGGGTTCATCGGCCACCTGCACCATAATCCCGCGGCCGCTGCAGTAGTACCAGGCGGTGAGCGGGCCTGGCCACGACGGGGCCGGGCCGCCCCACCGCCTGGTGCACTTGGTGCCATCTCGCAGCTCGATCAGTAGCGGACCACGCCGTTCTTCTGCCGGCGGATCAGCGCTGGCGACGGGTTGCCGCATCTCGTACCGGATCAACTGGTTGGTGCCCGGTCTTCCGCAGAGCACCTTGGTGCGGTCCGGCTCGACCCAGCAGGCGTGCGCGCCGAGCACGAACGGCAGGCACGAGACGATGTCCGGTGCGGTCGCCGAATAGGCCGGGAAGCACTCGTCCGGCTGCTGACTTCCGACTTCGGTGACCTGGTAGCCCGGCGCCGGTCGGCCGTCCCGGGTGACCGGCACGAACTGGACCACTTCGGTGCGGGCGGCCGGAGCGGGGGTGCGGGTGGTGCCGCTCAGCTCCGTGCACGCCGCGCTCGCCTGGAGGTCATGCTCGCTGGACGTGGTGACACAGACCACGGCATCCGCGGGCTGGGGAGCCGCCGTACAGACCGGAACACCGGCGCCCTCACGGCAGCCCCAGTAGAGCAGGGAGATTCCCGGCGAGACCACCCCGGTCAGCGCGAGCGCCCGCAGGGGTTCGCCTGGCTCCTGCATCACCCGCACGACCGGCAGGCACTCGCCGAGCACCGCCGCCTCGACGCACCCCCCGTCCCGCTCCCCCGCGACGGAGATCTCGGCGGCGGAGGAGGTGAAGACCACCCGTACGGGCAGCAGTTCGGGCTGCGGCCTCTCGCGCAGCAGCCGGGCACCGACACCACCGGCAACGCCGACGAGAACGACAGCCAGGAGCAGCACCAGCGAACGCGGCCGACGTGCCATGGTCATCCCCCTACGCGTCAGTCAGGCGTGCACCCCGTCGCACCGCGCTGACCGCGACAGTCGTGCGGCCCGACAGCTCCATCCACCTGTGCGATCCGGCAACCCCGCGTACCGCTACGAACCTCGCCCGGCGGCACCGACTTTCCGCCATCACGAAGTCAGTCGCGCCGGCCAGCCGGGGCGATCGCCGTGACGTCCGCTCCCCCAATTCCGAGAGCCGGCATCGAGTTTCCCGCCCCAGGGTGAGACTGACAGTCGCAATGCCATCGGCACTGTCGGCTACCCGTCACCACGAAGACGACTGGTCCGGTCGAGCGCCGAGCCGGCCAGCCCCGCTGCCTACGGCTCCCGCATCCAGGTCTTCGGGTCCGTGACGAAGACACCCTTGCCCTGCTGCCGGCGGATCACCCGCAACGCCTCCAGCCGGGCGTAGGCCATCTGCACGGTCCCGTGACTGACGCCGTAGTTCTGACGCAGCTCGGCAATCGAGGGCAGCCTGTCCCCTGGCTTCAACTTCTTGGATCTGACGTCGGCGATCACATCGTCGGCGATGCGCCAATAGTCCGGCACTTCTCGCATGGCACTCCTCGCGTGGCAATCCGATTCGATCACACCGCGACGCGCCTAACAAGCAACGTTGACTCATCTGACATGTCTAGCTATGTTGGTTCCAGGCCGGTCCTCGCGTGGCATCGAGTTCGGCTCATCCCCTGGTCTGGGCGGGTGTCCATGCCCGTCCCGGCCCTGTCCGGCTGCTCTGCTGTCGTACCGCTGGATCGGGCTGCGGCGGCCGAGCGGGCGGGTCGTCCGCGACCCCCGCGCGGGCGACCCGCCCTTCCAGACCCCACCGCGCGGAGCCTGCGCGCTCCCGCCTGCCCTGGAGAGAGGGTCGTCGTGGCTCAGGTGTATCGAGGCGGCCAGCCCTACCCGGCCGGCTACCCGGGCCGGTTGACGCCGCACGAGGTGCGGACCCGCGAGTTCGTTGCACGCCGGCGCGGCGTCGACCCCGTGGAGGTACGCGAGTTCCAGGCCCGGGTCTCCGACGAACTGGCCATGCTCAACGAGACGGTACGGCTGCTCAGCCAGGAGAACGACCGCATCAAGCGGGCGCTGCGCGACTGGCAGACCATGCACGCGCGGCAGTGCCGGCCGCCGGAGGAGCACCACCGCAACGCCGGCCACTGGTGACCGCGCGCCCCTCCCCCGGCGACCTGCTCGTCGTCGACGGCCGGGCCTCGGTGCAGTTCGCCGGCGACCGCGCCCTGACCTTCCGCGTCGTCTCGGTCTGCGACCAACCGACGTACGCCGGCTGGATCTGGCTGACCGGCTACGTCCTGAACCGGCGCGGCGCGGCGACCGACAAGCGCGAGATCTACGTCCAACTCGCCGGCCTAAGTAAAGAACCTCCGGTCGCGTTCAACGGTCAGCCTGAGGCCTATGAGGACGTCTCCGGCGTACGCACCGACGCCCGGCTTGCCCGGATCTCGTCAAGCCTCGGTTCGAGCGCCCTGGCCTGGGCGACGGAACCGCCACGGACGCCGAGGCCGCCACGGGCCGCAAGGTAGAAGAGGTCGCGCGCCTCATTGGCCCTTTGCAGCAGGTCGGCCGGGTCGTCGTCCTGGCGGAGCCCACGGGCAACCATCTCGATCCCCCACACGGCGTCCCGCCAGTCGCGTGCCGCCGACACCGTCGCCGCGTCCCCGAGCAGCAGGAGGCTCTCCCAGGCCAGCGTGCGCCGGACGTCCGCGTCGGCCAGTTGAGCGAGGCCCTCCTCCCGGTCCATCCGGTGCCCGCGCGAGTGGGGCCGCTCGTCGGCGAGCATCCGTACCGCCACAGCGTGGATCTCCTTGATCACCCGCGCGAACTCGACATACGCGTCCAGCCGTCGATCGTCCCAGCGGACGCCCTGGTTCCGCTTCCATCTGGCGCGATCGGCCACGGAGGTGGCGACGATCGTGCCGACAGTGCCGATCAGCACGCCGATGAGAGCGGGCAACTGCGCGACGATGCTTGCCATAGCTGGAGCCTGCCAGCCGGCGGCAACCGGACCGGCACCACCACGCCGGAGGTCGTACGCAGCTTGACCCTCGAGTGGGTCGAGGCCGCAGCCTGTGCGACGAGAACCGACGGCCGACTGCCGGCCCCGACCGCGAGGAGCACGGTGGACACGAACGACGCCGACGACGTCATGGCGCACATCGGCCGTGCCCTGGAGCTGGGTGCGGCGGGCGACCGTACCGCCGCACGGGAGGCCCTCACGGCGCTCTGGGACCGGATCGGCGAGGACGGGGACGCACTGCACCGGTGCACCGTCGCGCACCACCTGGCCGACCTTCAGGATGCGGTTGCGGACGAGGTGACGTGGGACCGTCGCGCGCTGGCCGCCGTAGCCGACCTCAGCGACGAGCGCGTCCAGCGGCACCACGCT
Organism: Micromonospora sp. ZG13; assembly: GCF_059359355.1. NCBI lineage: Bacteria > Bacillati > Actinomycetota > Actinomycetes > Micromonosporales > Micromonosporaceae > Micromonospora > Micromonospora sp. ZG13. Next base: position 11,098 of record NZ_JCADBQ010000020.1, read on the forward strand.
TCGTTGCGGGTCCGCGCCCTGCTGCCGTCCCTGCACCTCAACCTCGCCGACGCGTACCGTCGCGCCGGTGACGTCGCCGGCGCCCGGGAGCACCTGGCGCTCGCGGCGCCCCTGGCCGCGGAGTTGCCGGACGACGGGTACGGCACGATGATCCGCGACGCGGTCACCCGGGTGGCCGCACGGCTCGACGCCGGTTCCCGGGAACCCCTCGCCGCCTCCTGACACGCGCCCCCGTCAGCTCGGGACGTCGCGGCGGCGGAAGCCGGCCATGCCGGCCGCCAGCAGCGCCGCCGCCACCGCCGTCAGCACGGCCAGCGGTAGCACCGCCGGGTCGACCGCCGGGGCCGACGGCACATGGGTGTACGGCGACAGGTTCAGCGCCGCCTGCGGCAGGTCGAGCACCGCGCCGAGCTGCCCGAGCAGCAGGAACGCGATCAGCGCCGCCCAGGAGAGCGCCACCGACCAGCGGGGCAGCAGTCCGAACAGCGCGGTCACCACTCCGACGACCACCAGCAGTGCCGGCAGCCGCACGAGTGCCGCCCCGCCCAGCTCGACGGCCCGGCCGAGCGGGTCGCCGGCGACGAGGCCGTAGCCGAGCCCGGTGGTGAGCCCGCCCAACAGCACCAGGGCGAGTGCGCCGAACGTCGCCGCGAGCACCTGGGTGACGAGCCAGCGGGTACGCCCGACCGCCGTGGCGAGCACCGCCTCCAGCAGCCCGTCCGCCTCGTCGGTGCGCGTGCGCAGCAGCGCCTGCACGACGTACGCCCCGATGGTCAGCGCGAACAGCCCCAGCATCGCCGCCAGGTACGCGTCGATCAGCCGCGCGCCGCCGCCCATGGCGCTGATGGCCTCGGCGGCGGCCGGGTTCTCCTCGATCATGGCGTTGAACTCGTCGCCGGCGATGCCCATCGAGAACCCGAGCACCGCCACCCCGATCGCCCAGCCGAGCAGCGCGCCGCGCTGCAACCGCCAGGCCAGCCCGGCGGGACTGAGCAGGCCGGGCGTGGCCGTGGCCGGCCCGCGCCGGGGCGCGACGAGCCCGGCGCCGATGTCGCGCCGCTCGGCGAGGGCGTACGCGAGCGCCACCCCGGCGACCAGCAGCGCCACGGGCAGCGCCAGCGTCCACCAACGTTCGCCGCCGAAGGCGCGCACCTGGTTGCCCCAGCCGAGCGGGGAGAGCCAGGACGGCCAGGCGCTGACCACGCGCAGGCCGCCGTCGGTCTGCTCGCCCAGCACGTCACCGGCCGCGCGGAGCAGGAAGGAGATCCCGACCGCGGCGGCGGCGAGCGCGTTGGCGCCCCGGGAGGTGACCGACAGTTGGGCGGTGACGGCGGCGACGCCGGTGAACGCCACCCCGACGCCACCGATGGCGGCGGCCGCGGCGACGGACCCGGCGAGCGGCAGCCCGGCGCCGGCCAGGGCGGCGGCGAGCAGGACGGTGGCGGCAACGTTCGCCGCGACGATCACCAGCAGGGCGGCGGTGAGCAGCGCGTACCGGCCGACGACGGAGGCGCCGAGCAGCTCCGCCCGGCCGGTCTCCTCGTTCTGCCGGGTGTGCCGGACGACCGCGAAGGTGCTCAGCAGCGCGGCGAGCAGGGCCAGCGTCACGTACGTCTCGGCGACCACCACCGCGCCCAGGTCGGTGCCGGCGATCGGCCCGTTGAACGCGCGGGCGACCAGGCTGGACGCCGACGTGCCGGCGTAGCCGACCCGGGCCGCCTCGTCCGGGTAGAACTCCTTGACGCTGCCGGCGAGGGCGTAGCCGAGCAGGGGGGTGCCGAGCACCCAGATCGCCAGCCGGACCCGGTCGCGGCGCAGCACGAGGCGGGCGAGCCGCCCGGTGCCGGTGAACGCGCTCACCGGGCACCCGCCGGCCGGTCGGCGTCGGGGCGGTGGCCGTCGGTCGGGCCGGCCGGCGCGGAGGTGCCGGCGGCGACGGCGGGGCGTTCGTCGCCGTAGTGGCGCAGGAACAGCTCCTCCAGGGTGGGCGGGGCGCTGGTCAGCGCGCGTACGCCGAAGCGGACGAGGTGCCCGAGCAACTCGTCGAGGTGGGCGGGCTCGACCTCCAGGTGGGTGCGACCGTCGACCTCGCGCACGTCGTGCAGGCCGGGCAGGGCGTCCAGGCCCGTCGCCGGCCGCGCGGTCTCGACCGTGACGGCCGTACGCGTGAGGTGGCGCAGCTCGGTGAGGGTGCCGGACTCGACGGTGCGGCCCTCGCGGATGATGCTGACCCGGTCGCAGAGCGCCTCGACCTCGGCCAGCACGTGGCTGGAGAGCAGGACGGTGGCGCCGTCGCGCTTGAGCTGGCGGACCTCGTCCTGGAACACGGCCTCCATGAGCGGGTCGAGCCCGGAGGTGGGCTCGTCGAGCACGTAGAGCTCGACGTCCGAGGCGAAGGCGGCGACGATGGCGACCTTCTGCCGGTTGCCCTTGGAGTAGGTGCGGCACTTGCGCGTCGGGTCGAGGTCGAAGCGCTCCAGCAGGTCGTCTCGGCGGCGCCGGTCGAGGCCGCCGCGCAGTTGGCCGAACAGGTCGATCGCCTCTCCGCCGGAGAGGTTGGGCCACAGGTTCACGTCGCCGGGCACGTACGCCAGGCGGCGGTGCAGGGCCACCGCGTCGCGCCACGGGTCGGCGTCGAAGACCCGCACGTCGCCCGCGTCGCGGCGCAGCAGGCCGAGCAGGACGCGGATGGTGGTGGACTTGCCGGAGCCGTTGGGGCCGAGGAAGCCGTGCACCTCCCCCGCCTCGGCCGTCAGGTCGAGCCCGTCGAGCGCGCGGACGCTGCCGAACGTCTTGACCAGGTCGTCGATGGAGATGACGGGCATGACCCCTCCTGCCGCTGGTGGTGCCAATGACCACACTGTACTGACCGATGGTCAGTCGAATCAACAGTGATGCCTCCCACCGGTCAGCGGCGGCTACGCTTGCCGCCATGACGGCGGACGCCCCCGACGACACGCGTACCCGGATCCTGCGCGCCGCGTTGGACCTGTTCGCGGAGCACGGCTACCAGCGCACCTCACTGCGCCAGATCGCGGAACGGCTGCGGCTGACCAAGGCGGCGATCCTCTACCACTTCCCCGCCAAGGAGCACCTGCTCACCGCCCTGGTCGAGCCGCTGGTGGCCGACCTGGAGGCGCTGCTCGACGCGGCCGAGGCGGGGCCGGCGGAGCGGGCCCGCTGGACGGTGCTGGAGGGCTGGGTGGACACCATGCTGACCCACCGCCGCCCGCTCGGCATGCTCTTCCACGACATCGCGCTCATCACCCGGGGCGACACCTTCCACCGTCTGATGCGCATCGCGATGCGCGCGAACGACCTGATCGCCGGGCCGGACGCCGGGCGCCGGGAGCGGGTGCGGGCGGTGCAGGCGGTCGCCGCGTGCAGCGACCCGATCGTCTTCTTCGCCGACGTGCCGGACGCGGCGCTGCGGGCGGACATGCTGGACGGCGTGCGCCGACTGCTCGGCGACCCGGTCGGCTCCGGCCCGCCCGACGGCACGGGCACGTCGGGCGGCGCGGGCACGCCGACAGCCGGTGCTGGCGCGGGCACGGCGGCCGACGGTGGCGCGGGTGCGCCGGCTTCCGGCGGTGCGGCGAGGGGCCGGCGCCGCCCCGGACGGCCCCGGGCGATGGGTCCGGAGCAGGTCGAGACGGCCCGGCGGATGTACGCCGAGGGCGGCCACTCAGCCGACGAGATCGCCGCCGCGCTCGGCGTCTCGCGGGCCACCGTCTACCGCCACCTCGACCCGGCCGTCGCAGAATAATGAGACGGTTTTCGCGACTGTTTTGAGAAGCGCGCGTCGGCCCGATCAGGCGGCGAGGGTGGCGTAGCGGCCGGCCCGCTCCAGCAGGCTGTCGTGGCTGCCGGACTCGACGATCCGGCCGTGGTCGAGCACGGCGATCTGGTCCGCGTCGCGCACGGTGGAGAGCCGGTGGGCGATCGTGATGGTGGTGCGGCCCCGGGCCACCTCGTCGAACGCCCGCTGCACGGCGCGCTCGGTCTCGGTGTCCAGCGCGCTCGTGGCCTCGTCGAGGATCAGGACGCGCGGGTCGCGCAGCAGCGTACGGGCGATCGCGAGGCGCTGCTTCTCGCCGCCGGAGAAGCGGTGCCCGCGGGAGCCGACGACGGTGTCGTAGCCGTCGGGCAGCCCGGCGATCAGGTCGTGGATCTGGGCGGCGCGGGCGGCGTCCTCGATCTGGGCGTCGGTGGCGTCCGGGCGGGCGTAGCGCAGGTTCTCCCGCACCGTGGTGTGCAGCAGGTACGTCTCCTGGCTGACCACACCGACGATCGCGGCCAGGTCGGCCAGGCGCAGGTCGCGCAGGTCGACGCCGTCGATGCTGATCCGGCCGCTCGTCGGGTCGTGCAGGCGGCTGACGAGCGCGGCCAGGGTGCTCTTGCCGGAACCCGTCTCGCCGACCAGGGCCAGGCCGGTGCCGGCCGGCACGTCGAGGGTGATCCCCGCGACGGCGGCGGTGTCGCTGCCCGGGTAGCTGAAGGTGACGTCCGTCAGGCGCAGGTCGCCCCGGACCCGGCGGGGGTCCACGTCGACCGGCTCGGCGGGATCGGCCACCTCGACGGGCAGGTCCAGGTACTCGAAGATCCGGGCGAACAGCGCCAGCGAGGCGGTGACGGAGACGCCCACGTTGAGCAGGCCCATCAGGGGGCGGAACAGCCCGCCCTGCAACGCGGTGAAGGCGACCAGGGTGCCGATGCTGAGCGTGCCGGCGGCGCCGGGCAGGCCGGCGCTGAGGTAGATGACCGCCGGGATGGCGGCGAAGACGACGCTCATGGTGGCCATCCGCCAGCGGCCGGCGAGTTCGGAGCGCAGTTCCAGGTCGACCAGGCGCTCCGACGAGGCGGCGAAGCGGGCGGCCAGGGCGGGGCCGGTGCCCAGCGTCTTGGCCAGGTGCACGCCGCTGACCGACAACCCCTCCTCGACGGTGACGTTGAGGTCGGCGAGTTCGCGCTGGCGCTGCGCGGTGATCTCACGGCGCAGGTGGGCGACGCGGCGGGTCAGCCAGATGGCCGGCGGCAGCACGACGAGGGAGACCAGGGAGAGCCGCCAGGAGAGCGCGACCATGGCCGCCGCGGTGGCGACCACCGTGGTCAGGTTGGCCGCGATCGAGGTGGCCGTCGAGGTGACCACGCTCTGCATGCCGCCGATGTCGTTGGTGATGCGCGACTGCACCTCGCCGGTGCGGGTGCGGGTGAAGAACGCCAGCGACTGCCGTTGCAGGTGGGTGAAGACGTCGGTGCGCAGCCGGTGCATGACCTGCTGGCCGACCCGGGTGGAGATCCAGGTCTGCGCCACGCCGAGCACCGAGGTCACGGCGGCGACGGCGACCATGCCGGCCACCAGCGCGACCAGCAGCGTCAGGTCGCGCTCCGGCAGGGCCCGGTCGATCACGGCGCGCAGCAGGAAGGGCGAGGCCATGGCGAGCACCGAGGAGACCACGATGATCGCGGTGACGGCGGCGAGCGCCGCCCGGTGCCGGGCGAATAGGGCGCCGATGCGCCGCAGGGACACCTGGCGGGCCTGGGCCTTCTCGGCGGCGCTGACCTTGTGTGGGCCGCGGTCGCGGCCGGCGGGGACGGGTTCCAAGGCGTACTTCCTCACGTCGGAGATGCTGAGGTTGCCTCAACATGAGGGAGCAACAGCTTTCGCTGCTACCGTATTCCCGTGACGGCAGACACGCACCGCAGCGACGACGGCGGCGAGGACGGGCTCGCCGAGACGTTCTGGGCGGTGAGCCGTCGACTGCGCCACCGCACCCGCGAGGCACTCGCGCCCTGGGACGTCACGCCCGCCCAGTCCCGGGCGCTCGGCGTACTCAACCGGCACGGCGCGCTGCGGCTCAGCGCGCTCGCCGAGCACCTGCGCATCGCCCCGCGCTCGGCCACCGAGGTCGTCGACGACCTCGAGACGCGCGGGCTCGTGCGGCGCCGGCCCGATCCGGCGGACCGGCGCGCCACCCTGGTCGCGCCGACCGAGGAGGGTACGCGCACCGGCGCCGCCATCCGCGCCGCCCGCCGGGCCGCCGCCGAGGAGCTGTTCGGGGGCCTCGCGCCCGCCGACCGGGAACAGCTCGCCCGCATCCTGCGTACGCTGCGCGACTGACGCAGCCCACCGAGCCCGCGCCCACCGGGGAGCGCAGCCGGGTCCCCACCCGGGTTTGTCGCCCCCGGCGGCGGGTACCCAGCCGCCCGTCCTGCGGACGGGACCGGGCCCCCGCGAGCGGCGGTCCGGCGCAACCACGACGCCGACGGGAGTGATCACGGTGGGTCCGACGCCCCGCAAGCCCGGTGACCACTGACCATGTGCGGCATCAGCGGCGAGGCGAGGTTCGACGGATCGACGCCGGACGCCGACGCGGTGACCCGGATGACCGAGGCGATGCGCTCCCGGGGCCCCGACGGTGAGGGCCTGTTCGACGACGGCTGGGTGATCCTCGGGCACCGCCGCCTCACCGTCATCGACCTCACCGAGGCCGGCTCCCAGCCGATGGTCCGCGACGACCTGGGGCTGGCGCTGGTCTTCAACGGCTGCGTCTACAACTACCCGCAGCTGCGCGAGGAGTTGCGCGGCGCCGGGCACACCTTCCACTCCACCAGCGACACCGAGGTCGTCCTGGTGGCGTACGCGCAGTGGGGCGAGCGCTTCGTCGACCACCTGGTCGGCATGTTCGCCGTCGTGCTCGTGGACCGGCGGCGGCGCCGGCTCGTGCTGGCCCGCGACCGGCTCGGCATCAAGCCGCTCTACCTCGCCGAGTCACCCGGGCGGCTGCGCTTCGCCTCCACCCTGCCGGCGCTGCTGCGCGCCGGCGACGTGGACACCTCGATCGACCCCGTGGCGCTGCACCACTACCTCTCCTGGCACTCCATCGTGCCGGCGCCCCGCACCGTCCTGCGCGGCATCCGCAAGCTGCCCCCGGCCACCGTGCGCGTCGTCGAGGCCGACGGGCGCAGCCGCCAACACGTGTACTGGCGGCCCGACTACGCCCGGGACCCCGCCCACGCCGGCATGGACGCCGAGGACTGGCGGGCGGCCGTCGGGGACGCGCTGCGCGAGGCGGTACGGCGACGGCTCGTCGCCGACGTCCCCGTCGGTGTGCTGCTCTCGGGCGGCCTGGACTCCAGCATGATCGTGGCCCTGCTCGCCGAGGCCGGGCAGCAGCACCTGCGGACCTTCAGCATCGGCTTCGACAGCCGCGGCGGCGAGGCCGGCGACGAGTTCCACTACTCCGACCTGGTCGCCCGCGCCTTCGACACCGACCACCACCGCATCCGGCTCGCCGACGACGACCTGGTCCCGGCCGTACGACGGACCGTCCACGCCATGACCGAGCCGATGGGCAGCCACGACGTGGTCGCCTTCCATCTGCTCTCCGAGCAGGTGGCCCGGCACGTGAAGGTGGCCCAGTCCGGCCAGGGCGCCGACGAGGTCTTCGCCGGCTACGGCTACCACCAGCCCCTGACGCGGGTGCCCCTCGACGGCGCGGCGGCGGCCTTCGCCGAGGCGTTCTTCGACCGCGACCACGCCGAGCTGAACCGGGTGGTCGACCCCGCGTACGCCTGCGACCGCGACGCCAGCCGCGAGCTGCTCGCCGCGGACCTGGCCGCGCCCGGCGCCCAGACGGCGCTGGACGCGGTGCTGCGCCTGGACACCCACCTGATGCTGCCCGACGACCCGGTGAAGCGGGTGGACAGCATGAGCATGGCGTGGGGGCTGGAGGTGCGCACCCCGTTCCTGGACCAGGACCTGGTCGCCCTGGCGGCGGCCTGCCCGCCCGAGCACAAGGTGGCCGACGGCGGCAAGGGCGTACTCAAGGCGGTGGCCCGTCAGGTGCTGCCCGCCGAGGTGATCGACCGGCCGAAGGGCTACTTCCCGGTGCCGGCGCTGCGCAACGTCGACGGCCCCGTACGGCAGCTCGTCGCCGAGGCCCTCGCCGCGCCCGCCGCCCGCGAGCGCGGCCTGTTCCGCCGCGAATACGTCGCCGAGCTGCTGGCGGAGCCGGATCGGGCGCAGGCCGCCGCCGGCAGCAACAAGCTCTGGCAGCTCGGCCTGCTGGAACTCTGGCTACAGTCCCACGACGTCCGCTGACCGCGCCGCCCCGGGGGCGTCATGGCAACGGGACGGCTCAGCCGGCGCGGGTCTCGGTGGCGAGATGGTCCAGGACGGCGCGCACGTCGTCGCCCGTGCGGGCCATGACGCGGCGTTGCCTGGTGGCGCCGTTGCCGTCGCGGCGCAGCCGGAGCAGTTGGTCGCGTACGTAGTCGAGGTCGCCGTGGCGGGCCAGGGCCGGCGTGACCGTGTCGACGAGCTCCCCGACCATGTCCCAGGCGGGACGGGCGATGCCGGCGCGCAGGTCGATGAGGTCGCCCTCCAACCCGTCGTGGGCGGCCCGCCAGTGCGCGGCGGAGACGAGGCAGTCGCGGATCCGCCGGGCGGGGACCCCGGCACGGGCGTCGTCGGCCAGCGTCGCGACGAGCGCCCGGACCAGCCCGGCGACCAGCACGGCGTCGTCCACGGCGGGGCAGACGTCGCCCACCCGCACCTCCACCGTGGGGTACGCGGCCGACGGGCGGGCGTACCAGTAGACCATCGCCGCGTCGAGCATGATCCCGGCGTTGATCAGCTCCGCCACCGTCGCGTCGTAGTCGGCGACGGACTCGAAGTGCGGGGTCGGCCCGATGCTGGGCCAGCGTTCCAGCTGCATGGAACGCCAACTCGCGTGCCCGGTGTCGCGGCCGTCGTGCAGCGGCGAGTTGGCGGTGATCGCCTGCACCACCGGCAGCCACGGTCGCAGGTGGTTGCAGACCTGGATGGCCAGTTCGCGGTCGGCCATCCCCACGTGCACGTGGCAGCCGCACACGGCCGGATCGTGCGCCACCGGCCCGAACCGCCGGGACATCGCGTGGTAGCGCGGTTTGTCCGGCACCGTCCGGTGCGGCTCGTGCACGGGCGTGGCGCCGACCGCGACGAGCCGGGCCCCGGCGGCCTCGGCCGCGTCGCCGACCGAGCGACGCAGCGCCACCAGGTGGGCGCGCAGCTCGGCCAGGTCGGCGGTGACGGGCGTGACCATCTCCACCATGCTGTGCCGGAACTCCTGCCGGCTCTGGTCCCGGGCGCTGCCGGACAGCGCGGCGAGCACCCGGTCGGCGACCGGCAGGCTTTCCCCCGTGTCCGGGTCGAGCAGGAGGTACTCCTCCTCGACCCCCAGCGTCAGCGTCGCAGTGTCGGAGGCGGTGGCAAGTGTCGGACGGTACGTCATGGGCGCGGCGTCCGTTCGTCGGGCGGCGCGCCGGGCGCCGCGCTGCCGGACGACCCGGATTCCCGGCCCGCCGACCGGGAAACGCGCAGGCCAGGACGCGGTCCGCCGGCCGGGCCACAGGCCGTCCCGACGCGCCGGACCGCCGGGCCGCAGGCCGCCGAGCCGCAGGCCGCCGGGCCGCCGAGCGGCCGAGCCGCAGGCCGCCGAGCCGCAGGCCGGCCCGACGCGCCGGGCGGCCAGGCCGGCACCCGCTCTCGCGGCCGGCGGTCAGCGCGGGGTCGCCGCCAACAGGCCGGCCACCGCGTCGGTGGTCTCCGGATGCGCGGCCAGCAGGGCGGTCAGGCCGGCGGACGCGGCGGCGTCGCCGTCCGGCTCGCGCCAGCCGCCGTCGCAGCCGAGCAACGCGGCGACGGCGTCGACGCTCTGCGGGTTGGCCGCCAGCAGGGCGGCCACCGGACCGGACACCACGGCGGCGAGCGGCGACGTCGGCGGGGTCGGGGCCGACCATGGCGGCACCCAGGCGTCCAGCGCGGCCAGCGAGCCGGGGAACGTACGCCCCGCCTCCCGCACCAGCAGCGGCACCAGCTCCGCACCGTGCTCGCGCAGGGTGGTGATCAACGTGGGGAGCCACGGCAGCAGGACCGGGTCGGGCAACCGGGCGAACGCGGACGACATCACCTCCACGACGAACGGGGCGAGCCCCGGCACCGGCTCCAGGGCCTGCACGAAGCCGCTGAGGTACTGCGGGAAGGCGGGCACCACCAGCGGATTGCCGAGCAGCTCGGCACACCGTTCGCGCAACTCGGCCAGCGGCAGCAGGCCCAGTTGGTGACGGGCGGCCCAGAGCAGCGCCACCTTGGCCGGCGCCTCCGGGTGCGACTGCGCGACGGCGAGTTCGAGCTGGGAGCGGTCGCAGCCCAGGGAGAGCGCCAGGCTCTCCATGCCGAACAGGAAGCCGAGCATGGCGCCGACCTGACGTACGCCGCTGTCCTCGTCGAGGAACGCGGTGGGCAGCAGCGTGCAGTAGTGCGCGTACCCCGTGGTCACGAACGCCTCGCACCAGGCCGGCAGCGGCCCGGTGGCGCGGTGGTGGGCCAGCAGCCGCCGGATCCGGCGCAGCACCTCGGGGGCGTCGTCGACGGTGCGTTCGGCGGCCAGCAGCTCCACCGCGCGGGTGCCGAGCTCGTCGACCAGGCGCGGGCTGTCGAGCAGCCGGATGGCGTCCTCGACGGCCCCCAACGCCACCGAGGCCGTCGCGTCCGGGCCCCGTACGGCGCGGCGCAGGCGCTGCTCCAGGACCTGCTCGACGGTCACCCCCTCGTAGCCCAGCTCGATGAGCGAGCGCTGGTTGCGGCCGAGCGCCAGGTCCCAGCTCTCCTGGATCGAGCGCTGCCCCAGCCGGCGCTCGCCCATGATGGGCCGGACCGCGTCGGACGGCAGCAGGTGCCGCAGCCGCCACAGCAGATCCGAGCACGGCACCAGCTCGGGGCTGGCCCGCAGGTCCACCAGGGCCCGCTGAATGGTGCGCTTCTCCAGGTCGAGCCCGAGGGGGGCGAGCCGGTCGTGGACGTCGCGGGCGAGCGGCGGAAGGGCCTCGTAGCCCACCTGGCCGACCCGGTCGCCGCCGAACAGGATCTCGCACAGCCGGCGGACGTCGCGGCGGCCCGGGACGACGTCCTTCTCGATGCAGGTGACCGCCGCGTCGGCGAAGTCGTACGGCGTGGGGCGGGCGCGGTTGCGCAGGCCGGCGAGGAGGATCGAGGTCTCGAAGACGGCGATCGCGTCGGCGGTGCTGGCCAGGTAGCCGTTGCGCCGGGCAAGCCGGACGATGTCGACGCACCAGCCCCGCAGCTCCGCCTCGTCCAGGCCCTGCGCCACCGGCGGCCGGGCGAGGTAGCCCGAGAGCCGGTCGGCGAGGCCGGCGGCGGGCGCGGGGGCCGCGGTGGCCCGGCGGCGGCCGGCGGTGCGGGTGCGGCCGCCGCGCTGCCCTTCCAGGCGGAACGGGGCCAGCCCGGTGCGGGCGACCGCCTTGGTCCAGGTGGCGGCGGCGATCGACACCGAGCCGGGGGCGAGGCCGAACTGCGCCTCAATGGCGGAGTGGCTCGACGGAATCAGGCCGTAGTGCCACCGGGTGTCGGTGCGGGGACCGATGTCGAACGGGGCGTCGGCCCGCAGCCCGAACTGCTCCACCCGGCTGGCGGCGTGGAACGCGCCGCAGACGTAAAGGCAGTCGGCGGGGTCGGCGCCGGAGGCCGCGAGGTGCTGCCGCATCCGGGTCCACATGTAGCGCTCGCGGTCCTCGTCCCGGTCCCGGGCGTCCGACCCGGCCGGACGCAGCCGCCGGAACAGGCTGCCGATCAGCACCATCACCTGCCGGTAGGTGTCGTGGTCGGCGTCGGCCAGCGGCTGCTCGACGTACTGGTCCCACCACTCCGACCAGTGCCGGACCTTGCCGTGGTGCAGCAGGTACGCCTCCAGCTCCGCGAAGCGGGGCCGCAGGTCGCCGATCTCGACGCCGATCGCGTCGCCGTGCAGGGCCGCCTCCTCCCCCGCCGGCGTGGCGGTCTCGACGTCCCCGCCGGACGGGGCCTCTCCGGCGGTGCCGGGCGGGACCTTGTCGGCGGTGCCGGGCGGGCGGGGCAGCCACTGGAAGACGTGGTCCGTGGAGCGGTCCACCAGCACCAGCTCGACGCCCGGCGTCTCCAGCGCGTACGCGATGGCCTGGTATTCGGCGCTGGCCTCGGTGATCGGCGCGACCACGCTGAGCGGCCCCCAGTCGGCCGGAAAGCCGTCCAGCTCCGAGGCGAACGCCTGCACGGCGACCGGGAGGCGGCAGTTGCGCAGCTCGCCCAGCAGCGGCTGGAGGTCCTCGCAGAGCTCCAGGTAGATCACCTTCGGCTGCTTCGCCCGCAGCCTGCGCACCATGGCCAGCGCCGACGACGGGGAGTGGTGGCAGACCGGGAAGATCTCCAGCTCCTCGCCGAGGGCACGGTCGACGTCGTCGACGATGCCGGCGAGGATCTCCGCGACGGCGTCCGAGCTGCCGGCGAAGGTGCTGGCGGCGGCGGTGAGCTGCTCGCGCAGCGCGCCGAACGGCCCGGGGGTGGTGGGGGCGGTCACGACAGGGCGGCGATCGCCTGGCGGCCACCGTCGAGGAAGCCCTCCCAGCCGCCGCCGTCCTGCTTGGCGCGCGGCTCGACCACCCCGTGCAGGTACTTGTTGAGGATCGCCAGGTCCTCCGGGCTGCGGCGGGCCAGCGAACCCACCAGCGATCCGGCCAGCGTCGCGGCGCGCAGGGTGCGGTCGCCGAAGAACTGACTGTGCAGGATGGCGTCCTCCAGGACACCGATCTGCTCGGCGGTGGACAGCGCCGACTCCAGCTTCTCGTCGTCGCTGGTCGCCGAGGAGGCGGCGGCGCGCAGGTCGGCGAAGCTCTGGAGCAGGATGTCCAGCAGGGTCGGCGGCACGTCCAGGGTGATCTGGTGACGGCGCAGCAGCTCCTCGGTGCGGAAGCGGACGATCTCGGCCTCGCTACGCTTGTTGGTCACCACCGGGATCCGGACGAAGTTGAACCGCCGCTTGAGCGCCGAGGAGAGGTCGTTCACGCCCCGGTCCCGGCTGTTCGCGGTGGCGATGATCGAGAAACCGGGCTTGGCGAAGACGATGTTGTCGTGGTCCAGCTCCGGGATGGAGACGTACTTCTCCGACAGGATCGAGATCAACGCGTCCTGCACGTCGCTCGTGGAACGGGTCAGCTCCTCGAACCGGCCGACGGTGCCCTGCTCCATCGCCGTCATGATCGGCGAGGGGATCATCGACTCCCGGGACTGGCCCCGGGCGATGACCATGGAGACGTTCCACGAGTACTTGATGTGGTCCTCGGTGGTGCCGGCGGTGCCCTGGACCACCAGCGTCGAGTTGCGGCAGACGGCGGCGGCCAGCAGCTCGGCCAGCCAGCTCTTGCCGGTGCCCGGGTCGCCGATCAGCAGCAGGCCCCGGTCCGACGCCAGGGTCACGATGCTGCGTTCGACGAACGTGCGGTCGCCGAACCACTTCTGCGGGATCTCCCGGTCGAGCCCGTCGGCCCGTTCCGAGCCGAGGATGAACAGTCGGACCATCCGTGGGCTCAGCCGCCACGAGAACGGCTTCGGGTCGGTGTCGACCGACTCCAGGAAGTCGAGTTCCTCGGCGTACTTGACCTCGGCGGGGGCACGCAACATCTCGGACATGAGGGGTTGTTCTCCTAGGTGAGGAAGCTCTTGAGCTCGAAGACGAGTTTGCGGATGTGGCCGGAGATCACCGGCGTGCCCAGGTCCTTGAAGCGTTGCCGGAACCAGGGGTTGACGCTCTGCTGGCCCGAGCTGTTGACCGAGCCGACCGGGATGAAGCGCACGCCGGAGCGGTGCACGGCCTCGATGCCGTCGAACAGCGGCTGGGAGCGGTCGAACTCGTAGAAGTCCGAGATCCACACCATGACCGTGTTCCGCGGCTCGACGATCTTCGGGCGGGCCAGCGCCATGGCGACCGGCCCGTCGTTGCCGCCGCCCAGCTTCGTACGCAGCAGCACCTCGAACGGGTCGTGCACCCACGGCGTGAGGTCCAGCGCCCGCGTGTCGTACGCGATCAGGTGCACGTCCACCTTGGGCAGGCCGGCGAAGATCGACGCGAGGATGGTGCAGTTGACCATCGAGTCGACCATGGAGCCCGACTGGTCGACCACCACGATGAGCCGGGCCGGGGTGACCCGGCGGGCGGTCTGCCGGTAGTAGAGCCGGTCGACGTAGAGGCGCTCGTCCTCCGGGCTCCAGTTGGTCAGGTTCTGCCAGATCGTGCGGTCCAGGTCGAGGTTGCGGTAGACCCGCTTGGGCGGCACGGACCGGTCGACGACGCCGACGCTGGTCTGTGCGACCTGCGTACGCAGCACCTCGGCGACCTCGTCGACGAAGCGCCGGATGAGTGCCTTGGCGTTGGCCAGGGCCACCCCGGAGAGGTTGGCCTTGTCCCGCAGCAGCTGCTCGATCAGCGACATGCTCGGCGTCAGCCGGCTCGCCAGCACCGGGTCGGCGAGCACCTCCCGCAGGTGCATCCGGCGGACCAGGTCACCCTCGAGGCCGGCCAGCACCCCGCCCAGGCCGTCGCCGCCGCCCTGCCGGCGCAGCCCGCCCGGTTCCAGTCCGAGCGCCTGCTCGAACCAGCCGGCGTCGGACTGCCACCGGGCCAGTTGGCCGGCGTCGACCGGCCCATGGCCGGTGGCGAAGACGTTGAGCAGCAGCTTCGACACCAGGGCGGCGCGGCGTACCTCGGCGGCGCCGGGCGCACCGGATGCGCCCGGCGGCCCGTCGCCTTCTTCCTCGGCAGCCGGCGCGTCAGGCAGGTCAGCGGCCGCAGGGACGTCGGGCAGGTCAGCGGCCGCAGGGACGTCGGGCAGGTCAGCGGCCGCAGGGACGTCGGGCAGGTCAGCGGCCGCAGGGACGTCGGGCAGGTCAGCGGCCGCAGGGACGTCGGGCAGGTCAGCGGCCGCAGGGACGTCGGGCGTCGGGCTGAGCAGGCCGCGCAGCTCGTCGGCGACGGCCGGGAAGCGCTGGACGACGGTGTCCACCGAGACCGCCGGGTCCAGCAGGGCGGCCGGCAGGCCGAGGTCGTCGACGACCGCCATGCTGGCCGATTCCAGGGTGGGCTGCTCCTCGGGATCGAAGAGCCGGGCCAGCAGCCGCCAGTAGAGCACCTGACGCCGGTTGGCGTCGGTGAGGTCCGCGGGGTTCGGGGTGTCGGTCATCGGCGCAGCAACCGTCCCGCGCGCTCGCGCAGCACCGCCACGGCATCGCCCGCCTTGGCCTCGGCCTTGGCGATCTTCGGATCGGTGACGCCGCCCGCCCAGTCGCCGGTGTGCACGTCGACCGGCCGGCGCTTGACGGTGGCCCGCACGGCCAGGGGTTGCAGCAGCCACCGACCGTCGTCCCACCGCAGCAGGCCGAGGCAGGCGGAGGAGGTGGCCACCAGCTCGGGGGTGAGCGGGCCGCAGGAGGGCAGCCGGTCGACCGCGACGTCGATCGCCTGCCCGTCGAGCGCGAAGGTCGTCGTGCCGTCGTCGTCGCGCACGGTGTAGCCCTCCACCAGCACGGGCTCGGCGATCCCCACGGGGTGCCGCTCCAGCGGCGCCGACGCCGTCGCGACCGCCGCCGGCAACAGCACGCGGGCGGTGGCGAACGGGTCGGCGGGCTCGCCGGGTCGCACCCGCTCGTCGTGCCAGATCAGGTCCGCGCCGCGCAGCGGCAGGCCGGTGACCGTCACACTGCGCCGCTCGGCCAGCGCGGCCAGCAGCACGGGATGGGCGTCCAGCAGGCGCCACAGCGCCGGGCCGACGATCGTCTCGACCTTGACCGCGCCGACCGCGCTGCGGACGAGCCGGGGCGGCCCGCCGTCGGCCGGTTCGAGGATCGCGTGCAGTTGCGCCTGCACGGCGGTGTCGTGCTCGTGCACGTCGACGCCGAGCACGAGCAGCCGCCCGGAGACCTCCTCGACGGCCGTCGGGACGGCGGCGGCCGCCGCGTCCTGGGCGAGCAGCACACCCCGGGCCCAGAGATCGGCCCAGCGCCGGACCGGCGGCTGCGCCATCGTGGCCACCGGCACGCAGGCCCGCAGCTCGGCGGCGAGGCCGTCGAGCAGCACGGCCAGCCTGCGGAGGTGGGGCTCGGCGAGGGCCGCCTCGACCGGCGCCCCGGCCGCGGCCACGAGTTCGTGGTCGAGGCCGGCCCACCCGGTCACCGCAACCTCGTGCAGCCAGGCGCGCGCGCCGGCGCGGGCCGGGGACCCGTCACCCGCGGCCTCGACCGGGCCGGGGGTCCAGGGGGTGCGGGTCCTGCCCAGCGCGGCGTCGAGCTGCCCGAGCAGCGCGTCGTGGGCGGCGCCGAGCAGCGCGCACCGGGCGCCGGCGAGGGCGAGCAGGTGTTCCTCGGCGACCGAGCCGGCGGTGACCTTGGCGGCCGCCTCGGCGAGCCGGTCGCCGAGCGGGGTGGCGGCCAGCGCGCCCGCCAGGGCGGCCAGCGCGGCGGCGTCGTCCGCACCCACCCGGGCGAGGCCGCGGACCAGGGCGTCGTCGAGGCCGGTGACCAGGTCGAGGGCGTCGGCCAGGCCGGTCGGCGTGTCGTCGCGCAGGACGGTGAGCTGTGTGCCGAGCATCAGCGAACCGTCCCGGTGGCCGGGAACCAGTGCAGCTCGGGCAGGGGGACCGTGCTGCCGGGCAGTTCCAGGTAGGACAGGTGGCGCAGGAAGCGGCTGAACACGACGGCGGCGGGGGTCGGCTCGTGCCGCCCGTCCAGGGCGGCGAGCAGCTCCCGGGCGCTGTCCGCCCCCGCGCCGACGTCGACGCGCAGGTAGCGGGCCACCCGGTCGCCGCCGTACTGGAGCAGTGCCTCGTCGGCCAGGGCGTGCAGGTGCTTGCAGGGCGCGCCGCGCAGCCCGCCGCAGGGCCGGTTGTTGTTGGTGCTGCAGTGGTAGGCGTGGGTGCCGGAGGCGATCGACGACACGTAGACCCGGTCGACGTCCGACCCGCTGGAGACCACTCCCTGCAACCGCCCGTCGGCCAACTCGACGAAGGGCACCTTGGCCAGCTTGCGGGGCCGCGAGGGCGGCACCACCCGCACCGTGCTGCGCCGTCGCCACGCGGTCCGTTCCGCGTCAGCCACTGTCCGACCTCCCGTCCGCCGCTCCGCGCAGCCCGTGACGACCCGGACGCCGGAAGGGTCGCCGGCGTCGCTGTGACGACAAGGATCATGGACCACGGGTACGACACGACCCTGAGTCGGGTTTACGGACGGTGGTCGCTGCGGAGGCCGCCGCGCCCCTATGCTTCGGACACCGACGCCGACGGGAGGCGGAATGTCACCGGTCATCGCGGTCGTGGGCAGTGCCGGTGCCACCCGGGTCCACCGCCTGTCACCGCGCGCCGCCGGACGCGTCCCCGTGGCCGGACACACCGGCGGCGGTTCGGTCGGCCGGGGCCGTCGGGGTGCCGCCGACGCCCACCCCGGGGTGCGGTGTCGGGCCGTCGGGACAGGCACCCGATGGTGTAGAAAAGGCGGGGTGAGCGCAGCGATGACGCGCGGCAGGACACATGGTCGCCGGACGGTCCACCGTGGCTGAGACCGAGCTGCCGCCACCGTCGGTCGACACGGGGGCCGCCCTGGTGCGGCTGGGGGACGTACCGCTGGCCGACCTGCTCGCCGGTGCCGGCGACGGCGTGCTGGCCCACGTGCTCGGCACGCTCGTGGCCGGCGACGAGCCGGGCCGGCAGCTCGACGTGTCGGCGTTCGAGTCGAGCTTCTGACGTGTCCGCCGACGCCCCGACGTCGGCCGCCCCACCCCACCCTGACCACGCCGATCCGCCGACCCGGGTCCGGCAGCTCGTACTCAAGGTGCACAGCCGCTGCAACCTGGCGTGCGACCACTGTTACGTCTACCGCAGCGCCGACCAGCGGTGGCGGGAGCGGCCACGGATGATCGCGCCGGGCACCGTGGCCCAGGTCGCGCGGCGCCTCGGCGAGCACCTGGCACGGCACGGCCCCGACCGGGTACGCGTCGTGCTGCACGGCGGCGAGCCGCTGCTGGCCGGCCCGGCGACCCTCGACCGGACCGTACGCACCCTGCGGGCGGCACTGCCCCCGGGAGCGTCGCTCGACGTCGGCGTGCAGACCAACGGCGTACTGCTGGACGAGGAGTTCCTGGCGCTGTGCCACCGCCACGACATCGACGTCGGGGTGAGCCTCGACGGCGACCGGGCCGCCAACGACCGGCATCGCCGCTACCCCGACGGACGGGGCAGTTTCGCCGACGTGGCCGCCGCGCTGCGGCTGCTCGACCACCCGCGGCACCGGTCGCGCTGGGCGGGGCTGCTCTGCACGGTCGACCTGGCCAACGATCCGGTGGACGTCTACGAGTCGCTGCTCGCGTTCGACCCGCCCCGCCTGGACCTGCTGCTGCCGCACGGCAACTGGACCGCTCCCCCGCCCGGGCGCCGGCCGGGCGGCACCGACACCCCGTACGGCGACTGGCTGGTGGCCGTCTTCGACCGCTGGTACGCCACGACGCCCCGCCGCACCGGGATCCGGTTGTTCGAGTCGCTGATCGCGCTGCTGCTCGGCGGCCGCAGCGGCACCCGGGCGGTGGGGTTCGCCGAGCCCGACGTCATGACGATCGAGACCGACGGCACCATCGAGGGCACCGACACCCTGAAGACGACCGACGACGCGTCGATGCGTACCGGCCTCGACGTCTTCCGCCACTCCTTCGACGAGGCGCTGCGGCACCCGTCGCTGGCGGGCCGGCCGACCGGTCCGGCCGCCCTGGCCGCCGCGTGCCGGGCCTGCCCCGTGCTCAGCGCCTGCGGTGGCGGCCTGTACGCGCACCGCTTCCGCGCCGGCGCCGGGTTCGCGCACCCCTCGGTCTACTGCCCCGACCTCTACCGGCTGATCCGACACGTACGACGGGTGGTGGCCGCGGACGTCGACGCCCTGCGCCGCCGCGCCCTGGCCGCTTCGCCCGACGCCGCCCCAGCCCGGCGGCCTGCCTCGCGACGGCGGTGAGCCGGTGGTGCTCTCCCCCGCCCAGCTCGCCGGCCTCGCCGCGGGGCACGGTGACGACGCCACGCTCGAGGTGCTGCGCGTCGGTCAGCTCGGCCGGCGGCGGCTGCTGACCGTCGCCGCCGCGCGCGCGGGCGGGACCGGTTCGCCGGCCGCGCAGTGCCTCGCCCTGCTCACCCTCGCCGAGCGGGCGGATCCGGCGGCCGTCGCCCACGTCCTGGCACACCCGCCGGTCACCGGCTGGGCCACCGACGCCCTGCACGGCCGCCCCGACACGGCCTACCTGGGCGGGCTGGCGGCAGCCGCCGCCCTGCGCGCGGGCCTTCCCTTCACGCTCGCCGTGCCCTGCCCGCGGGGTGCGCTGCTGCTGCCCACGGTGGGCGGCGCGGTCGGGCTCGGCGCCGGCACCGCAGTCGTCCGCGGCAGGGGACGGCGCTACGACCCCGGGTCGGCCGGCGACGGTCGACCGCCGCCGGGGTTGTCGGTGTACGGGCCGGCCGGCGCCGTGCACGCCACCGACGGGTCGGGCGACGGTCACGCCCCGGCACGCGGGTGGCTGCCGAGCCGCCGGCTCACCCCGGGCCGCGACGCGCCCCCGGCCCAGGTGCTCGTCGACGACCAGGATCCGCACCGGAGCCGCTACCACCGACCGCCGACGAGCCGCCTGGACGACGCCACGGCGGACCGGCTCGACCGGCTGACCGGGCAGGCGTGGCACTGGCTGACCGACCGGCTGCCGGCGCACGCCCGGGGCCTGGCCACGCTGCTGCGTACGCTGGTGCCGCTCACGCCGGCGCCGTCCGGGCACCCGGTGAGCGCCACCAGCCGTGCCGCACTGGGTGCCATCGCGCTCTCCGTGCCGGCCGACCCGCAGACACTCGCGCTGCTGCTGGTGCACGAGTTGCAGCACACCAAGCTGGGCGCGCTGCTGGACCTGCTGCCGCTGCACGCGCCGGGCGGTCCGGCCCGCTACCGGGCGCCGTGGCGGTGGGACCCCCGCCCCGTCGGCGCGCTGTTGCAGGGCGCGTACGCCCACCTCGGGGTGGCCGAGGTGTGGCGCTGCCGGCGGCACGAGGACGTCCGCTGCGCGTTCGAGTACGCGTACTGGCGGGTGCAGACCGCGCGGGCCGTCGCGCAGCTCGCCGGCAGCGCGGAGCTGACGGACGACGGGCGGGCCTTCGTGGCGGGCATGGCCGGCACCCTGCGCGGCTGGGAGCCCGCCGGCGACGCGCGGGTCGAGGCCGCGGCGCGCGACGTCGCGGACGGCGGGGCGGTGCGCTGGGCGCTGGCCAACCTGGCCCCCGAAGACGACGCCGTGGCGGAGGTGGCGTACGCGTGGCGGAGGGGTCGGCGCCCGCCCCCGATCGCCGCACCCGCCGTCGTGCCCGGCCCGGCCCGGCCCGCGTCGACCGGCGACACCGGCCCGGAGGCGGCGGTGCGGCGGCGGCTGCTGGCGACGGACCACGGCGGTACGGGCACCAGCCCCAGCGAGGCGGAACGGGTGGACCACGCCGACCGGTCGTACGCGGCGGGTGACACCGGGGGCGCCCTGGCCGGCTACCGCCGCCGGCTCGCCGTGGATCCCGGGGACGCCGACGCGCTGGTCGGCGTCGCGCTGGTCGCCGGACGGCTGGGGCGTACCGCCGCCGCGCGGGTGCTGACCGCCCGCGCCGACCTGGTCCGGACGCTGTGCCACCGGCTGCCCGGCGCCGACCCCCTGGCGGTCGCGACCTGGCTGGCCGGCGACCCCGACGAACCACTGCCACCGGAACGCTGATACCTGTCCGGTATCGGACGAACGGACTACACCGCCGTCGCGAGATCCGGCGCAGCCAGTCACGGTCTGTGAAGCAGACCGCAGCGCTCGTCCAGGCCGGGCACGGACCGGCCCGGGCGCTCAGAGCAGGGCGGGCGCTCAGAGCAGGGCGGGCTCGATGTAGCCGTTGAACCGGTCGCGCTGGCGGGCCTGGACCACCCGCGGGTTGTCGCCACCGAACAGCTGCACCAGTTGGCCGAACGCGTCGTCGTAGAGGGCGCGGCCGGCGTCGGCCTCGCTCTCGGTGGCGATCCTGCTGACCGCGAGGTTGAGCGCCGCCGAGACGCTGTCCGGGTGCTCGGCGCCGAGGGCCCGGATCAGCTCGACGTACGCGGTGGTGTCCAGCAGCAGGGCGGCGTCTCGCTCGCCGAGCGCGAACAGGTCGTTGGCGAGGTTGAGGGTGGCGAGCAGGGTGTGCGGGTGCCGCTCGCCGAGGCTGGCGAGCAGCTGGTCGCGGACCCGCTGGGCAAGGTCGAGCGCCTGCGGGTGTTCGCCGCCCTTGCGCAGGAACACGCCGAGGTTGTTGAGGCAGGCCAGGGTGATGGCGTGGTCGGCGCCGAGGACCTCGGTGTACGCGTCGCGCAGCCGCCGCGCCATCCGCAGCGCGGTCGGGTTGTCGCCCACCGCCGACCAGGTGGTCGCGAGCGCCATCTCGCAGGAGAGGGTGTCGGCGTGCTCGCCGCCGAGGGTGCGCTGGTAACGCACCACCGTGCGTTCCAGCACCCGGTGCGCGTCGGCGAAGCGGCCGAGCTGGCGCAGGGTCAGTGCCAGCTCCTTGGCGGTACGCAGGGTCTCCGGATGGTCGGGGCCGATGATCTTCTGCTGGTTGGCGGAGGTGCGTTGCAGGACGCTGTGCGAGCGCCACAGCTCCCCGGTGTCGCGCAGCCCCCGGCCGTAGTTGCTGGCGGAGGCGAGAGTGGACGGGTCCTCGTCGCCGAAGCGTTCCCGGCGCCGCTCGTAGATGTGCTGGTCGAGCTGGGCCGCCTCCCGGAAGTGGCCGACGAGCCGCAGCGAGACGGCGAGGTTGTTCTCGGCGGTCAGCGTACGGCCGCTGTCCTCGCCGAAGCTGCGGACGCTCAGCTCCAGGGTTCGTCGGTCGCGCTGCTCGGCGTCGTGGTAGCGGCCCTGGGCACGCAGGTCGGCCCCGAGGCTGCGAGCCGTCATCAGGGTGTAGAGGTGGTGCTCGCCGAAGATCCGCCGCTGCCGGTCGTAGACGTCCTGGTCGATGTCGAAGGCCAGGTCGAACAGGCTCTGCGCGCGCAGGACGTTGGCCAGGTGGAACCGCATCCGCAGCTTGGTGGGGTCGTCCTCGTCGGTGTCGCGCCAGCGTTCCAACGCGTCCTCGGCCAGCGAGCGCGCGGCCTCGTAGTCCCCGCGCCGGTAGAGGTAGCGCACCGTGTCGGCGACGAGCTGGCGGGCCTCCTCGGCCGTCGACTCGTGCAGCGCCGAGGGACGTACGTGCGGCCACAGCTCGGCGTAGCGCGGCCAGTTGGCCGGCTTGTCCGGGTCGCGGGGGCTGGCGGCGGCGAGCAGCGACTGGGCCTGGCGACGGGTCTCGGCGGGGTCGTCGAGCTGGTCCTTGATGACCAGCTGCACCAGCCGGTGGATGCGGACGGTGTTGTTCTCCGCGTCGACCTGGGCGAGGCCGTAGCGGCCCAGCTCGGCGGTGACCAGCCCCTGCAGGATCGGGTCGGTGAGGGTGGGGTCGAACGGGGCCATGAAGACGGCGAACCGCTCGCCGGTGAGCATCGCGACCGGGATCGGCTCCGGCGCGTAGTACGAGCACAGCTCCAGCAGGCGCGCGGCGGCGGGCTTCTCCTGCCGCAGCTGGCGCAGGGTGACCAGCCAGGTCGCGGCGAGCGTCTTGGAGTACCCGGCCGACTGCCGGCCCTCCAGGATGCGCAGCAGGCCGGGGGTGTCCAGCGAGGCGAGGTACTGCTGCACGGGCAGCGCCGTGGCCCGCAGGTAGGCCGCGCCCTGCTCCACCGCCAGCGGCAGGTCGCCGAGCTTCTCCGCGACCTGGGTCGCCTCCTCCTCGGTGAGGCCGCGGACACGGTCGCGCAGCAGCTGGACGCTCTCCACCCGGTCGAAGACGGTCAGCTCCGTGGCGCCCGCGTACTCGCTCCAGGTCTGGTCGCGCGTGGTGAGCAGGACGTGCCCGGGGCCCTGCGGCAGCAGCGCCCGGGTGGCCCGCGACGGCTCGTCGGCGTTGTCCATGACGATCAGCCAGCGCCGGCCGGGGCCGCCCCGGCGTAGCGCGTCGAGCACCCGCCGGACCGCCTCGCCACCGCCGCCGGCGCCGAGCCCCATCGCCTCGGCGAGGTCGGCCAGCCCGCCCCGGATCCGTTCCTCGCTGTCGGCAGGGATCCACCAGACGATGTCGTAGTCGCGGGCGAAGCGGAGCGCGTACTCGGCGGCGAGCTGGGTCTTGCCGACCCCGCCGAGGCCGTGGATCACCTGCACGCCGGAGGCGGGCGAGGCGATCAGCCGGTCGCGCAGCGCCTCCAGCTGCGCCGCGCGGCCGACGAAGGTGGTGCCGTGCTGGCGCACGTTCCACACCGCCGGGAACGATCCGGGGAACCGGCCGACCGCCCGGGCGGTCACCGCGTGCGCGGGTGCGCCCGCCTCCTCGAGCAGCAGGGTCCGGGCGGTGCCGGCGTCGACGTCGCTGAGGTCGACCGGGGTGCGGTCGGTGTACGGCAGGGCTAGCCGGGACTCGTCGACCCGCAGCGGCACCAGCACGCCGGTGCCGGCGACCTGGTCCCGGCTGGCGGCGGCCTTCCACGCCTCCCCCGCCAGCGGCGTGGCCGCGAAGTGCCGGGTCAGCACGACCAGCACCCGGCTGGCGGCGGCGAGCGCCCGGTCGAACTCGGTGCGGCCACCCGCGCGGACCGGCACGTCGACCGCGCGCCGGTCCACCCGCAGCCCGGCCTCCTCGAGCTGGTCGCTGATCCACTCCGCCCAGAGCCGGTCCATCGAGGCGTAGCCGACCAGCACGGTCTGCTCGGCGGTGAGCCGGGACCGCTCGAACGCGGTCAGCGAGCGGCGCCGCTCCTCCTCCGGCATCGGCTCCAGCCGCGTGACCCGGCCACCGGTCACCACCGACGCGAGCTGCTCGTACGCCGCCAGCAGGGTGCCCGCCTGCTCCGGACGGTCGCCGAACGCGGCGAGGATCTCCTCGTAGGCGTAGAACGCGCGGTAGGGCACCTCGATGGTGTTCCAGTAGCGGGCCCGCGCGGCGTCGGAGAGGTGGTCGAGGAACGACGCGAACTCGGCCCGGACCAGGTCCCGGCCGGTCTCCAGCTTGCGCAGCTCGGCGTCCTCCACCCGGGTCGGCACCGGCACCAGCAGCGGTGGGTCGTCCGGGCGCTGGGCGCGGATCGAGCGGGCCACGGCCGACGCGCCCCGGATGCTCTGCGTCGACATGGTGAAGCAGTTGACGACGGTGTCGGGCAGCTGCACGGTGCAGATGCCGGCGACGTCGCTCAGGCCCGTACGGCTGTCGATCAGCACGATGTCGTACTCGGCGCGCATCTGCGCGCGGACCGCGTCGAAGAAGGCCGCCCCGCCCTGGCGTTCGTAGAAGTTCGACCAGTCGAAGGTGCTCACCAACCGCGAGTACGCCGAATCCTGCTGGCCGGCTGCCACGAAGTCGATGACGCCGCCGTGCGGGAACTCCCAGTTCAGCGAGACCGCCCGCCGCTGGATCTTGGCGTGCCCGGCGAGCAGTTCCTGCGGGTCGTCGCCGGGGTTGCGCTGCATCGTGGCCATCGAGTAATCCCAGATCATCTCGATGACCCCGGGGGTGGCGCGCAGCTCCGAGTCGCGCAGGAACGGGTGGAAGTAGCGGTGCAGGCCGGGCGACTCCAGGTCCCAGTCCACCACGAGCACCTGAAGGCCCTGGCTGGCCAGGATCCAGGCGACGTTGGCCAGCGCCATCGTGCGTCCCGTGCCGCCCTTGTACGAATAGAACGTGACGATCTGCCCGCGTGCCGCGTCGTTCACCGTCATCGGCTGCCCGCCTCCATCAGGGACCTTCGAGGATCGGGCGGTGCACCGGGCCGTCCGACGGCGGCTCCTGGTAGACCGTGCCCGTACGGTAGATGCGGCTCTGGGCCACGACCAGCGCGTCCTCCAGCTCGGCGTGGAACCGGCCGGCGGTGGCGATCTCCGGTCGCCACATCGCGGGATCGTTGCGCACGACGTGGTGCGACAGGACGCGCGCGAGGGTCTCCCACAACCGCTGGTTGCCGTCGGCCGCCGCGTCGTCGGCGGCCGTCCAGGGCACCAGCACCGGGGTGGTGGTGTCGGGGTCGCGGTCGTAGCCGACGAGGGTCAGCTCGTAGCGCGGCAGGCCGGCCGACCAGACGTCCACCACGAGCACGACGATCTGGTTGTGCGCCCGGGCCCACTCCCGCACCTCGGCGAGGTCGACGGCGTCCTCGACCGTCCAGCCGTAGCTCTTGGTGGTGGCGACCGCCCCGGCGTAGCTGCCGATCGGCGCCTCCAGCTCGGGGCGGTACGGCCGCCAGTCCCGGGCCAGCGCGCCGTAGCGTTCCTCCGCCCCGCTCCGGGTGCCGGCCAGCTCCGCCGCGCTGCCGGCGGCCAGAACGAACCAGACGTGCCGGGCGCTGGTCGATCGGGGCGACCGGGCTGCGGACGACCCGGGAGCCGGTCGCCGGCGCGTGGTCTCGAAGGCGCTGGTGACCTCGGCGAGTACCGGCCGTCGGGCGGGCCGGAGCAGGCGGTGGTCGCGGTCGGTCTGCACGATGTGCTTGGCCAGCGCGTCGACGAAGTCCTGGTATTCGTCGTGGTGCCGGCGGCGCTGCTTCAGGGTGAGCAGCCCGTCCTGGGCGTACACGGCGCCGGCCGGGAAGTTCTTGTGCTGGAAGCCGGTCAACGCCCCGGGCACGCGGTCGCAGGGGATCCAGCGGATCGGCAGCACGGCGGGGGGACGGCGGCGGAACTCCCGCTCGTGCGCGTCGACCCGGTCGGCGAAGACCCGGAACTCGCGTCCGCAGTAGTCACTGACCACGTAGCGGGGGGAGGTCAGCGCCACCAGGCAGGAACTGGTGGCGAGGGCGTCGGCCAACTCCTGCGACCAGGTTGCGCCGAGCGGCATCTGCCCGTCGACGAATCCCGCCTGGTCCCAGCCCACGCCGGCCAGCCGGGCCACCGCCTCGCTGAGATCGCCGAAGAACTCCTGCACCTGGCCGTTGCGGTTGTCCTCATGGGCGTAGCTCAGGAAGAAGAGTGGCACGCCCGCCTCCGCTCACGGGTTCCACGATCGTACGGAAAGTATATGTCCGTCGATGCCAGGGTAGCGTCGTGCGGATCTTCGCACCGACCCGTGGAGAGTCGTATCCCCGACGCTTCCGCGCAGGCGTCGGCGACACACCGCCACATCATGAGTCGCTTAAATAAGGCGCGGCTGATATAAAGGTTTCCGTGCACGCCTTCGACGTACTCGGTGACCCGGTGCGGCGTCGCATCCTCGAACTGCTCACCGACGGCGAGATGACCGCCGGCGGACTGTGCGACGTGATCCGGCGGGAGTTCGGCATCTCCCAGCCCGCGGTCTCCCAGCACCTGAAGGTGCTGCGGGACAACGGCTTCGCCACCGTCCGGGCGGAGGGGACCCGACGCCTCTACGCCGTCGACACCCGCCCGCTGCGGGAGGTCGACCGCTGGCTCGAGAACTTCCGGCGGTTCTGGACGCCGCCCCTGCACGCCCTCGCCACCGAGCTGGCCCGAGGCAAGCGCGAACGGCGGCTGCGCGAGCAGCCGCCCCCGACCGACGACACGACCGACCACGGGAGAGACCGATGATCGACGCGACCGAGCAGATCAACGCCGTACGCCGCCAGCTCGGCCGGCGGGTGCTGGAGGCCGGCGAGGCCCGGGTGATGACCATCAGCCAGACGTACGACGCGCCGCTGGAGGACGTCTGGGACGCCTGCAGCAACGCCGAACGCATCCCCCGCTGGTTCCTGCCCGTCTCGGGCGACCTGCGGCTGCACGGCCGCTACCAGCTCGAGGGCAACGCCGGCGGCACGGTCGAACGCTGCGACCCGCCGAAGAGCTTCGCCGCCACCTGGGAGTTCGGCGGCGAGGTGAGCTGGATCGAGGTGCGCCTGACGCCGGTGGAGGACGGTCGGACCCGGTTCGAGCTGGAGCACGTCGCGCACGTCGACCAGGAGCGCTGGGACCAGTTCGGTCCGGGCGCGCTCGGGGTCGGCTGGGACCTGGGACTGCTCGGGCTGGCCTCGCACCTCGCCGCCGACGGCAGCGGGGTCACCCCGCAGGAGAGCGAGGCCTGGATGGTCTCCGAGCAGGGCCGGCAGTTCGTCACGGCCAGCAGCGAGCGGTGGGGCGAGGCGAGCGTCGCCCACGGCACCGACGCCGGACAGGCACGGGCCGCCATGGAACGCACCACGGCGTTCTACACCGGCGCGCCGACGGCCTGACCGCGCGGAGCCGACGGGCCCGGAAATCGCGCGCGTTCCGTCGGACCCCTGCGGCAGACTCGCCGCCATGTCGCCTCGATCCGTCGACGAGCTCGTCGCCGCCGTCCGCGCCGGTGGGAAGATCCGCTACCTGTGCTTCTGGGGTCACCGACCGCAGCGCGACGGCAGCGTCGGGCCCGGCTGCCTGAGCCAGTGGTGGCCCGCCCCGTTCAGTGACGGCGAGCGGACCTACGCCACCGCCGAGCACTGGATGATGTGGCACAAGGCGATGCTGTTCGGCGACACCGCGGTCGCCGGGCGGATCCTGGCGGCCGGGCATCCCCACCGCGCCAAGTCGCTCGGCCGCCAGGTGCGCGGCTTCGACCAGGCGACCTGGGAGGCCCGGCGCCACGACATCGTGGTGGCGGGCAGCGTCGCCAAGTTCGGCCAGCACGACGACCTGCGGGAGTTCCTGCTCGGCACCGGCGAGCGGGTGCTCGTGGAGGCGAGCCCGGTCGACCGCGTCTGGGGCATCGGCCTGGCCGCCGACGACCCGCGCGCGGAGGATCCGGCGCGCTGGCAGGGCGCCAACCTGCTCGGGTTCGCCCTCATGGCGGCCCGCGACGCCCTGGGCGCGGGCCGCCCGTGAGCGCCGGGATCCGGCCCGGAGGAAGGCGGAGCCGCTCACCGCTCGTGCCCGTCCCCCGCCGTGGGGATGCGCCGTGGGGCGCGACGGGCGGCAGGTCGCGGGGGCGCCGGGCGCGCGGGGTAACGTGCTGCGGCATGACCGCCGCGGCGTACTCCCACTGCTCCTTCTGCGGCGCCGCCTACCCGGCGGCGACCGGGTGGCCGCGGATCTGCGCGGTCTGCGGCGAGACGGTCTGGCGTAACCCGCTGCCCGTCGCGGTGGCGGTGCTGCCGGTCCGCACGGCCCGGGGCCTCGGCGTGGTCGTCGTACGCCGCGACATCGAGCCGGCGCGCGGCCAGCTCGCGCTGCCGGGCGGCTTCGTCGAGTACGGCGAGGAGTGGCAGGAGGCGCTGGTGCGGGAGCTGTGGGAGGAGACGGGCCTGCGCGCCGACGCCGCCGACGCCCGGCTGCTCTCGGTGTACGGCGCTCCGGCCGGCGGCACGATGATGGTCTTCGGCGAGTTGCCCGAGCGGCCGGCCGAGGCGCTGCCCCCGTCGGCGCCGACCGAGGAGGCCACCGAGTGGCTGGTGCTCACCGAGCCGACGGAGCTGGCCTTCTCCACCCACACGAGGGTGCTCGCCGAGTTCCTCGCCCGACGCGCGGGCTGAGCCGGGCGCTCAGTCCGCCAGGTAGCGGGCGGGCACCGCGTCGGTGAGCCAGACGCCGTTGGCGCTGCGGTAGAAGGCGTGCCCGTCGCGGGCCATCGCCGCCGCGTCCACGGTCAACACCACCAGCTCGCCCGCCCGGCGCGCACCCACCCGCCGGGCCGTCGCCACGTCCGGCGACAGGTGGACGTGGTGCCGGCCGGCCCGGTGCAGGCCGCTGGCGCGGATCGAGTCGAGCGCGACGCGGCTGGTGCCGTGGTAGAGCCGCGCCGGCGGGTCGCTGGGCGTGAGGCCCAGGTCGACCGGGATCGAGTGCCCCTGGTTGGCGCGGATCCGCTCGGCGCCGTCGGCACCGCGTTCGACGGCGAAGCGCTGCTTGTCGTTGCCGGCCACCACGGCGTCCAGGTCGACGCGGTCGATCCGCAGCGCGGCGAGCAGGTCGTCGACGGGCACCCAGCCTGCCCGGTCGGGCGCGAGGCCGAAGCGGGCGGGCTCGTGCCGCAACGCCAGGGACATCCGCTTGCTCAGCCGCACCATCGTCCGATGATCCATTGGCGGAGTCTCCCCCGCCGGGCCCGGCCGGCGCCATCGGATTCGGCCACGGCGCCCCTCCTGCTGCGGCGACGCGGGAGGGCCGGGCCGAGCACCGCACGCCCGCCGCGAGCGGCGGTGGCGCGGGGAGGAACCGGCCGCGAGGCGATATCCTCGACCGGGTGAACGCGGCCCGGCAGACCGAGCGCAGGCTGATCGCCTCCAACAAGAAGGCGCGGCACGACTACACCGTCCTCAAGACCTACGAGGCGGGCATCGTGCTGGCCGGCACGGAGGTCAAGTCGCTGCGCGAGGGCCGGGCGTCGCTGGTCGACGCGTTCGCTCAGGAACGCGACGGCGAGCTGATGCTCTACGGTCTGCACATCGCCGAGTACGGCTTCGGCAGCTGGACGAACCACGCGCCCCGGCGCACCCGCAAGCTGCTGCTGCGCCGGGTGGAGATCGCCCGCATCCTGGAGCGGACCCGCGAGGGTGGCCTGACCCTGGTGCCCCTGTCGATGTACTTCTCGGGCGGCTGGGCGAAGGTCGAGCTGGCCCTGGCCAAGGGCCGCAAGTCGTACGACAAACGGCAGGCGCTGGCCGAGCGGGACGCCGAGCGGGAGATCGCCCGGGAGCTGGGCCGCCACCTCAAGGGCCGCACCGCGCGCCGGGGCTGACCGCCCCCTCGCCGCCACTCGCCGCTCGCACCGACGCCGTCGTCACGGTGGGTCGGCACGGCACGCCGGACGGTCATTGACGCGACGCCTCCCTCGTGGCGTGCTCAATCCAGCGACGCCATCCGGGCCGGCCTGGAGCGGCACTTCCGGGTCGAGCTCGCCTTCCAGAACTGCCACCGGGTCGCCGCGTTCCGCCCGGGGGCCGTCGACTCGGACGCGTACCGGCGGTTCGTCTCCGCCCGGGGACAGTTGCTCAACCAGTCCCCCGAGCTGCGCAACCGCTGACCCCGCCCGCCGGACGTCAGCGGGCGCGCGGCGGCGGCGAGGACGGCAGGGCGGGCCCGGGGGACGGCGGCGCGGACGACCCGGTGGGATCGGCAGCCGGCAGCCGGCCCAGGCAGCGCGGGTCCGGCCGGCCCACCGCCTGCCGGGGGATCATCCAGTCCAGCGCCGTCTCCTCCACGTGCCAGCCGTAGACGTCCACCCGGCTAACCGGGATCCGCCCCGGGTCGGGGCAGAGCAGTTGCCCGCGTACGTGGTCGTTGGGCAGGAAGCGCACCTCGCCCCGCCCGTCGAGCACGATCGTCATCCGGTCGGTCACCGTGACCGCCTCGCCGCGTACCACCTCCCGGACCGGCCCGGCCTCCGGGCCGACCTCCACGGCGACGGCGGGCAGCAGCGGCACCCGCAGGAAGACCACGCCCGTCACCAGTGGCACCACCGCCGCCACCGCGTAGGCGAGGACGCGGGTCAGCGCCGGGGCGACCGGGCGCGGCACCGGGCCGGTGAGCACCACGGCCCCCAGCGGCGGCACGACCAGCAGCAGGGCCGTGGCCAGCTCGCCCTCGCCGACCGCCCTCGGCACGGCGGGCGCCAGCCAGGCGTAGCTCGCGGCCGCCGCCACGACCGGCAGCACCAGGGCGGTGGCGAGGATCCGGCGGGGGCGGTCCGGGTGACGCAGCCGGGTCCGCAGCGCCAGCAGCCAGAGGGCCAGCATCAGCAGCAACGGCAGGAACCGCAGCTGCCAGGTGAGTGCCGCCAGCGCGATCGCCGCCACCAGCACCCAACCGGGCGTACGCACGGTGCCGTAGGCCAGCAGCGAGCGCTCCGGGTCGAACCGGTCAGGCGCGCTGACCTGGAGCAGCCGGCCGAGGACGGCCAACACCAGTACGACGAGCGGGAACGCCCACACCAGCGCGATCAGCAGGGCGCTGAGCAGCCCGAGCGGGCTGACGTACTGCACCAGCAGCAGCATCGTCGGCATGTCCTGCCGGCTGAGCCGCCAGAGCCGCAGCACCAGCAGCAGCACCGGGAACGCGGGCAGCAGCGTCAGCAGCCACTGCTGCGCCTGTTGCGCCTGCTTGGTGCCCGGGCGGCGCTCGGCACCCCCGATCGCGGCCGACCCGGAGACGGCAGGGCCCATCTCTCCCACGGCCACTGCCGCACCTCCACCGTCTCCTCGGGCTCCGGCTGCCGGCCGACCGCCACCTGCTGCGGGTTGCTGTACTGCTGCTCCGAGGCCAGGTACCGGTCGAACGCCGCCTTCCACCGGTCGCCGTCGGGGCCCTTCGCCGACTGTTGGAGGGACAGGTTGACCAGGTCGCGCATCTCGGGGACGGGGCCGGTGTTCACGCCCCACTTCTCCGCCGACTCCGCGCCGATGTCCCAGTGCCGCAGCTCCTTGGGCCGCAGCAGCTTCGTCGCCGGCGGCAGCTCGCCCGGCGGGCGCGGGCCCACGAAGCCGGCCAGGATGGCGGCGTCGGTGGTCACCGCGTCGACCTCGCCGTCGTAGAGCGCCTGGATGCACTGGCTGATCCGGTTGCGGCCGATCGGGTTCGCGCCCGCCTCGCGCAGGCGCTGTTCGGAGGTGGAGGTGCCCAGCGTGCAGACCTTCGCCCGTTCGAGGTCGCGCAGGCTGGCGACCTGTCGGGGATCCGACGCGAGCGTCAGCACCGACTGCTCGGTCTCCAGGTAGGGGAAGGAGAAGGTCACACCCTGGTCGCGGCGCTGCTCGGTGATGCTGTAGGAGGCGACCACCAGGTCGACCGTGACGAAGCTACCGTCGGCGTCGCGCGCCTGCCGGCGGGCCCGGTCCTCGCTCTCGATCGACAGCAGCGTCACCTCCGGGGCGTCGAAGCCCAGGTCCTCGGCGATCATGTAAGCGATGTCGATGTCGAAGCCCTCGAACGCGCCGTTCTCCAGCTTCTGCGCCACGCCCGGCTGGTCGTCCTTGACCCCGATGATCAGCCGGTCCCGGTTGGTCAGCCCGGCCCGCTCGCGCAGCTCGTCCCAGGTGGGCGGCCCGGTGGCCACGATGACCCGTACCGTCGCCGCCACGACCACCACGAGCAGGAACAGCAGGGCCGCCAGGCGCAGCTGCCGGGACCGGGAGGCGCGGGCGGGCGCCGCCGGGGGCGGTGGG
The DNA here is from genome assembly GCF_059359355.1 of Micromonospora sp. ZG13. NCBI lineage: Bacteria > Bacillati > Actinomycetota > Actinomycetes > Micromonosporales > Micromonosporaceae > Micromonospora > Micromonospora sp. ZG13. Next base: position 43,136 of record NZ_JCADBQ010000020.1, read on the forward strand.
GTGCTGCTGGTCTCGTCGTCCCGATCCAACTCGGCCCTCCCCGTCGCCGTCCCCCGGTGCGAGCCCTTCATTGTGGTCTATCCCGTCCCGTGGGGACAGCATGCGCACGGGCGGTCGTGTCGCCGGGCCGGTTGCTACGCGTCTGCCAGGGCCGCTGGCAGATGATGGCAGCAGCCACGAGGCGGAACCGCCGTCGCACCTCGTATCTGCCGCCCCGGTAGGGTGGCCCGGTGACGTCGTTCCGCATCGGGGAGGCCGCCGAGCTGCTCGGGGTCAGCGCCGACACCGTACGCCGCTGGGTCGACGCGGGGCGGCTCGCCGCCGGGCGCGACGCGCAGGGCCACCGGGTGATCGACGGGGTCGACCTCGCCGCGTTCGCGCGCGGCCAGGCCACCGACCCGGACGACCGGTCGGACGCCTCCTCGGCCCGCAACCGGCTGCGCGGCATCGTGGTCAACGTCGTCAAGGACACCGTGATGGCGCAGGTCGACATCCAGGCCGGGCCGTTCCGGATCGTGTCGCTGATGAGCCGGGAGGCGGTCGACGAACTGGATCTGCGGGTCGGATCGCTGGCCGTCGCCGTGATCAAGTCGACCACCGTGGTGGTCGAACGACTCTCACCGCCCGGCGGCTCCCGGGGGAGGCACGCGTCGTGAGGGCGAAGCGGGTGGCGGCGGTGGCGCTGGTCCTCGCCGGCGTGGCCGGGTGCGGCGGCGGGAACGCCTCCGGCGGCGGATCGGCGGGTGGCCCGCGCGCCGGCGGCACGGTGACCGTGTTCGCCGCGGCCTCGCTGACGGAGTCGTTCACCCGGCTCGGCCGGGACTTCGAGGCGTCCGGCGGCGCCACCGTCGCGTTCAACTTCGCCGGCAGCGCGGCGCTGGCCGCGCAGCTCAACCAGGGCGCGCCGGCCGACGTGTTCGCCTCGGCGGCGCCGCGCAACATGGCCACGGTCACCGGGGCGGGCAACGCCGACGGCGACCCGGCGGTCTTCGCCCGCAACCAGCTCGTCGTCGCCGTGCCGAGAGGCAATCCCCGGGGCGTCGCCGGGCTGGCCGACCTGGCTCGGCCGGGCGTGAAGGTCGCGCTCTGCGCGGAGCAGGTGCCCTGCGGCGCGGCGGCGCGCACGGCGCTCGACGCCGCCTCCGTCGCCGTCACCCCGGTCACCCTGGAGCAGGACGTACGGGGCGCGTTGGCCAAGCTGCGGCTCGGCGAGGTCGACGCGGCGCTCGTCTACCGTACGGACGCGCTGGCCGCCGCGGCCGAGGTGACGGCCGTCGAGTTTCCCGAGTCCGCCCGCGCCGTCAACGACTACCCGATCGTCGTGCTGCGCGACGCGCCGAACCCCGACGGCGCGCGGGCCTTCGTCGCGTACGTCCGTTCGGAGCGGGGTCGCGCGGTGCTCGCCGAGGCGGGGTTCCAGGCGCCGTGACGCGTACCCACGGCGGGCGGGTCCGGCGGCGGGGTGCCGGGGTGCCCGTCGCGCTGCTGCTGCCGGCCGCGCTGGGCCTGGTCTTCCTCGTCCTGCCGCTGGTCGGGCTGCTGGCCCGTACGCCGTGGGCCGAGCTGCCGCAGCGGCTCGCCGCGCCGGGCGTGCTGACCGCGCTGCGGCTGTCCCTGCTGACCGCCACCCTGGCCACGCTGCTCTGCCTGCTGCTCGGGGTGCCGTTGGCCTGGCTGCTGGCCCGCGTGGAGTTCCCCGGCCGACGCCTGGTACGCGCCCTCGTCACCGTGCCGCTGGTGCTCCCGCCCGTCGTCGGCGGGGTGGCGCTGCTGCTCGTCTTCGGGCGGCGGGGCCTGCTCGGCGGCTGGCTGGACGCGACCTTCGGGATCAGCCTGCCGTTCACCACCGCAGGCGTGGTGCTGGCGGAGGCGTTCGTGGCGATGCCGTTCCTCGTGATCGCCGTGGAGGGCGCGCTGCGCGCCACCGACGGCCGGTACGAGGAGGCGGCGGCCACCCTCGGCGCCGGCCGCTGGACGACGTTCACGCACGTCACCCTGCCCCTGGTGGCTCCCGGCCTGGCGGCCGGCGCGGTGCTGTGCTGGGCCCGGGCGCTGGGCGAGTTCGGCGCCACCATCACCTTCGCCGGCAACTATCCGGGGCGTACGCAGACCATGCCGCTGGCCGTCTACCTGGCGTTGGAGACGGACGTACAGGCCGCCGTGGTGCTCAGCCTCGTCCTGCTCACCGTCTCGGTGGTCATCCTCGCCGGGCTGCGCGACCGCTGGATCACCAGCCCGTGAGCACGCCGCTGCTGGACGCGCACCTCGTGGTGCAGCGGGACGCCTTCCGCCTCGACGTGCCGCTGCGCGTCGCCGCCGGCGAGGTGGTCGCGCTGCTCGGCCCCAACGGGGCGGGCAAGACCACCGCGCTGCGGGCGCTCGCCGGCCTGCTCCCGCTGACCGCCGGGCACCTCACCCTCGGCGGCGTCGACCTGGACCGGCCGCGGGGGCGCGTCTGGACGCCGACCGAGCGCCGCCCGATCGGCGTGGTCTTCCAGGACTACCTGCTCTTCCCGCACCTCAGCGCGCTGGAGAACGTGGCCTTCGGGCCCCGGCGCCACGGTGCGGACCGGCGCGCCGCCCGCCGGACGGCCCACGACTGGCTGGCGCGGGTCGGCCTGGCCGGGCAGGCCGACCGCCGGCCCCGGCAGCTCTCCGGCGGGCAGGCGCAGCGGGTCGCGCTGGCCCGCGCCCTCGCCGTCGAGCCGGCGTTGCTGCTGCTGGACGAGCCGCTCGCCGCGCTCGACGCGCGTACCCGACTGGACACCCGCGCGGAGCTGCACCGGCACCTCGCCGCGCACCCGGGGGCCACGTTACTGGTCACCCACGATCCGCTGGACGCGCTGGTGCTGGCCGACCGGCTCGTCGTCGTCGAGGAGGGGCGGGTGGTGCAGGAGGGGGACGCCGCGAGCGTCACGGCGCGGCCGCGCACCGACTACGTTGCCCGGCTCGTCGGGCTGAACCTGCACCGGGGCCACGCCGACGGGCACCGGGTCCGGGTCGCCGACGGGTTGGTCCTCACCGTCGCCGACCGGCTCGACGGGGAGGCCTTCGTCGCCTTCCGGCCCTCGGCGGTGGCCCTGCACCCCACCCGCCCCGAAGGCAGCCCGCGCAACACCTGGGCGGCGACGGTGGCGGGCGTGCAGCGGCACGGCGACAACCTGCGGGTGCGCCTCGACGGGCCGATCGGGGTGGCCGCGGACGTCACGCCGGCCGCCGCCGCCCAGCTCCGTCTCGCGCCCGGGCAGCCGGTCTGGGCCGCCGTGAAGGCGGCGGAGACCCACGCCTATCCCGCCGGCTGACACCGCCGCCCCGTGCTGTCGGCACCGCCGCACGGCCCGGGGTGGAACGCGGAACACCGGACGGCACGGCCGCTCGGACGGCGCGGCCGCTCGGACGGCGCGGGCCCCGGTCAGGCGGCGGGGTCGGCGGCCAGGAGGTCGGCGTGCGCGGCGCGGAGCCGGGCGAGGCCGGGGTCGCTGCCCGGCGTGACGCGGCGGTCGAGCTCCGCCCACACCTCGGCGAGGGCGGCGGTGACCGCGCGCAGCTCGGCGGAGTGGCGGCGGCTGCTGCGCCGGTGCGCCTCGTCGAGGCGCCGGGCCCAGCCGGCCGTGACGGCGGCGAGGCGGTCCGCGTCGGCGCGGGCCTGGGCGGCGCTGCGGGCGGCCGCCGCGGGGACGATCGCGGCGACGGGTCGGGGGTCGCCGTCGCGGGTGACGACGGTGACGGTGTCGGTCAGCTCGGCCAGCGCGACGAGTTGGGTGAGCCGGGTGCGCGCCTCGCGCAGCGGCACCGAGCGCGGCTGGTCGGTGTGCGGGGTGAGAGCGGGGACAGCCATGGATGGATGGTCGCCCCCGGGTACGACATTTCCGCACGCCGACGGTCCAGGGTGGACAACGGACTCGAATTAATCGCGCGGGCCGGGGCCCTCGCGGCGGATACGCTGCCCGCCCGACGCCGCGCCGCGAACCGGCGCGGCGAACCCGCCACGTGAAGGAGATGCCGTGTCCCGCCTCGACGTCCGGACGGTCGACCTGCGGACGATCAACTCGCTGACCAAGTACCCGTCGATTCCCACGTACCACGCCCTGGACCCCCGTGACGGCGGGCTGCTGGCGGAGTGCGTGGCGTTCACCGGGTCGGTCACGCTCACCGAGAAGGTCGACGGGACGAACGTCCGGATCGTCGTGCTGCCCGGCGGCGCGTACCTCATCGGCAGCCGCGAGGAGCTGCTGTACGCGCGGGGCGACCTGATCGGCAACCCCGCGCTCGGCATCGTCGACGCCCTGCGCGACGTGGCCGAGCGGCTGAGCGTCGCGGCGGCGGACGACCGGATCACGGTCTTCTACCTGGAGGTGTACGGCGGCAAGGTCACCGCCGCCTCCCGGCAGTACACCGCCGAGCGCCAGGTCGGGCACCGGCTCTTCGACGTGGCCGTGCTGGACGACCCCGCCCCGATGCTCGACTGGCCGACGCAGCGGATCTCGGCCTGGCGCGACGGCGGCGGTCAGCGGTTCCTCGGCGAGGCGGACCTCGTCGGGCGGGCCGACGCGCTGGGCCTGCCGACCGTGCCCCGGCTGGCCGCCGTCCCCGCCGAGGACCTGCCCCGCGACATCGACGGGACGCACGCGTTCCTGACCGGGCACCTGCCCCGGACCCTGGTGGCCCTGGACGGCCCGGCCGGCCGGTCCGAAGGGCTGGTGCTCCGCGCGGCGGACCGCTCGGTCATCGCCAAGGCGCGGTTCCAGGACTACGAGCGCGCCCTGCGGCGCCGCGAGGGCCGGCGCTGACCCGGCTCGGCGGACGCGCCCCGGGGGTGCGTCCGCCGAGCGGGCCGACGAGCGGGTGGACCGCCGCGTCGGCCGCCGGACCGGAGTCGCAAAGGCGAGCGCCGTCCCGCAATCCGATCTGGACAACTACAGTTAACAATCCTAATAATTGTGCATCCGTCGATCCGACGGCCCTCGTAACCGGGAGGTCCGGATGCGTCGCCCTGCCCGACACCTGCTGCTGGCCGCCGTCGCGGCCCTCGCCACCGTCACGGCCACCACGCTGACCCTGGCCGCGCCGGCCCGCGCCGCCGGCCCGACCGCCACCTTCGTCAAGACCGCCGACTGGGGCACCGGATGGGAGGGCCGCTACACCGTCACCAACGGCGGCCCGAGCACCATCACCGGCTGGCAGGTCGCCTTCACCCTGCCGACGGGCACCACGCTCGGCTCCTACTGGGACGCCACCGTGAGCAGCTCCGGCCAGCGGCACACCTTCACCAACCGCTCGTGGAACGGCACCGTGGCCCCCGGCGCCTCGGTGTCGTTCGGCTTCCTGGCCACCGGAGCCGGCACCCCGACCGACTGCACGCTCAACGGCGCGCCGTGCTCCGGCGGGACGCCCACCAGCCCGCCGACCACCGCGCCGCCGACCAGCGCCCCACCCACCACGGCACCGCCGACGACCGCACCGCCCACGACGCCGCCGCCGACCACCCCGCCGCCCACCACTCCCCCGCCCGGCGGGCTGCCCCGGCACGCGCTGATCGGTTACCTGCACGCCAGCTTCGCCAACGGCTCGGGCTACCTGCGGATGGCCGACGTGCCCGCCGACTGGGACATCGTCAACCTCGCCTTCGGCGAGCCCACCACGGTCACCTCCGGCGACATCCGCTTCCAGCTCTGCCCGCCCAGCGAGTGCCCGGGCGTCGAGACCGAGGCCGAGTTCGTCGCGGCGATCCGCGCCAAGCAGGCGCAGGGCAAGAAGGTGCTGCTCTCCATCGGCGGGCAGAACGGCCAAGTCCAGCTCACCACGACCGCCGCCCGGGACACCTTCGTCCGGTCGGTGTCGGCCATCATCGACCGGTACGGCCTCAACGGGCTCGACATCGACTTCGAGGGGCACTCGCTCTACCTCGACGCCGGCGACACCGACTTCCGCAACCCGACCACGCCGGTGATCGTCAACCTGATCTCCGCGATCCGCACCCTCAAGCAGCGGTACGGGGCGGGCTTCGTGCTCACCATGGCGCCGGAGACGTTCTTCGTCCAGCTCGGCTACCAGTTCTACGGCTCGGGCCCGTGGGGCGGGCAGGACCCGCGCGCGGGGTCGTACCTGCCCGTGATCCACGCGCTGCGCAACGACCTCACCGTGCTGCACGTGCAGGACTACAACTCCGGGCCGATCATGGGGCTCGACAACCAGTACCACACCATGGGCAGCGCCGACTTCCACGTCGCCATGACCGACATGCTGCTCGCCGGCTTCCCCGTCGCCGGCAACCCGGACCGTTTCTTCCCGGCACTGCGCGAGGACCAGGTGGCCTTCGGCGCGCCCTCCTCCCCCAGCGCCGGCAACGGCTACCTCGCCCCCGCCGGGGTGCAGGCCGCGGTGACCTGCCTGGTGAAGGGGCAGGGCTGCGGCCCGTACGTCCCGCGCAGCGGCACCAACCCGGCCTTCCGGGGCCTGATGACCTGGTCGATCAACTGGGACCGGTTCTACGCCTGGGAGTTCCGCCTCAGCCACGGCCCGTTCCTGCGGTCGCTGTCCTGATCGGACGCCGCCTCGCCGGGCACCCGGTCCGGCCGCACGAGCGCGTACGCGCTGCTCGTGGCGGCGCCGGACCGGGTGCCCCGCTCACCCGGCGCGGTCTTCGCCGGCGTCCGACCGGACGCCGCGCCACTCGGGGGCCAGCACCGACCACACCTCGATGTCGATGCGCCCGGCCGGCCCCGGGTAGACCTCGCGCAGCGTCCCGTCGAGGCGCATGCCCAGCCGCCGCGCGGTGGCGATGCTGCGGGCGTTGTCCGCCTTGGTGCGCCACTCGACCCGGTGGATGCCGCGCTCGCGTACCGCCCAGTCGACGATCCGGCCGGCCGCCCGGGCGACCAGCCCGTGGCCCTGTCCGGCGGGCTCCAGCCAGCACCCGGCCTCGCAGACGCCCGACGCGGTGTCGAACGCGACGAACATGACCCCGCCGACCAGCTCGCCCCGATGCCAGATGCCCCAGATGCCGCCGGCGTCGCGCGCCCACCGGTCCGCGTAGCTCTGGAGCACGGCCCGGGCGGAGTCGAGGTCGCCGACGACGAACGAGGGCGACACCCAGGGCGCGATGTGCGCGCGGGCCCGGTCGAGGTGGGCGAGGAACTCCCCGGCCCGCCAGGGCTCCAGGGGACGCAGCTCGGCGTCGTCGGTCAGGGGCAGGGCGAACACGGTGACCTCCCGTTGTAAAGGCGTGAGCAGGCAATGTACCGGTATACGCGCGAGGTATACGCGGTGTGTATAGTCCTCGCCATGTCGATCGGACAGACCTTCCTCGGCCTCCTGGAGGCCACCCCCCGCCATGGCTACGACATCAAACGCCTCTACGACGAGCGCTTCGGTCACGCCCGCCCGCTCGCGTACGGGCAGGTCTACGCCACCCTCTCCCGGCTGCTGCGCGGCGGCCTGGTCGAGGTGGACGCCGTCGAGCCGGGCGAGGGCCCGGAGCGCAAGCGGTACGCGATCACCGAGGCCGGCGTCACGGACGTGGCGCAGTGGCTGGCCCGGGCCGAGAAACCCGAGCCGTATCTGCAGAGCACCCTCTACACCAAGGTGGTGCTGGCCCTGCTGACCGGCCGCCCGGCCGCCGACGTGCTCGACGTGCAGCGCTCCGAGCACCTGCGGATGATGCGCGAGCTGACCCGCCGCAAGCGCGACGGCGACCTCGCCGAGCAACTGGTCTGCGACCACGCCCTGTTCCACCTCGAGGCGGACCTGCGTTGGCTGGAGCTGACCGCCGCCCGCCTCGACGAGCTGGCCGCGACGGTGCGGTCGTGAGCGCCCCGCTGCTGCTCGCCGAGGACCTGCACCGCTCGTTCGGGCCGACCCGGGCGCTCGCCGGCGCCAGCCTGCGCGTGCACCCCGGCGAGGTGCTGGCCCTCATGGGCTCGTCGGGCTCCGGCAAGTCCACCCTGCTGCACTGCCTCGCCGGCATCACCCGCCCCGACTCCGGCCGCGTGAGCTACGCCGGGCGCGACCTCGGCGCCCTCAGCGACGCCGACCGCAGCGCGTTGCGCCGGGAGGAGTTCGGCTTCGTCTTCCAGTTCGGTCAGCTCGTGCCGGAGCTGACCTGCCTGGAGAACGTCGCGCTGCCGCTGCGGCTGGCCCGGGTCGGCCGCCGCGAGGCGGAGCGGCGGGCCGCAGAGTGGCTGGAGCGCCTGGAGGTCGCCGAGGTGGCCGGCAAGCGGCCCGGCGAGGTCTCCGGCGGGCAGGGGCAGCGGGTGGCGGTCGCCCGGGCGCTGGTCACCCGGCCACGGGTCGTCTTCGCCGACGAGCCGACGGGGGCGCTCGACTCGCTCAACGGCGAGCGGGTCATGCGGCTGCTCACCGCCGCCGCCCGCGACACCGGGGCGGCCGTGGTGCTGGTGACCCATGAGGCGCGGGTCGCCGCGTACTCCGATCGGGAGGTCGTGGTCCGCGACGGGCGCACCCGGGACCTGGAGGTAGCGGCGTGACCCGGCTGCGCGACCGCGCGGCCGACCTGGTCATGGGCGCCCGGATGGCCTTCACCGGCGGCCGGGACGGCTGGCTGCGGGCGGTGCTCACCGCCGTCGGCGTCGGCGTGGGGGTGGCGATGCTGCTGCTCGCCGCCGCGGTGCCCGGCGCGCTGGACGCCCGGCAGGCACGCGGCGACGCCCGCGACGACCTGCGGATGGGCGAACGGATCCCGGCCGCCGCGAACACCCTGCTGATCCGCCAGACCGACACCGAGTTCCGGGGGCAGCCGGTGCGCGGCCGGGTCCTGCGGCCCGAGGGACCGGCCGCACCGGTCCCGCCGGGGGTGACGGCGCTGCCCCGCGCCGGCGAGGTGCTGGTCTCCCCCGCCCTGCGCGACCTGCTCGACTCCGCCGACGGCGCGCTGTTCGCCCCCCGCCTCGGCGGGGCCACGGTCACCGGCGTCATCGCCGACGAGGGGCTGGCGGGTCCGCGCGAGCTGGCCTACTACCTGGGTAGCGGCACCCTCACGGCCGACGATGCGATCCGGCTGGACGCCTTCGGCGGCGGACTGCCCGGCGAGGCCTTCGACCCGGTGCTGATGGTGCTGGTGGTCGTCATCTTCGTGGTCCTGCTGCTGCCCATCGCGGTCTTCCTCGCCGCCGCCGTGCGCTTCGGCGGCGAGCGGCGCGACCGGCGACTGGCCGCGCTGCGGCTCGTCGGCGCCGACGCCGCGATGGTCCGCCGGATCGCCGCCGGGGAGGCCGTCGCCGGCGCGCTGCTCGGGGTCGCGGCCGGCGGCCTGCTCTTCGCGCTCGGCCGGCAGGTGGTGCCGCTGGTCACCCTCATGGACCTGAGCGTGTACGCCGCCGACGTGCGCCCGCCGCTGCCGCTGGTCGCCGCCGTCGTGGTGGCGGTGCCGGCGCTCGCCGTCGTCGTGACGCTGGTGTCGATGCGCGCCGTGCTGATCGAGCCGCTCGGGGTGACCCGGCGCGCCACGCCGGTGCGCCGCCGGCTGGTGTGGCGGCTGCTGCTGCCGGTCGCCGGGATCGGGCTGCTGCTGGCCGGCGCCGCCGGCATCGCGCCGCTGGGCAGTGAGCGGCAGACGGCGGCCGGCGCCGTGCTGCTGCTGGTCGGCGTGGTCACCCTGCTGCCCTGGCTCACCGACCTGCTGGTACGCCGGCTGCGCGGCGGCCCCGTCGCGTGGCAGCTCGCGGTGCGTCGCCTCCAGCTCGACAGCGCCGCCTCGGCGCGGCTGGTCAACGGCATCGCCGTCGCCGTGGCGGGCACCATCGGGTTGCAGATGCTCTTCGCCGGCGTCGCCGGCCGATTCACCTTCGACACCGGGCAGGACACCTCCCGGGCCCAGGTGCAGGTGCAGTTCCCCGGGCGGCCGGACGCGCCGGTGGCCCTCGACCGGCTGGCCGACGTGCCCGGGGTGACCGCCAGCACCGCCACTCTCACCACCTCGATCACGGCCGACGACGCGTACGGCACGCTGCGCGTCGGCGACTGCGCGGCGCTGGCCGAGTTCGCCCGGCTCGACCGGTGCGCCGACGGCGACGTGTTCCTGGTGCGCGATCCCGAGGGTCAGCCGGCCGGCGTCGGGCCGGGCGCCACGGTGGCGGTCGCGGAGACCGAGGGAGTGACCTGGCGAATTCCCCGCACCGCGCGGGAGGCGCCGGTGCGCACCGATCCGTCCGGCTACCGGCAGGGCGGGGTGCTGGTCACCCCCGGCGCTGTCGACGCCACCCGGCTCGGTCCGCTGCGCGCGGAGACGTACCTGCGCCTCGCCGCCGACCAGCCGGACGCGGTGGAGCACGTCCGCAACGCCGCCCTCGGGGCCGACCCGTACGCCTCGGTGCTCACGCTGACCGAGAACCGGCAGGCCAACCAGTTCGTCAACGTCCAGCGCGGCCTGTACATCGGCGCGGTGGTCACCCTGCTGCTGATCGCGGCCAGCATGCTCGTCGGCGTGCTGGAGCAGCTGCGCGAGCGCCGCCGGCTGCTGGCGATGCTGGTGGCGGTCGGCACCCGCCGCTCCACGCTGAGCTGGTCGGTGCTCTGGCAGAGTGCCGTGCCGGTGGTGATCGGGCTCGCCCTGGCGGTCGCGTTCGGTCTCGGCCTCGGCGCGGTGCTGCTGCGGATGGTGCAGATGCCGGTCACCGTCGCCTGGCCGGCGCTGGGCATCTCCACCGGCCTCGGGGCGGCGGTGGTGCTGCTGGTCACCGGGCTCAGTCTGCCGGCGCTGTGGCGGCTGACCCGTCCGGACGGCATGCGCACCGAGTGAGGCGGTGCGCCCGGCCGGCGTGACCGCTCAGGCGGGTGGCGTCGGCGACTGGACGCGGGCGAGCAGCTCGGCGAGGTGCACGGCCCGTACGGCGGACCGACGTCGGCGCAGCCCGGTGCGCAACTGCCGCAGGCAGCCGGGGTTGACCGTCACCACGAGGTCAACCCCGGCGGCCTCGATCTCGTCGAGCTTCGCGTCCAGGATCCGCCGCGACTCCTTCGGCCGCAGCAGCGAGTACGTGCCGGCCGCCCCGCAGCAGGTGGCCGCCGAGGGCAGCTCCACGTAGTCGGCGACCTGGCGCAGCAGCGCCCGGGGTTCGGCGAAGACGCCGAGGCCGTTGCGCAGGTGGCAGGAGTCCTGGAGGGCCACCCGGGCGCGCCGGCCGTCGACGCGCAGTTCGGTGCCGGTGGGCCGGCCGGCGAGCCAGGTGGACAGCTCGCGTACCCGGTCGGCGCCGAGCACGGAGGCGAGGTGCGCGGCGCAGCCGCCGGAGGTGGTGACGATCGTGCCGGGCAGGTCCTCGCCGAGGCGCTCGGCCAGCCGCTCGCCGCCGGCCAGGTCGCCGTTGTGCGCGTGCAGCGCGCCGCAGCAGCCCTGCGCGGTGGGGACGGCCAGCTCGGGGGCGAGCGCGTGCGCGGCCCGGCTCACCGCCGGGTAGAGCCCCCGCTCCACGCAGCCCAGCATGAGCTGCGCCTCCCGGCCGCCCGGGGTGGCGGCACCGGGGACGGCAGTCGGCGCGGTCGGGGCTGGCGCGGGCGACGGGGTCGGGGTCGACGCGGGCGGGGCCGGCGCGGTCGACGCGGTTTGGGTCGGGGCGGCGGCCCGGCCGCGGGCGGCGCGGCGGAGGAGGCCCGAGAGCCGCAGCAGCCAGCGCTGCTCGACGAGCAGCATCAGCGCCCGGGCCACCGGCGGCCGCCGCCAGCCCCGCCACTGGTGCACCCGCCACTGCTCCAGCAGGCTGCCGTACTCGACACCCGCCGGGCAGACCGGCTCGCAGGCCCGGCAGCCCAGGCAGAACGAGGACTGCTCGGCCAGGGTGGCGTCGTCCGGGGGCAGGGAGCCGTCCTGCAGCGCGCGCATCAGGGTGATCCGGCCGCGCGGCGAGGACGCCTCGTCGCCGGTCATCGCGTACGTGGGGCAGGCCGGCAGGCAGAACCCGCAGGAGATGCAGCGCGACAGCTGCTCCGGGTCGAACACGTCGCCCGTCATGATCCCAGCTTTCCGGGGTTGAGGATGCCCGCCGGGTCGAAGGCCGTCTTGATCCGCCGCAGCAGGGCGAGCTGATCGTCGCCGAGGCGGGCGGCGAGGAACGGAAGCTTCGCCGCCCCCACCCCGTGCTCGCCGGTGATGGTGCCGCCGAGGTCGATGGCGGCGGCGAAGACGTCGGCGAAGGCCGCCTCGGCCCGGCGTACCGCCTCATGGTCCTCCGCCGAGTCGAGCACGCAGGTGGGGTGCAGGTTGCCGTCGCCGGCGTGGCCGAAGGTGGCGATGGCGACGCCGTGCCGGGCGGCGATGGCGTCGATGCGGTCGACCATCTCGGCGATCCGCGGCCGGGGCACGGTCGCGTCTTCCAGGATCGTCACCCCGCCCCGGCGCGACAGCGCCGGCAGCGCGCAGCGGCGGGCGGCCAGCAGCGCCTCGGCCTGGGCGACCTCGCGGGCCGTGGTGACCTCCACGGCGCCGGCCTCGACGCAGGCCGCGCCGATCCGGTCGAGGTGGGCGGCGACCAGGTCGGGCGGGCCGTCGTCGCCGAAGAGCAGCAGCGCGCCGGCGTCGGCGCGCAGCCCCAGGTGGGCGAAGTCCTCCACGGCCGCGATGCAGGCCCGGTCGAGGAACTCCAGCGTCGCCGGTACCACGCCGGCGCGGATCACCCGGGCGACGGCCTCCCCCGCGTCTGCCAGCGTCGGGAAGTACGCGACCCCGGTGTTCGCCGAGGCCGGGGCGGGCAGCAGCGCCACGGTGGCCTCGGTGATCACGGCGAGGGTGCCCTCGGAGCCGGTGAGCAGCCGGGTCAGGTCGTAGCCGGCGACGTCCTTCCACAGCCGCCCGCCGGTGCGGATCACCTCGCCGGTGGGCAGCACCGCCTCCAGGCCCAGCACGTAGTTGCGGGTCACGCCGTACTTCAGGCCGCGCAGGCCGCCCGCGCAGGTGGCGATGGTGCCGCCGACGGTGGCGACGGTGCGGCTGCCCGGGTCGGGCGCCCAGAGCAGCCCCCGCGCGGCGGCGGCGTCGGCCAGGGCGGCGCTGGTCACGCCCGGTTGCGTCCGGGCGAGCAGCTCGTCGGCGCTGACCTCCAGGATGGCGGTGAGCCGGGTCAGCACCAGCACGATCCCGCCGCGCAGCGGCACGGTGGCGGCGCACAGGTTGGAGCCGGCGCCGCGCGGCACCACGGGCACCCGGTGCCGGGTCGCGAGCGCCAGCACGGCGGAGACCTCGGCGGTGTCGGCCGGGAAGACCACCGCGTCCGGCCGGTGGGAGAACAGCGGCGTCGCGTCCCGCGCGTACGCCACGAGGTCACCGGCCGCGTCGTGCACGTGCGAGGGGCCGACGATGCCGCGCAGCTCGGCGAGGACGGTCGCGGACAGCGCCATGCCCACCCTTCCCGGCGCAACGGTCGCGCCTGTAGGTTTTTGCCGGCCCTCGACCGGCTGTCTGGCGACAGTTTTCACCGATCATAGAGAGCCGGACGGGTGGCGTGAAGACGGCGGCCCCGGGTCGTCAGCCCGGCGGCAGGTGTTCGCGCAGCGCGGCGAACTCGGCCACCGTGAGGAAGGACGGGTTGGCGCCCTGCGGCTGCCGCAGCACCTCCGCCCCGGCCAGCCGGGCGTCGGCCCGCAGCAGCTCCCGGGGCACCCGGTGCGCGGCGTCGAGGACCGTCAGGTCCAGCGGCACCGACCAAGGCTCGCCCGGCTCGCCCGGCACCGCGGCGGCGGCCACCAGCCCCACGCCCCAGACGCCGTACGCGAGCCGGCCGCGGCTACCGCTGGCCCAGAGCACCACCGGCTGACCGGCGCGCATCAGCCGGGTGCGGTAGCCGGGGCGTACGCACCAGCTCGTCACCCGCGGCTCGCGGGCGAGGCGGTCGGCCAGGTCGCTGCTGTCCGCGTTGCCCTTGACGAGCCACGCGCCGAGGTCGTCGAGGTGTACCCGTCGGTCGGTCACCTCCTCATCCTCGCCCGGATCCCGGCCGGCCGCCCGACCGGCCGGGACCCGTCGTCAGGCGACGTGGCGCAGGTATCCCGCGACCGAGGCGTCCAGCACCTCCCGCCCCGGCCGTTCCCACACCTCGGCCGAGAAGACCTCCACCTCGACCGGCCCGGAGTAGCCGGCCGCGTCGACGGCCTCCCGCAGCCGGCGCAGCTCGATGCAGCCGTCACCGGGCAGGGCCCGGCCGAGCAGCACCCCCTCGGGCAGCGGCGTCACCCAGTCGCACACCTGGAACGCGGCGATCCGCGCCCCGGCCCGGGCGATCTGCGCGTACACGGTGTCGTCCCACCACACGTGGTAGGCGTCGACGACGACCCCGACCACGCCCGGGTCGAACCGTTCGGCGATGTCGAGCGCCTGGCCGAGGGTGGACACCACGCAGCGGTCGGCGCAGAACATCGGGTGCAGCGGCTCGATCGCCAGCGTCACCCCCGCCGCGGCGGCGTGCGGCGCCAGCTCGGCGATCGCGTCGGCCACCCGGCGGCGGGCGCCGTCGACGTCCCGGCTGCCCGCCGGCAGACCGCCGGAGACCAGCACGAGAACCGAGGTGCCGAGGGTGGCGGCCTCCTCGATGGCCCGCAGGTTCTCCTCCCGCCAGCCGTCGGCGGTGAAGAAGCCGCCCCGGCACAGGGACGTGACCTCGAGGCCGGCGTCGCGGACCAGCTTCGCGGCGCGCGCCAGCCCGTACGCGGCGACCGGCTCCCGCCACAGCCCGATGCCCGGCACGCCGGCGGCCACGCAGCCGGCGACCACCTCGGGCAGCGGCCAGTGCTGCGACGTGGCCTGGTTGAACGAGAACCGTTCCAGCCCACTCACTGGGCCGCCTTCCGTTCGCGAATGCGGGGCTCGCAGGACCGGCTCACTCCTCGCGCTCACTGGTCCACCCCCGCCACGGCGAACAGCGCCCGGGCACGGGCCGCCGCCAGCTCCGCGTCGGGCAGCAGCCCGGCGGCGTCGGCGAGGGTGAGCAGGGTGCCCAGGTGCGCCGGCGAGCGCCCGGACTGGGCCCCACCGACCATCGTGAAGTGGTCCTGGTGCCCGGCCAGCCAGGCCAGGAAGACGATGCCCGTCTTGTAGTGCCAGGTGGGGGCCGCGAAGATGTGCCGGGCCAGGGGCACCGTCGGCGCGAAGACCGCGTCGTACGACGCCAGGTCCCCCCGGTCCAGCGCCGCGAGCGCCGCGGCGGCGGCCGGCGCGATCGCCGCGAACACCCCGAGCAGCGCGTCGGAGTGTCCGCCCGCGTCGCCCCGGATCAGCTCCGGGTAGTGGAAGTCGTCGCCCGTGTAGAGGCGCACCCCGGCCGGCAGCCGGCGGCGCAACGCCACCTCGCGGTCGGCGTCCAGCAGGGAGACCTTGATCCCGTCCACCCGGGTGTCGTGGGCCTTGATCAGCTCAACCACGGCGTCGGCGGCCGCGTCGAGGTCGGTCGAGCCCCAGTAGCCCGCCAGCGCCGGATCGAACATCGGACCGAGCCAGTGCAGCACCACCGGCTCGTCGGCGGCGGTCAGCAGCTCGTCGTACACCCGCAGGTAGTCCTCCGGGCCCCGGGCGGCGGCGGCCAGGTGACGGCTGCACATCAGCACCGGGCGGGCACCGGCGGCCCGCACGTCGTCGAGCTGCTCGCGGTAGGCGCGGGCGACCTCGGCCAGACCGGCCGGACCAGGCGGGAGCTGGTCCGTGCCGACCCCGGCGACGATCCGCCCGCCCACCGCGCGGGCCTCGGCGGCGCTGCGTCGGATCAGCTCGCGCGTGGCCGGGTAGTCCAGGCCCATGCCGCGCTGCGCCGTGTCCATCGCCTCGGCGACCCCGAAGCCGTACGACCACAGGTGGTGCCGGAAGGCCAGGGTGCGCTCCCAGTCGAGCACCGCCGGGGCGCCCGGCACGTTCTCGGCCGTCGGATCGGCCACCACGTGCGCGGCGGCGTACGCGATCCGGCTGGTCGGCGGCCCGGCGGGGCGCGGGAAGCCGGCGCCCCCGCGCAGCCGGTACCGCCGCCCGCCGGGAAGCACCACGTCGGCCGCGCTCACGGGTCCGCCTTCCGTTCGCGGCTGCGGGGCTCGCAACCCCGGCTCACTCCTCGCGTTCACAGGTCCAGCTCCGGGATGTCCAGCCGGGCCCCCTCGCGCGCCGAGCGCAGGCCCAGCTCCGCGAGCTGCACGCCGCGCGCGCCGGCCAGGAAGTCCCACGGGAACGGCTCGCCGGCCACGACGTGCCGCAGGAACGCCTCCCACTGCACCTTGAAGCCGTTGTCGAACTCCTCGTTGTCCGGCACCTCCGTCCACTGCGACCGGAACGCCTCGGTGACCGGCAGGTCGGGGTTCCACACCGGCTTCGGGGTGACCGCCCGGTGCTGCACCCGGCAGCCGCGCAGCCCCGCCACAGCGCTGCCCTCGGTGCCGTCGACCTGGAACTCGACCAGCTCGTCGCGGTGCACCCGTACGCACCACGAGGAGTTGAGCTGCGCGACCACGCCGCCGTCGAGCTCGAAGATGCCGTACGCGGCGTCGTCGGCGGTCGCCGGGTAGGTGCGGCCCGCCTCGTCGACGCGCTGCGGCACGTGCGTGGCGGTGACGCAGCTGACCGTGCGTACCCGGCCGAAGAGTTCCTCCAGCACGTACTGCCAGTGCGGGAACATGTCCACGACGATGCCGCCGCCGTCCTCGGCGCGGTAGTTCCAGGACGGGCGCTGGGCCGGCTGCCAGTCGCCCTCGAAGACCCAGTAGCCGAACTCGCCGCGCACCGACAGGATCCGGCCAAAGAAGCCGCCGTCGATGAGCCGCTTGAGCTTGCGCAGCCCGGGCAGGAAGAGCTTGTCCTGCACCACCCCGGTACGCACCCCGGCGGCGCGCGCCGCCCGGGCCAGGTCGAGGGCGCCCTCGGTGTCCTCGGCCAGCGGCTTCTCGGTGTAGACGTGCTTGCCGGCCTCCAGCGCCCGGCGGATCGCCTTCTCCCGCTGCTGGGTGACCTGGGCGTCGAAGTAGATCTCGACATCGTCGCGGGCCAGGGCGGCGCTCAGGTCGGTCGTCCAGTCGGTCAGGCCGTGCCGCTCGGCGATCTCGCGGAGCCTGGTCTCGTTGCGCCCCACCAGGACGGGCTCGGGCCAGATGGACGTGCCGTCGGTCAGGGGCACGCCGCCCTGCTCGCGGATGGCGAGCAGGGAGCGCACCAGGTGCTGCCGGTAGCCCATCCGGCCGGTGACGCCGTTGACGATGATCCCTATCGACCTGCGGGTCATGGTGTTCCTTCCCTCCGCGGGCGCCGCCGAGCGGCGGGCGACGACCTGTGCCACGCCTGCTCCGCCGCGGGAGGTCCCCGACGGCACATCTCAGGCAAGCGCTTTCCTGGGCAGCGTAGGGAACGCCTCCCGCCTCAGGCAAGGGGCCGTACGGCCCCGTCGCGCGGCGGGCGCCGCCGCCGGGGCGCCGGGGCGGGCAAGGGCTTTCGCTGCGGTACGGTGACGGGTGGCCGGCACCCGGGCACGGCCGTCGAGAAGCGACCGAGGGGGCGGCTGTGGCGACCCTGTCCGACGTGGCCCGGCGGGCGGGGGTCTCGCCCGCGACCGCCTCCCGGGTGATCAACGGCAGCAGCAAGCCCGTCACCGAGGAACTCCGCGAGCGCGTGCTGCGCGCCGTCGCCGAGTTGCAGTACGTGCCCAACGCACACGCCCAACTGCTGGCCCGCTCGCACCGCGTCGCGGTGGGCGTCATCGTGCACGACGTCTCCGACCCGTACTTCGCCGAGATCACCCGGGGCCTGCAACGGGTCGCCACCGACCAGGGGCGGCTGCTGACGATCTGCAACAGCTACCGCGACCCCGACCGCGAGCTGGAGTACGTCGAGCTGCTGCGCGGCCAGCAGGTCGCCGCCATCATCCTGGCCGGCTCGGGCTACCACGACGCCACCTTCACCCGCCTGCTCAACGAGAAGCTCGCCGCGTACGAGGCGACCGGCGGACGGGTCGCGGTCATCGGCCGGCACGAGCACTCCGGCGACGCCGTGATGCCGGACAACCGCGCCGGCGGCCGGCTCGTCGGCGCGGAACTGTACGAGCTGGGGCACCGGGAGATCGGGGTGGTGGCGGGGCCGGCGGTGCTGACCACGACCACCGACCGGCTCACCGGGCTACGGGAGTCCCTCGCCGCGCACGGACTGAGCCTGCCCGAGCACCGCGTACGCCACGCCGAGTTCGACCGCGACGGCGGCGTCGCGGCCACCGCCGCCCTGCTGGACGCGGATCCGGGGCTGACCGCCATCGTCGCGCTCAACGACTCGATGGCCATCGGCGCGCTGGCGCTGTTGCGCGCCCGGTCGGTCCCGGTGCCCCGGCAGGTGTCCGTGATCGGCTTCGACGACATGCCGATCGCCCGGGACGTCACCCCGGCGCTGACCACCGTCCGGCTGCCCCTGGTCGAGATGGGGGCCCGCGCGATGTCGCTGGCGCTCGACCCGGGGGCGGCGGCGCCCCGCGTCGAGGTGCTGCCCGCCGAGGTGGTGCGCCGGGACAGCACCGGGCCGGCCCCCGAGGTCACCCCGGTCCGCCCACGGGCGGCCGGATCCGGCGCGTCAGCCGGCTGACGCCCCTCCGGCCGCCGACGGCCGACCGGCCACCGTGGACACCTGTGGTCGGTGGCCCCGGGCGTGGGCGCCCGGGGCCACCTGGCGCCAGGCCGCTCGGAGGGACGGCCCCCCGGATGCGCGCGGCCGTACCGGCTGCGGCCCCCCTGCCGGCTGCTTCTCGGCGTGCGGTGAGGTGCGCGCCCTGAGCGGCTTGCGCATCCCCCGATTCCGTCCCCCCGTGCCGCGCCTGGCGGTCATCGGCCGACGCGCCGGCGCGGAGTCGACACGTGCCGGCGGGTGATCTGTCACACACTATGGTTGTCCGCTACGGTGTCACTGCCACAACAGTGGTCGGCGTGGTCAGTCAAGCACGGTCCGCCACGGCCCGCAACCATTGTGGCGGCGCTGCGGCGTCCAACCACTATGGTGGGCGCCCTCGGGTCGGAGCAGGAGGGGTGGTCATGGCCGACGGCAGCAAGGCCAACGGATCGACGTCCTTCGCCGACCGGCTGCGGCACCTGTTCGAGACGCATCGCCGGCCCGGCGGCGACAAGCCCTTCTCGCCGGACGAGGTCGCCAGGGCCACGGGGCTCTCGACGAGCTACGTCAACTACCTGCTGAGCGGGGAGCGGGACAATCCCACCCGGTCGGCGATCCAGCAGCTCGCCAACTTCTTCCGGGTGCCCCCGGGCTACTTCTTCGACACGGTGGCCGCGGACGGCGAGGGCGAGGGCGACCCCGACCTGGAGACGATCACCGTCCTGGCGCGCCGGATGCCACCGGGGGCGCCCAGGGCGAGCCTGCGCGCCATCGTGGAGCAGGTCGCGGCGCTGGAGGCACGCAACAAGACCACGGGGCGGGGCCGGGCGTAGGCGGGCTCCCGCCACCGGTCACCGCAGCAGGAGGAACGTGGGGGCCGCGATGAGCGTCCCCACGACGGTGCCGGCGGCCACCTGTCCGACGGTGTGGTCGCGCAGGCGCACCCGCGACCAGCCGACCAGCGCCACCACGGGCGCCGAGGCGAGCAGCGCCGGTCCGAACTCGATCACCAGCACGGCCGCCGCGCCCGCCGCCACGGCCGCGTGGATGCTGAGCTTCCACGCCAGGTTGACCACGGTCACGGCGAGGCCGAGGGCGAACATGACGACGACCATCGCCAGGACGGGGCGGGGGGCGCCGAAACCGATCATCACGGCGAGGCCCACCAGCACGGACAACAGCCCGTACGCCAGCGGCCGCCGGCGCTGTTCCCGGCGCCTGATGTGGTGGTCGGTCAGCCGGCCCCGGCGTACGCCCCACCAGATCAGGCTGTTGGGGATGATCGAGCAGAACAGGGAGCCGACCAGGGCCCAGGCGAGGCCCACCCCGACAGGCGACGCGCCGTGCAGGCCCACGACGACGGGCATCAGCGCGGCCAGCAGCGCCGGGGCGAAGACCTCGGTGGCGGCCCGGGCGAGCCACCTGCTGGTGCGGCGGTCGGGGCGGTCGATGACGTCGTGCACGGCCCACATTCTGCCGACCGCCCCGGACAGCGGGCACACCGCGGGCGCGACCTGTCACGCTCCGCCCCGCTCGGGCGTCACAGTGTCGTCGCGCTTGGCTATGCTGCCCGCACCTGTGCCGTCGCGGCCGGCACGAGCGTCGACCGTCCGGGGTGGACGCGGCGGGGCGGGTGACACGACACGGGGGTCTCTCGGGCTGGCGGCCCGGCGGGAGGGTGATGGCAGGCGATGTGGCACCGGCGGCGTCGGAGACAGCGGTTGTTGCGCCAGCTCGACGTGGACCTGCCGACGCCGCTGACGGTGCGGGGCCTGGTCTCCGCGCTCGAGACCACGCGCGGCCGGCGCATCCAACTCGCCGCGATGAGCGTCGACGGGCGGGCCGGGCCCTGCGGGCTGTGGGTGGCGACGTCCGGGACCGACTACGTCCTGTTCAGCCGCGACGCGCCGCCCGTGCTGCGCGTCCAGACGATCCTGCACGAGCTGATGCACATCGCCCTGCGGCACACCGCGCGGGCGGTGACGTCCGGGCCGCCCGGCGGGACGGGTGAGACGGCGGCTGCGCACGGGATGCTCGCCCGCTCCCCGGCCACGTTCGACGAGCAGCAGGAGCACGACGCGGAGTTGCTGGCGACGTACCTGGGGGCACGGCTCGACGGCGGCGGCGAGGCCGTGGCCTTCGACGAACTGGGCGGCGTCACGGCCGCCGTCATGCACCGCATCGCCGCGACGTTGACGGACTAGGCGGGAGATCCGCATGCTCGTCACGGTCGGTCATCTGGTCGCCGCATTCGTCGCCGCGGTGGCGTTCCTGGTGAAGCTGAGGGCGTTGGGCCGAGACCCGGCGAACCCCAGGATCCTGGCGAGCGCGGGGATCTGCCTGGGGATGGGGGTGGCCGTCACCGCCGGGTGGGCCCCGGTGCACAGCCTGATCGACCGCGTCTCGGGCGAACCCAACCTCGCCAAGCTGGTGGAGCACGGCTCGGCGCTGCTCGCCGCGGCGGCGATCCAGTTCCTCTTCCTGCACCTGGGCGACCCGGGGCGGGCACGCCGGCTGATGGCGCGGCGAGGCGTGTTCCTCGCCGTCGCGTTCGGCGTGATGGTCGCGGCGTTCTCGCGGGCCGACTTCCCCGAGTCCGAGCCCCTGCACTTCGCCGAGCGGTACGGCGACCTGCCTCCGGTCGGCGTCTACATGCTCGCGTTCCTGACCTGCCTCGGAGTGACGGTCGTGGACATCCTGCGGGTGTCCGCCGGATACGCGCGCTACGCCGGCGCCCGGCTGAGGACCAGCATGCGGCTGCTCAGTGCCGGTGCGGCCTTCGGTGCGGGGTTCGTCGCGCACAAGGCCCTGTTCATCTGCCTCAAGCTGGCCGGGGTGGCGCCACCGTGGCCCGAGCCGGCCGCGACGCAGACGCTGATCATGCTGTCGGTGTCGCTGATCGGGGCCAGCTTCGTGCTGGCGACGGTACGCAAGGCGGCCGACGGCGTCCGCGCCTGGCCGCGCAGGTACGCGACGCACCGCGACCTGCACGCGCTGTGGTACCTGCTGTACCGGGCGATGCCGACCATCGCCCTGCATCCCCCGCGCCGACCGGAGGCCGACTCCCGGTGGGCGTGGCGCCTGGGCGAACGGCTCTACCGCCGCTGCGTCGAGATCAGCGACGGCCTGCGTACGTTGGGCCCGCTCGACGAGTCCGTGGCGGGCGCGGCCCGGCAGCGGGCGGTGGCGGCCGGCTGGAGCCGCGAGCGTGCCGACGCCGCCGGCGACGCCGCGGCCATCCTGGTGGCACTACGGCGCTTCGCCTCGGGGGCGACGGCGACGCAAGAGGTCGATCCGGCCCTGGAGTCCCAGAGCATGGCGGTCGCACAGGCCGACGTGCAGGCCGACGCGAGTCGGCTGGCGCTGGTCTCGACCGCGCTGTCCGAGGAGCTGGTGCGCGCGGTCGCCGCCCGTACGCTGGACGCCCCGGCGGGCGGGCAGCAGGCGTAGGCGGGCTCAGATGATGAAGTGGGTCCAGTAGGCGAGCCAGGTGACGAAGAGCGCGCCCTGCAGCAGGGCCAGGGCGGCGGTCAGCCAGGCGTCGGCGCCGGCGTGGCGGGCCCAGCGGGCCAGCACGAGGCCGACCGGGAAGACGGCGATCAGGTAGCGCAGCAGGCTCTTGTACACCGGCGGCCCCATCGACAGCGGCACCATGACCATGGTCAGCCCGTACACGAGGTAGGGCAGCCCGAGCCGGCGGGCGCCCGCGACCAGCACCACCAGCACCAGCACGGCGACCCACACCCGCAGGGCGTCGCGGGACGGGCTGTCGGTGAGGCCGTGCCAGAGCACCGCCAGCGGGTTCTGCACGCGGATGCCCCAGCCCTTCTCCTGGGCGTGCTTGTAGGCGAACCAGTCGCCGCTCTGCCACCGGCAGAACGCCATGAAGGTCAGCCAGCCGGCGGGTAGCAGCGCCAGCGGCCAGCCCGCGCGCACGTACCCCCACCAGGCGCGCGGGCCCAGCCGGTAGCCGTGCTGGCGCAGCAGCACCAGGGCCAGCGGGAGCACGACGAAGAACCCGACCGAACGACTCAGGGCCAGGAAGAAGCCGACCACGCCCACGAGCAGCCAGCGCCGCCGCTCGGCGTAGTGGAAGGTCGCGAGCGCGAGACAGAGGAACAGCGACTCGGTCAGCGCCGCCTGGAAGAGGAACCCGGCCGGCAGCAGGACCAGGTAGCGGACGAACCGGCGGGCGGCGGCGTCGTCGCCGAGCAGCCGCTCGCCCAGCCGGTGGGCGTAGAAGAGCATCAGCAGGAACGCGACGTTGGCCACGAGCAGCAGCGCCAGCGCGGTGTCCCCGCCCAGCAGCGGGGCCAGCGGGCGGGCCAGGAACGGATAGAGCAGGGGGAAGCCGAAGTCGCGCCACGGCTCGTCGAGCGGAAGCTGCGCCAGGTGGTCGTAGAGGAAGGAGTCCCAGGCGAACCAGAGCGCGAGCGCGCGGTGCCCGGAGATCGCGCGCTGCTGCTCGCGCATCGTCGTTTCGTCCGGCGGGGGCGCCCAGGGCACCTCGTCGAAGGCGCTCAGCGCGAGCACCCCGACGGCGCTGAGCACGATCTTCGTGCCGAGGAAGACGCCGACGACGTACAGCCAGGGCGCCGGCACCCGCCCGGCGGCCCGCGCCGCCGCCCGGCGCAGGTCGAGCCCGCGCGCGGCCAGCCGGACGGACACCGCGCGCCACCGGCCCGAGACGGCCTGCCCACTGTCCATCACGCGTCTCCCGATCCGGCCGTCCGACCCGGTGCCACATCCCCGTTCCGGCCCCGTTGACACGTCGCCGCGACCGCGCGCCCGTCAACGAGGCGGCGGGGCGGCGGGACGACGGGACGACGGGACGACGCGGGAACGCACGGCGACGCGGCGCCCGCCGTCGCCGTGAGCCGGGCCGGATCGCCGCCGACGGTCCGGCTGGCGGGGACGGACGGGAATCCGGGGTGAATTCCGGCCGCCGCCGGGTAAGCGGGCCGCCTCCGGGAGGCGGAAGCAGGGGGCGACAGGCATGGGCGAGGAACGCGGCACGGTGGTCATCGGCGCGGGGCCGGCGGGCCTGACCGCGGCGTACGAGTTGCTGCGGCGGGACAGCCCGGTGCGGGTGTTCGAGGCCGACGAGGTGGTGGGCGGGATCAGCCGCACCGTCGAGCGCGACGGGTGGCGCTTCGACATCGGCGGGCACCGGTTCTTCACGAAGGTGGCCCGGGTCGAGGAGTTCTGGCACGAGATCCTGCCCGACGAGGACTTCCTGCTGCGGCCCCGGATGAGCCGGATCTACTACCGGGGGGCCCTGTTCGACTACCCGCTGAGCGCGGCGAACGCCCTGCGCAACCTCGGCGTACGGGAGGCCGTGCTGTGCATGGGCTCGTACGCGCGGGCCCGGCTGCGCCCGCCGAAGGACCAGTCGCACTTCGAGGGCTGGGTCTCGGCCCGGTTCGGCTGGCGGCTGTACTCGATGTTCTTCAAGACGTACACCGAGAAGGTCTGGGGGATGCCGGCCGACCGGTTGCAGGCCGACTGGGCCGCGCAGCGGATCAAGAACCTGTCGCTGGCGAAGGCCGTGCGCAACGCGGTGCTGCCCCGGCGCAACCGCAAGGACGTGACGAGCCTGATCGAGGAGTTCCAGTACCCGAAGCTCGGCCCCGGCATGATGTGGGAGCGCTGCGCCGAGGAGGTCAGCCGGCGCGGCGGCCGGGTGGAGACCGGCACCTGGGTCACCGCCGTGCACCGGGACCTGGAGCGGCGCCGGGCCGTCGCCGTGACCGTCGACGGGGCCGGCGGGCGGCGCACCGAGCCGGCCGCGCACGTCGTCTCCTCGATGCCGATCTCCGAGCTGGTCGCCGCGCTGCGCCCGGCGGCCCCGCCGGAGGTGCTGGCCGCGGCCGCCGACCTGCGGTACCGGGACTTCCTGACGGTCGCGCTGGTGGTGCCGGCGGAGTTCTCGTTCCCCGACAACTGGATCTACGTGCACGACCCGGCGGTGAAGGTCGGCCGGATCCAGAACTTCGGCTCCTGGTCGCCGCACCTGGTCAAGGACGGGCGCACCTGCCTGGGCCTGGAGTACTTCGTGTTCGAGGACGACGAGACCTGGCGTACGCCGGACGCCGAGCTGGTCGCCGCCGCGACGGCCGAGCTGGAGCGGCTCGGCCTGGTCCGGCCGGGGGTGGTCGAGGCCGGGTACGTGGTGCGGATGCCGAAGGCGTATCCGGTCTACGACGAGCGCTACCAGCACAACGTGGACGTGATCCGGGACTGGCTGGCGCGCGAGGTGCCGAACGTGCACCCGGTGGGTCGCAACGGCATGCACCGCTACAACAACCAGGACCACTCGATGCTGACGGCGATGCTCACCGCCGAGAACATCGCCTGCGGCACCCGGCACGACGTGTGGTCGGTCAACGTGGAGCAGGACTACCACGAGGAGTCGAGCCACGACGGCGACGGCCACCGGGGCACCGGCCGGGACGCGCCCGTCGTACCGGCCCGGCCCGCCGTTCCGGTCGGCACGACGCTCGACGGCACCGGCAGCGCCCGGCCCGAACGGCCGGCCCACGTGCGCCTCGGCTGAGCCGCCGACTGCGCGTTCGGCACCGTCGGCGGATGCCGCGGTCGGCGCCAGTTGCGGCAGGTGGAACGGACCCCACGGCGCGTCCGACGGCACGCGGTCGCCGGTCGTCCTGGCGTCATGCGGGCCGGGTCGCGTGGTCGGTGCGCGAACGGGCTGGCTCCACGTGGCGGTCAGCCGGCGAGCTGGTCGCGGCGGCGGGTGAGGTAGGCCCGCTCGGCGGGGTTACCGGCGAGACCGATGGCCCGGTCGTACGCGGTCCGCGACTCGCCGCCACGCCCGAGTCGCCGTAGCAGGTCGGCGCGCGCGGCGTGGAAGGCGTGGTAGCCGTCGAGGACGGCGGCGAGTCGGTCGATCTCGGCGAGCCCGACCCCGGGGCCGTCGACCTCGGCGACCGCGACCGCCCGGTTGAGCCGCACGATCGGTGAGGGGTCGAGCAGCGACATGCGGCCGTAGAGGGCGACGATGGTGGACCAGTCGGTGTCTCGGGCGGACGGGGCGTCGGTGTGGACCGCGTTGATCGCGGCCTGCAGTTGGTAGCGCCCGGGTGGGTCGCCACCGGTCGCCACCGCCTCGACCCGCTCGCGGAGAAGGGCGTTGCCCTCGGCGATGAGGGTGCGGTCCCAGGCGCCGCGGTCCTGCTCGGCGAGGATCACCAGCTCCCCGGTGCGGGACACGCGCGCCGGCCGTCGGGCGTCGGTGAGCAGCATCAGGGCGAGCAGGCCGGCCACCTCCCCGTCGTCCGGGAGGAGGGTCCGGAGCAGGCGGCCGAGGCGGATCGCCTCGTCGGTGAGGTCGACGCGCACCGGGGCGTCCCCCTCGCTGGCGAGATAGCCCTCGTTGAAGACGAGGTAGACGACGGCGAGGACGCCGGCGAGGCGCTCGCGGATGTCGTCGGCCGAGGGCACCCGGTAGGGGATGTGCGCCGCCTTGATCTTCGCCTTGGCGCGGGTGATCCGTCGCGCCAGGGTGGTCTCCTGCACCAGGAAGGCGCGGGCGATCTCGGGCACGGTGAGGCCGCCGAGCAGACGCAGGGTGAGCGCGACCCGGGCCTCCACCGCGAGCGCGGGATGGCAGCAGGTGAAGATCAGTCGGAGCCGGTCGTCCTCGACCGGGCCGGTCGGCTCAGCAGGGGTGTCGTCGTACACGATCCGGGCCGCCTGGTGTTTGGCGTCGCGCTGTGACTCGCGACGGAGCCGGTCGATCGCCTTGCGGGTCGCGGTGGTGGCGAGCCACCCGCCGGGATTGGACGGTACGCCCTCGCGCGGCCACCGCTCCGCGGCCGCCACGAACGCTTCGGCCGTCGCCTCCTCGGCGACGTCGAGATCGCCGAAACGACGCGCGAGGCCGGCGACCACCCGCGCCCACTCCTCGTGGTGGGCACGGGTGATCGCCTGCTCGACGGTGAGAACGGTCATGGCTCCAGCAGCGCTCGGACGGATCCCCCGCTTCGGAAGGGACGCACCTCGACCGTACCGCGGCACGCTCTCGACCCCTCGGCGGCGAGGGCCAGGGCCACGTCGAGGTCGGCCGCCTCGATGACCCAGAAGCCGTCGAGGTGCTCCCTCGTCTCCAGGTAGGGCCCGTCGGTGAGGACCAGCTTCTCACCCTGACCGTCGACCGTGGTGGCGGTCGTCGCGGGCGCCAGGCCGTCGGTGAAGACGAGGTGACCGTCCCGCCGGAGCCTCTCGTCGAAGGCGCCGGTGTCGGCGAACGCCTGCGGCACGGCCTCCTGGGAGGGGTGGGCGCCGAACTCGGTGCGCTCGGCCGGTCCGTAGACGGACAGTAGGTATCTGGGCACCACGCTCACTTCTCCCCGGAGCCGTTACGCCGGGCGCGCCCCGGGGCCTCGGAACCGGTGCACCTCCTGTGGCCAGTCGAGCGCGGTCGCGAGCCTGCCGGCCCAGTATCGCGCCGCCTCGTCGTCGGGCACGTCCACGACGGCGAAGCCGCCGAGGTGCTCCTTGGTCTCGACGTACGGGCCGTCGGTGAAGACGGGCTTGCCGTCGACCGATTCGACGCTGCACACCGCGGTGGACCGGTCGAGCCCCCCGTTGCTGAAGAGCAGGACGCCCTCGGCCTGCATCTCCCCCATCACGGCCCAGCTGGCCTTGCTCTTCTCGCGAATCTCCTCCGCCGTGTGTTCGGGCACCCACTCGTCGTTGAAGGTGATCAGGTACTCCGTCATGGTCGTCTCCTCTCGGTCCCGGACGAGGGCCTTGCCCGGCTCCTCGTGTCCGGCGGCCCAGCCGGCCGCCGCACACTGGTTCCACGAACGGCCACGCCTCGATACGACACCATCTTCGGAGAAATCGAGGTCCAGGAGGCGACACGAGGGTGGGACGAGGTCACGGTCGTTTCGAAGCCGTTCGCGTTACCCGGCGGTTGTGGTGGCGCGAACGGGCACGGTCCGGGATAGCCTTGTCGCATATGGCTACCTATCGCAGCGCCTCAGTGCTCCTCTCCTCCGACGGCACCCGGACCCCCGGCACCGCCGCACTCTTCGCCGAGCCTGCCCGCAGGGGCGGGACCCCGCCGTGGGCAGGCGACTTCCGACCCGCCAACAGCGCCGGCAACGGCCCCAAGAACGCGGTCGGGAAGACCTTCACGTTGGAACTGCCCGACGGCAGCACCGGCAAGGTCGTGGTCCAGGGCCTCAAGAGTGGAAAGGGAGGCGTCGTGCTGGCGTTGATGGGCGAGGACGCACCCCCCTTCTGACCAGAGACTGATCGCCGCCGACGCCACCGGCTGGAGACGGCCGGCACGCGCGGTGCGCAGCAGCGCTGGTGGCGGCTCGGGCCCCGGGCTGCCGGACACCTACGGATGGCCCCTGGCCGGCGACGACACGCCGACCAGGGGCACCGGTCAGCGACGGCCAGTGGCCAGGGCGACGAGGTACTGTCCGCCGCCCGCGTCGACGCTCGCGGTCACCGGCAGCCCGGGGACCAGCCGGGAGAACCGGTCGACCAGCCAGTCCGCCGCCTCCTGAGCGTCCTTCCTGCTCGGACAGCGAGCGACCAGCTCGCGGCCGCCCTTGCGTTCGAGTCGCTCGGCGACGGTGATCAGTGGCGCGGGCTCCACCACGTGCAGATGATCCGGCCAGGCGATGACCACCTTCACAGCGCCCTTGCGGGTGTTGCAGGCCCGGTGCGCGAGTCGCTCGGCGACCTTGGCCTTCCTGTCGGCGGTACGGCTGTCGACGCTGGGACCACGCGGGTCGTTCACCGACATGTCGGGGTCGACCGGCTCGTCGCACACCCAGCATCGCCAACCGTCACGGCTCGCGACGTCATCGAGGAGACTCATCCGAGCAAACTAGCCTGTCAGCCGCCGGCCAACGCCGACCACGGCGGCGGCTAGCCCCGCCGGTCCGGCAGGAGCGGCCTCGCGCACGCCGTGTTCTCCAGGGTCTTCAGTGTGCCCGGGAGGCAGCACAGCACGACGGGGCAGGCCCTCGACCGAATGACCAGATCTGACGCGAAGCGCGTGGTGCAGGGCGCCGTGGCCGCCCAGGATGTGCTTACCTTCTGACATGCCGCATCCCATCATGTTCGACGAGGCAGACCCGCTCCTGGGCCGGTTGCGGACGCTCGCCCTGGCCTTTCCCGACGCGGCCGAGAAGGTCTCCCATGGGCGTCCCGCCTTCTACACCACCAAAGTCTTCGCCTACTACGGGGGTTCGGTGAAGGTCGACGGCGTCAATCAACAGCACGAACAATCGATGATCGTCCTGGTTGACCCCGACGAGCGCGCAGCGCTGCTGGCGGAAGACCGTTGCTTCGTACCGGCCTACCTGGGCGCCTATGGGTGGGTCGGGGTGGACCTGACCGATGGCATCGGCTGGGACGAGGTCAGCGAGCTACTCGACGCAAGCTACCGACGTACGGCCGGGGCACGCAGGATCGCGCTGCTCGACTCCCGGCGGCCCTGAGCACCCCGCAGCTGCTCGGCAGCTCAGTCGAAGGCACCGAGAGCGTCCACCCGCGCCATGCTTCGGATGGTGGGACCCGATTCTGTCACCCTGATCGCCCTTGATCCGGTGCCCGCACATGCCGTCGATCGTGCGCAAAGGGCTGTCGGTGAGTCGTCAGCAGCAGACAGTGGTTGCAGCCCCATCAGGCGGGCTGGGAGTCCCACCATCGCGGCGGGTCGACGAGCGAAGCGTCCGGATCGAGGAAGCTGAAGGGGACAGCGAGATCGTGCGCCACCGCCGAGCCCTTGTGCGTCGCTTCGGCGGCTGCCGGCATGTGTGGACCAGTACCGGTGAACGTCGGCGCGTCGCGACCGTCAACGAACGTCAGCTCCTGCTCGTCGAACTGCGGGTGGCGCGCGCTGGGCCGGTGCACGATGGCAAGGAGGAGTACGCCCCACCTCGCCGTATCACCGTCCCACAGTGCCTCGATCGCCACGACCGGGTCGGTGATGGTTCTGGCCTGCTCGATGAGCCGCGACGCCGGCACGGGCGGTGACGGAGGGTCCACCCGGCCCAGCGCCATGAGCTCGCAGCCACGTTCCTCCACGACGTTCAACGCATCAGGGATCGAAACCGGGCCTGCGGGACCGGCTCCCTCCCGCACCAGTTTCACCGCGCTGACCTTGCTGCGTCGACAGATCAAGTCGTCGACCCCCGCACGGACCTGCTCAGGTAGAGCCGCCCAGATTCGATCGTTGTCACCGGTCACATCGGCCATCGTGCACGACGTGGGCTCGGTGCCGGCGACCGACAACCCCCCGGCCCGTCCACCCGCGTGTCAGACCCGGGCTTGCACCTCAACAAGCTATCGGATCTGCCGCGATCCGCGCGTAAATGCTTCGCCGCCGTGCCGTGGCGCCCCTAGCATCCGCCGGGTGTTGATCCGCGAGTTCCAGGAGCCCGACTGGCCCCAGGTGTGGCCGATCGTCCACGAGGTGGTCCGGGCGCGGGAGACCTTCCCCTACGACCCGGAGCTGACCGCCGAGCAGGCGTACGGCATGTGGGTGGAGGCCGCGCCCGGGCGGACGGTGGTCGCGGTCGACGGCGACGCGGTGCTGGGCACCGCGAAGATGGGCACCAACCGCCCCGGGCCGGGCTCGCACGTCGCCACCGCGAGCTTCATGGTGGCGCGCGCGGCGCGGGGGCGCGGCGTGGGGACCGCGCTGTGCCGGCACGCCGTCGACTGGGCCCGCGAGCGGGGGTACGCCGGCATGCAGTTCAACGCGGTCGTGGCGAGCAACGTCACCGCCATGGAGCTGTACCGGCGGGAGGGGTTCGCCGTGGTGGGCACCGTGCCCGGCGCGTTCCGCCATCCCACCCTCGGTCGGGTGGGCCTGCACGTCATGTACCGGGAGTTCTGACCGGCACGACCGACGCCGGATCCCACCCCGGCGGGGCGGGATCCGGCACGCGACGGCGTCGGTCAGGCGGCGGCCTTGACGGCGGCCTCGGCGCGCAGGTCCTCCTCGGAGGCGCCCCGGCGCCAGTAGCCGGAGAAGGTGACGTGGCGACGGTCCAGGCCGCGCTCGCCCACGAGGTGCCGGCGCACCGAGCGCACCATCGAGGACTCGCCGGCGATCCAGGCGTACGGGGTGGCGGTGGGCAGCCGGGCGGCGCGCACCGCGTCGGCCAGCAGGGTGCTGCCGGGGGCGGTGGCGCCCCGCACGAGCCAGCGCACCTCGGCCCGCGCCTCGGTGGGCAGCTCCTGGATGTCCCCCGCGTCGGGGACCTCGATCCAGGCCCGCACCGGGGTGCCGGCCGGCAGCCAGGCCAGGATGCCGGCGGCGGCCGGCAGCCCCGTCTCGTCGGCCACCAGCAGGACCGAGTCGGTGCCGACCGGCGGGCGGAAGCAGACGCTGCGGTTGTCGTGCACGGCGGGGCCGAGCAGCACCACCCGGTCGCCCGGCAGGGCGTGCCGCGCCCAGCGGGAGGCGGGGCCGGTGTCGCCGTGGCTGACGAAGTCGATGTCCACCTCGGCCAGCTCGGGCCGCTGCTCCCGGATGGTGTACGAGCGCATCACCGCGCGCACGTCGGGGTCCATGGCCCGGTAGGCGCCGAACCAGTCCTCCCCCGCCGCGACGGGCAGCACCGGCTCCGGCTGGCCGGGGTGCGGCAGAAACAGCGAGACGCTCTGGTCCCGGCCGCCGCCAGCGAAGTCGGCCAGCTCGGGGCCGCCGAACGTGACCCGGACCAGGGACGCGCCGACACGGCGGGCGCCGACGACCTGCGCGGCGAAGAGGCGGTACTGCACGGCGACGGCGGTGGTCACGAGGTGACCTTCTTCGCGCCCTTGATGGCGGTGGCCAGGTTCTCCAGCAGCGGCGCCGCGCCGGCGTACGAGAAGCGGGGCACCGCGTCCCAGGCGGCGACCTGGTTGGCCTTGACCGCCGGCAGCTGCTGCCAGGTCGGCTTGGCGGCCAGGTCCTTGGGCTGAAGGGCGGTGCTGCGGTTGTCGAGCAGGAGCAGGTCGGCCGGGAACTTGCCCGCGTTCTCCCAGCTCAGCGCCTCGAAGTAGTCGCCGGCCTCCAGCTTGGTGGGGACGACGATGTCGACGCCCAGCTCGGCGAAGTACATCAGGTCGGTGCTGACCTTGGGGTTGGAGGCGTAGAACAGGTCGGGGCTGCCGGAGCAGGCGAGCACCTTGATGCCCGGGTTCGCCTTGACCGCCTGGCGGACCGACTCGGCGGCGGCCTCGAAGCGGACCTTGGCGTCGGTGACCTTCTTGGCGGACAGGTCGGCGCCGAGGGACTCGGCGAGCTGCGCGTACCGCTCGATCGGCTTGGTCATCGGCACCCGGGCGGTGGTGACGGTGACGGTGGGGGCCAGCGGGAGGATCTTGCCCTTGCTCTCGTCCGGCACGTACCAGAAGGCGCCCGGGTCGTACATGTGGGTGACGAGCAGTTCGGGCCGCAGGGCGGCGTACTTCTCCAGGTTGAACTCGCCCCAGACGTTGCCGAGGATCTCCACG
Organism: Micromonospora sp. ZG13; assembly: GCF_059359355.1. Classification (NCBI taxonomy): domain Bacteria; kingdom Bacillati; phylum Actinomycetota; class Actinomycetes; order Micromonosporales; family Micromonosporaceae; genus Micromonospora; species Micromonospora sp. ZG13. The sequence goes on from NZ_JCADBQ010000020.1 coordinate 75,189, forward strand.
GACTCGACGTCGAGGTCGCCCGCCTGCGGGTCCTTGCTGCCGTCGGAGCGCTTCGTCTCGCCGAACACCCCGACGATCTGCTTGTCGATCCCGAAGTCGACCAGCGCGGCGGCGACCCCCGTGAAGGCGACCACCCGAGTCGGCCGGGCGGGGGCGCTCACCTTCTCGTTACGGTCGTCCGTGAACGACCACGGCCCTTCGGAGCCCTTGGCGGCGGGGGTGGCGGAGTCCTCGTCCCCGCCGCAGCCGGCGAGCAGGGCTGCCAGGGTGGCGGCGCCACCGGCGGCGAGCAGGCCCCGGCGGGAGAGGCGGCGGGCGGACACGGGATGCGGCATGGCGGTGTCTTTCGATCAGGGTCGGGCGAATGACCATGGACAGCGGGGTTAGGTTAACCTAACCTAAACGGCTGTCAAGTCCCGTTCGGAATTCCGCACCAATCGGAGCCCACACTGTCCGCCACCCTCTCCCCCCGCGTCGGCGCCCCGCCGGCACCGCCGGCCGTACGCCGGCCCGGCCGGGCCGCGCCGCGCGCCGCCGGGCTCGCGGCGTCGGTGCTGCTGCTCGCGGTCGTCGCGGTGCTCAGCATCGCCGTGGGCGCCAAACAGCTCCCCCTCACCGACGTGTGGCAGGGCCTGCTGGACCGCGACGCCGCCGAGTACGCCGTCGTGCACCGGATGCGACTGCCGCGTACGCTGCTCGGCCTGCTCGCCGGGGCGGCGCTCGGCGTCGCCGGCGCGGTCATGCAGGCGCTGACCCGCAACCCCCTCGCCGACCCCGGCCTGCTCGGCATCAACGCCGGCGCCGCGGCGGCGGTGGCCACCGGGGCGCTGCTGTTCGGCATCGGCGGCGTCGGCGGGCAGGTGTGGTTCGCGCTGCTCGGCGCGGCTGCCGTCACCGCCGCCGTGTACGCGGTCGGCGGCGGGCGCGGGGCCACCCCCGCCCGGCTGGCCCTGGCCGGCGCGGCGCTCAACGCCACCCTCTACTCGTACGTCAGCGCGGTGATGCTGATGGACACGGCGTCGCTGGAGCGGCTGCGGTTCTGGACGGTCGGCTCGCTGGCCAGCGCCGAACCGTCGACCGTCCGCACGGTCGCGCCGTTCATGGCGGCGGGCCTGCTGGTCGCCCTGGCCGTCGCCCGACCGCTCAACGCCCTCGCCCTCGGCGACGACGCGGCGCGCGCCCTCGGCGCCCGGCCCGCCGTCGTCCGGGGCGCGGTCATCGCGGCGATCACGCTGCTCTGCGGCGCCGCCACCGCCGCCTGCGGGCCGATCGTCTTCGTCGGGTTGCTGGTGCCGCACCTGGTGCGCGCGCTCACCGGGCCGGACCTGCGCTGGCTGCTGCCGTACTGCGCGGTGCTGGCGCCCGCGCTGCTGCTCGGCGCCGACGTGCTGGGCCGGGTGCTGAGCCGCCCGGGCGAGCTCCAGGTCGGGCTCGTCACCGCCGTGGCGGGCGGACCGCTCTTCCTCTGGCTGGTGCTGCGCGGGCGGGTGGCCCACCCGTGATCACACTTCGTGTCCGCGACGGACTGTCGCTGCGGCTGCGTCCCCGCGCCATCGCCGTCGGCGTCACCTGCGTGCTGCTGGCCCTGGCGCTGAGCGTGCTCGCCATCGGCAGCGGCGACTACCCGATGAGTTCCGCCGACGTGCTGCGTACCCTCACCGGCCAGGGCACCCCGGCCGAGGAGTTCATCGTCACCGAGCTGCGGCTGCCCCGGGTGGTCACCGCGCTCTGCGTCGGCGCCGCGCTGGCGTTGGCCGGCGCCGTCTTCCAGTCGCTGGTGCGCAACCCGCTGGGCAGCCCCGACATGCTCGGCTTCACCCAGGGCGCGGCGACCGGGGCGCTCGTCGTGGTGGTGCTCGGCGGCAGCAGCCTGGCGCTGGCCTCGTCGGCGGTGGTCGGCGGGCTGGTCACCGGCGCGCTGGTCTACGGGCTGTCCTGGCGGCGCGGCGTGCACGGCTACCGGCTGATCCTGGTCGGCATCGGCACCATGGCGATCCTCACCGGCGTCAACGGCTGGCTGCTCACCCGGGCCCCGCTGATGGACGCCGCCCGCGCCGTGCTCTGGCTCACCGGCAGCCTCGACGGGCGCGGCTGGTCGAACGCGCTGCCGCTGCTGATCGCGCTCGGGGTGCTGGTGCCGCTCATGCTGGCCGGCTACGGGCCGGCGATGCGGCTGGTCGAGATGGGCGACGACACCGCCGCCGCCCTCGGCGTACGCGTGGAGCGGCTGCGCCTGGTCGTGCTGGCGGCGGCGGTGCTGCTGGTCTCCCTCGCGGCGGCCGCCGCGGGGCCGGTGAACTTCGTGGCCCTCACCGCGCCGCACCTCGCGCGGCGGCTGACCCGGGCCCCGGGGCCGAACCTGCTGCCCTCGGCGGCCGTCGGGGCGGTCCTCCTGGTCGGCGCCGACCAGCTCGCCCTGCGGGCCTTCCCCGGGCACCAGCTGCCGGTCGGCGTGGTGACCGGCGTGCTCGGCGGCGCCTACCTGGTCTGGCTGCTGGCCACCGAGCGCCGGGCCGGCCGGCTGTGACCGGGCCCGGCCGACGGCCCACCCATGACGAGAACGGAGCACCGAGCATGCAGTCCCGGCTGAGCGGCACCGCGATGACCCTCGCCTACGAGCGGCGGACCATCGCGCAGGACCTGAGCGTCGCCGTGCCCGACCGCTCCTTCACGGTCATCATCGGCCCCAACGCCTGCGGCAAGTCGACCCTGCTGCGGGCCCTGTCCCGGCTGCTGAAGCCGACCGCCGGGGCGGTGCTGCTCGACGGCGAGGACATCCACCGGCAGCCGGCCCGCGCCGTGGCGCGCACCCTCGGCCTGCTGCCGCAGACGTCCGTCGCGCCGGACGGCATCGGCGTCGCCGAACTCGTCGCCCGCGGCCGGTACCCGCACCAGGGGCTGCTGCGGCAGTGGTCGCGCGAGGACGAGCGGGTGGTCACCGAGTCGATGGCCGCCACGGGCGTCGCCGACCTGGCCGACCGACCGGTCGACGAGCTCTCCGGCGGGCAGCGGCAGCGGGTGTGGATCGCGATGGCGCTGGCCCAGCAGACCCCCCTGCTGCTGCTCGACGAGCCGACCACCTACCTGGACATCGCCCACCAGATCGAGGTCCTCGACCTCTGCGCCCGGCTACACGAGGAGCAGGGCCGCACGCTGGTCGCCGTGCTGCACGACCTCAACCACGCCGCCCGCTACGCGACGCACCTCATCGCGATGCGCGAGGGGCGGGTGGTGGCCGCCGGCGCGCCCCGGGAGGTGGTCACCGCCGAGCTGGTCGGGGAGGTCTTCGGGCTGCCCTGCCGCGTGATCGACGACCCGGAGTCCGGCACCCCCCTGGTGGTTCCGGCCGCCCGCCGCCGGGCCGGCGCGAGCGCTCCGCCGGTCGCCGTCGCCAGCGGCTGACGGGCGTACGCGGCGTCGGCGCGGCCGGCGCCGCGCCGGGGGTCGACCTACTCGCGCATCGACCGGAATCACCGTACGGTGGCACACGATGCGTGATCTCGCCAGCACCTACCGCCAGGACGTCGACGGCTTCGGCCGGGTGACGATCCGCCCCCTCGACCCCGACACCGACATCGACCTCGTCCACTCCTGGGTCAGCCAGGAACGCGCCCGGTTCTGGGGCATGCGCGACGCCGGTCGGGAGCGCGTCGAGGAGATCTACCGCTACCTCGACTCGCTGCCCACCCACCACGCCTGGCTGACGCACCGCGACGGGACGCCCGTCGCGCTGTTCCAGACCTACGAGCCGGCCGCCGACCCGGTCGGCGAGTGCTATCCGGTCCAGCCCGGCGACCACGGGGCCCACCTGCTGATCGGTCCGCCCGACGCGGTCGAGCGGGGCTTCACGGGCACCCTGCTGCGCGTGTTCCTCGACTTCGTCTTCGCCGACCCGCGACACCGGCGCGTCGTGATGGAGCCGGACGCGCGCAACGAGAAGGCGGTCGACCGGCTCCTGCGCACCGGCTTCGTCGCCGGGCCGCTGATCGACCTGAACGGCAAGCGGGCCCGGCTGCTCTTCCTCGACCGGGAGACCTTCGAGGCCGGCCGGTCCTGAACGTGCGCCGACCGGTGCTCCCCCGGCGGTCGCCCGCCCGGGGAGCACCGCGAAGCGTCCGCCCGGGCAGGCCTCAGCCGTGCAGCCAGCGGTGGATGCACTGCAACAGGTCGGCGGCGTCGACCGGCTTCGTGACGTAGTCGCTGGCGCCGGAGGAGATGCTCTTCTCCCGGTCGCCGTGCATCGCCTTCGCGGTCACCGCGATGATCGGCAGGTCGGCGTAGCGGGGCATGGCGCGGATCGCCGCCGTCGCGGCGTAGCCGTCCATCTCCGGCATCATGACGTCCATCAGCACGAGGTCGATGTCGTCGTGGCGCATCAGCGTCTCGATGCCCTGCCGGCCGTTCTCCGCGTAGACCACGTCGAGCCCGTGCAGCTCCAGGATGTTGGTCAGCGCGAAGACGTTGCGCGCGTCGTCGTCCACCACCAGCACCTTGCGGCCGGCCAGCTCGCCGGGCAGGGCGTCGACGGCGGGCCGGACGTCGGGCAGCACCGGGGCGAACGGCAGCACCCGCTCCGGGGTCACCGCCGTCAGGTGCAAAGCGATCCGCTCGCGCAGGTCGTCCAGGCTGCGCAGGATCTCCAGCGGCCGCTCGTGGGCCAGCGCCTGCAACAGGGCCTGCGAGCCGGACGGCAACGGGTGCCCGTGGTACGCCAGCACGGGCACCCCGCGCAGCGCCGGATCGTCGTGCAGCGCCTTGATCAGGGTCGTACCGCCGTCGTCGGGCAGGTCGAGCTGGAGCACCAGGACGTGGTGCCGCCCGCCGGCGAGCGCCTCGACGGCCGAGGGAACGTCCACGGCGGTGCAGACCTCCACCGGCGGGTGCGCGTCACCGAGGTCCGCCGCGACACCCTGCGCGAGCAGCGTCAGCAGCCCCTTGTCGTGGCGTTCCAGCACCAGCATCCGACGCGCCTCGCCCGGCTGGAGCGTCACGGCCGGCGGCAGCGTGGCCGGCGGCGCCCAGGGCAGCGCGCCGGCCCGGCCGGGTGCCGCGAACGGGCCGGCCGGGCGGTCCGCGGCCGTCGCGTCGCCGGTCGCGGCGGGCACCGGCCCGACGGGCAGGTAGAGGGTGAACGTGCTGCCCCGCCCGAGCACGCTGCGCGCCTGGATCCGGCCGCCGAGCAGGTGGGCGATCTCCCGGCTGATGGACAGCCCGAGGCCCGTGCCCCCGTAGCGCCGGCTGGTCGTGCCGTCGGCCTGCTGGAAGGCGTCGAAGATGGCGGTCAGGTGCTGCTCGGCGATGCCGATGCCGGTGTCGATCACCCGGAACGCGATGACGGTGTCGGTCTCGGCGAGGCCCTCGGGCAGCTCCCCCGGCGCGGCCCGCTCGATGCGCAGCCGCACCCGCCCCTTCTCGGTGAACTTCACCGCGTTGGAGACCAGGTTGCGCAGCACCTGCCGCAGCCGCTGCTCGTCGGTGTGCAGCTCCGTCGGCACGCCCGGCCCCGTGCTGATCTCCAGCTCCAGGCCCCGGGGCGTGGTCAGCGGCCGGAACGTCGCGTCGACGTAGTCGCGCAGCGCGGCCAGCTCGAAGGTCTCCGGGTTGATGTCCATCTTCCCGGCCTCCACCTTGGACAGGTCGAGGATGTCGTTGATGAGCTGGAGCAGGTCGGTGCCGGCCGAGTGGATGACCGTGGCGTACTCGACCTGCTTGGGGGTCAGGTTGCGGTTCGGGTTCTGCGCGAGCAGCTGGGCGAGGATGAGCAGCGAGTTCAGCGGCGTACGCAGCTCGTGGCTCATGTTGGCGAGGAACTCCGACTTGTACTTGGAGGCGAGCGCGAGCTGCTGGGCGCGGGTCTCCAGCTCCTGGCGGGCCTGCTCGATCTCGGAGTTCTTCGTCTCGATGTCGTGGTTCTGCCGGGCCAGCAGGGCCGCCTTGTCCTCCAGTTCGGCGTTGGAGCGCTGGAGTTCCTCCGAGCGGGCCTGCAACTCCTCCGAGCGGGCCTGCAACTCCGCGGCGAGGCGCTGCGACTCGGTGAGCAGCACGTCGGTACGGGCGTTGGCGACGATGGTGTTGACGTTGACGCCGATGGTCTCGGTCAGCTGGTCGAGGAAGTCGCGCTGCACCTCGGTGAAGCGGCTCATGCTGGCCAGCTCGATGACCCCGAGCACCTGGTCCTCGAAGAGGATCGGCAGCACCACCAGGTGCAGCGGGGCGGCGGCGCCGAGGCTGGAGGAGACCGTGACGTAGTCGGCCGGTACGGCGTCCACCACGATGGCCCGCTTGCTCACCGCGGCCTGCCCGACGAGGGAGTCGCCGAGGGCATACCGGCGGCCGGAGGTGTCGTGCCCGTACCCGCCCACCACCCGCAGGCCGGCCCGGTCCGGGCCGTCGTCGACCAGCAGGAAGGTGCCGAGCTGCGCGGAGACCAGCGGGGCCAGCTCGTTCATCACCAGGCCGGCGACCACGTCCAGGTCGCGGTGGCCCTGCATGAGGCCCGAGATGCGGGCCAGGTTCGTCTTGAGCCAGTCCTGTTCCTGGTTGGTCCGGGTGGTCTCGCGCAGCGACTCCACCATCGAGTTGATGTTGTCCTTCAGCTCGCCGACCTCGCCGGGGGCGTCCACGGTGATGGAGCGGGTCAGGTCGCCGGTGGCCACGGCGCTGGTCACCTCGGCGATGGCGCGCACCTGGCGGGTGAGGTTCCCGGCCAGCTCGTTGACGTTCTCGGTGAGCCGCTTCCAGGTGCCGGAGACGCCCTCCACCTCGGCCTGCCCGCCGAGGCGGCCCTCGCTGCCGACCTCCCGGGCCACCCGGGTCACCTCGGCCGCGAACGACGAGAGCTGGTCCACCATCGTGTTGATGGTGGTCTTGAGTTCCAGGATCTCGCCGCGCGCGTCGACGTCGATCTTCCTGGTCAGGTCGCCCTGGGCCACCGCGGTGGTCACCTGGGCGATGTTGCGTACCTGGCCGGTGAGGTTGTTCGCCATCGAGTTGACGTTGTCGGTGAGGTCCTTCCAGGTGCCGGCCACGTTCGGCACCCGGGCCTGGCCGCCGAGGCGGCCCTCGGTGCCGACCTCGCGGGCCACCCGCGTCACCTCGTCGGCGAAGGCGCCGAGCGTGCCGACCATCGTGTTAATCGTCTGGGCGAGCACGGCCACCTCGCCCTTGGCCTCCACGGTGATCTGCCGGCTCAGGTCGCCCTGCGCGACGGCGGTGGCGACCAGCGCGATCGAGCGCACCTGGTTGGTGAGGTTGTTGGCCATCTCGTTGACGTTGTCGGTGAGGTCCTTCCAGGTGCCGGCCACGTTGGACACCCGGGCCTGACCGCCGAGGCGGCCCTCGGTGCCGACCTCCCGGGCCACCCGCGTCACCTCGTCGGCGAACGCCGAGAGCTGGTCGACCATCGTGTTGATGGTCTCCTTCAACGCCAGGATCTCGCCGCGCGCGTCGACGCGGATCTTCTGGGTCAGGTCGCCCTTCGCCACGGCGGTGGTCACCTCGGCGATGCTGCGTACCTGGGCGGTGAGGTTGTCCGCCATGACGTTGACCGACTCGGTCAGGTCCTTCCAGGTGCCGGAGACGCCCTTGACGTCGGCCTGGCCGCCGAGGCGACCCTCGGTGCCGACCTCCCGGGCCACCCGCGTCACCTCGTCGGCGAACGACGACAACTGGTCCACCATCGTGTTGATGGTGTTCTTCAGCTCCAGGATCTCGCCGTGGGCGGTGACGGTGATCTTCTGCGACAGGTCCCCCCGGGCCACCGCCGTGGCCACCTGGGCGATGCTGCGCACCTGGTCGGTGAGGTTGACCGCCATCGAGTTCACCGAGTCGGTGAGGTCGCGCCAGGTGCCGGCGACGCCGCTGACCTGCGCCTGACCGCCGAGCCGCCCGTCGGTGCCGACCTCCCGGGCCACCCGCGTCACCTCGTCGGCGAACGACGACAACTGGTCCACCATCGTGTTGATCGTGCTCTTGAGCTCCAGGATCTCGCCCCGGGCGTCGACGGTGATCTTCTGCGACAGGTCGCCCCGGGCCACGGCGGTCGTGACCTGGGCGATGTTGCGTACCTGGCTGGTCAGGTTGCCGGCCATGAAGTTCACCGAGTCGGTGAGGTCGCGCCAGGTGCCGGCCACCCCGGGCACCTCGGCCTGGCCGCCGAGGCGGCCCTCGCTGCCGACCTCCCGGGCCACCCGCGTCACCTCGTCGGCGAACGACGACAACTGGTCCACCATCGTGTTGATGGTGATCTTCAACTCCAGGATCTCGCCGCGCACGTCCACGGTGATCTTCTGCGACAGGTCGCCCCGGGCCACCGCCGTGGCAACCTCGGCGATGTCGCGCACCTGATCGGTCAGGTTGCCCGCCATGGCGTTGACGGAGTCGGTGAGGTCCTTCCAGGTGCCCGACACCCCGGGCACCTCGGCCTGGCCGCCGAGCTGGCCCTCGGTGCCCACCTCCCGGGCCACCCGCGTCACCTCGGAGGTGAACAGCGACAGCTGGTCCACCATGCCGTTGAAGACGGTGGCGATCTCCCCGAGCAGGCCGTCGGCGTCCTCCGGCAGGCGGGTGCCGAAGTCACCGTCGCGCACCGCCGTCAGGCCGGCCAGCAGTTGCCGCAGCCCCGGGTCGGCCATCGCCGCGGCGCCACCGGCCGTCGGGTTGCGCCGCGACGCCGTCTTCTCGACCACCACAACCACCTCGCGCAGCAGCCGGGGGCCCGCCCGCCGGCACAACATCGACCGCGCAAGTATGCACAGCCCGCCCGCCGCCCGCGCGCGCACCGCCGCCGGGCCACGGCTGGCCCGCCGCGGCGCGGTGACCAGCACGGTTACCGAACGCCCGGCGCGGGTAGAGGCGACGCTCGAACCGGTGTGACCGGGACGGGGACTCGCCGGGCGGTCCTCCACGCCGGCCCGGCGAGCGGGTCCGGTGTGGAGCCCGCCCCGCCGGAAAAGGGGTACGGACGGTGCGGCAGTGGTGGCGGGGCGTGGGTGGGCGGATCCGGCACGACGGCAGGTCGGTGGTCGAGCTGACGCTCGCCGCGACCGTCGCCTGGATGCTCGCCGCGCGGGTGATCGGTCACCCGGACCCGTTCTTCGCGCCCACGGCCGCGTTGGTCGTCCTGGGCGAGGCGCGGGGGCGGCGGGTCCGGCAGACGGTGGAGATCCTGCTCGGGGTCGCGGCCGGCGTGCTCGTCGCCGAACTGCTCGTGTACGCGCTCGGCCCCGGCACCGGCACCGTCTTCCTGGTGCTGACGCTGACCACCGGCCTGATGGTGGCGATCGGGGCGCGCACCACCCTCGTGGTGCAGGCGGCGGTCTCCGCCATGTACCTGGTGGCGGTCGCCGCGCCCAGCGGCACGCTGATGCCCTTCCGGTTCGTCGACGCGCTGATCGGCGGCGCGGTCGCCCTGGCCGCGAGCCAGCTCCTGGCGGCCCGCGACCCCCTCGCTCCGCTGGTCGGCCAGGCCCGGCAGAGCTTCGCCGACCTGGCCGACGTGCTCGACGAGCTCGACGGCGCGCTCGCCCGCTGCGACGAGACCGCCGCCCGGGCGGCGCTGGAGCGGGCCCGGGAACTGGACGACTGCGTCGACCAGCTGCGCACGGCGGTCCGGGCCACCGGGGAGACGTTGCGGTTCCACGTCCGCCGGCGGCGGCACGTCGGGCAGGTGCGCGACGTGGAGGCGACCACCCGGCAGCTGGACTACGCCGTCCGCAACGTCCGGGTGCTGGTCCGCGCCGGGGTGACGCTGACCCGGCTGTGCGCCGGGACGCCGCCGGAGCTGGGCGACGCGCTGCCCGCCCTGGCCGCCGCCGTACGCGCCGCGGGCGAGGCGGTGGCGACCGACCTCACCGGCGAGGACGCCGACCGCCACGCGGCGCGCGCCGACGAGGCGGCCATGACCGCGGTCCGGGTCGCCGGTCGACTGCTCGCGGCCGACCCGGCGCTGCCCGTCACGATGATCGTCGGCCAGATCCGGGCGACCGCCATCGACCTGCTGCGCGGCGTCGGCCGCGACGACGTCGCCGTGTTGGAGCGGGTGGACGAGGCGCTCGGGGTGGTGCCCGCTCAGCCCGCGTCGCAGCGCTCCGACAACGCGTAGCGGACCAGCACCACGTCGCCGATCTGGCGGGTCTCCGCCACCCGGGCCCGGTGGCCGGGATGCCAGGGGAAGCTGCCGTCGCCGACGAACCTCGGAGCCCGCCCGTCGCCGACGAAGAACGGGGCCAGCACCAGGTGCAGTTCGTCGGCGAGGCCGGCGGTGAGGAACTGCCCGAGCACGTTCGCCCCGCCCTCCACCATCAGCCGGTCGACGCCCCGGGCCGCGAGGTCCGCCAGCGCCCACGCCGGGTCCACCGGTTCGCCCGCGTCCACCACGGTGGCCCGGCCGGCCAGCCGCTCCCCCGTCTTCTCCACCGCGGGCGTGGCACAGTAGACGATCCGCTCGGCGTCGCCGGTGGTGAAGAAGCGGGCCGCCGGATCCAGGTCGCCACAGCCGGTCACCGTCACCTTGGTCGGTGAGGCGGGCAGGCCCCGCGCCACGCGTTCGGCGCGCCGCCGCGCGGAACGGACCAGTAGCCGGGGATCGTCGCGGCGGACCGTGCCCGCGCCGACCAGGATCGCGTCGCAGCCGGCCCGCACCTCGTCGACCCGGTCCAGGTCGGCCTCGTTGGACAGCAGCAGCCGCTGCCCGCTGGCGTCGTCGAGGTAGCCGTCGAGTGACGTCGCACAGCTGAGCAGGACGTACGGGCGCTCAGTCACGGACGAAGGGCAGGTCGAGGGCGTGCCCGCCACGCCCGGCCTTCGCCGCCAGGTAGCCGGCGTTCGCGCCCGACAGGTACACCCCGGTGGGTACGCGCTCGGCGACGGCGACCCCGAGCCGGGTCAGCTGCGCGGCCTTGTCCGGGTTGTTGCTGAGCAGGGCGACCCGGTCCACGCCCAGCGCGGCGAGCATCTGCGCGGCCACCGTGTAGTCGCGTTCGTCGGGCCGGCGCCCCAGCGCCAGGTTCGCCTCGTAGGTGTCCAGCCCCGCGTCCTGCAACGCGTACGCGTCGAGCTTGGCGTACAGGCCGATGCCGCGTCCCTCCTGCCGCAGGTAGAGCAGGTAGCCGCCGGCGGCAGCGACGCGTTCGACCGCCTCCCGCAACTGTGGGCCGCAGTCGCAGCGCCGGCTGCCGAACACGTCCCCGGTCAGGCACTCGCTGTGCGGGCGCACCAGCGGCGGCCTCGGGGGTGCCGCGTCAGCGTCGACGGGGCCGGTCCGGTCGCCGAGGCCGAACGCGAGGTGTTCCCGGCCGTCGACGAGACCGTCGAAGGAGAACACCCGGGCGGTGGCACGGTATCCGTCGGGGAACCGCAGCGGCACCGTGACCTGCGTGCGGACGGCGGCGGCGGGCGGGGCTTCGGACATCGGGCTCCTCGTCAGACGGTGTCGGCGGGCACACGGGCACGGCGGACCAGCAGGACGGCGGCGCCAGGCAGGCTCGCGGCGAGCACCAGGGCCCCGTACACCGTGGCGGTGGCGACGCCCTCGGCGGCGCCCAGGCCGGCGGCGCCGAACGCCCACGCCGCCACGCCCTCGCGGGGACCGAAGCCGGCCACGTTCGCCGGCACCCCCATGGCCAGCAGCGCCAGCAGCGTCAGCGGCACCAGCAGGGCCAGCGGCGCGGTGGAGCCGGCGGTGCGCGCGGCCAGCACGAAGGTGGCCAGGTGGCCGGCGACGGCCACGGTGGAGGCCACGACCACGCCCAGCCAGGCGCGGCGGCCGAGCAGCCCGGCCCGGACGTCGGCCGCCGCCGCGCGCGCCGCACGCGCCCACCGCGACGCGCCGGTGGTGGGCAGCGCGCGGGCCAGCAGGACGACGCCCAGCCCGGCCGCCGCCAGCAGCCCCGCCACCGCCGGCAGGTGGGGCCGCACCGGCGACGGGAAGACGGCGAGCACGACCACCGCCACGACGGCCAGCACGACCTGCCCGGCGGCGCGTTCCCACACCACCGCGCGCACACCCCGGCCGACGTCGCCGACGTCGCGGCCGTGCCGCACCGCCCGGTGCACGTCGCCGAGCACACCGCCGGGAAGCGTCGCGTTCAGGAACACCGCGCGGTAGCAGTGCGCGACCGCCGTCGGCAGCGGCAGCCGTACGCCCAGCCCGCCCGCCACGAGGCTCCACCGCCAGGCGCAGCAGCCCGTGGTGAGCGCTCCGATGCCGACGGCGGCGGCCAGCGCCGGGGCGTCGATCAGGCGCAGCCCGGCGAGGAACGGGCCGGTGCCGAGCCAGCCCAGCAGGACGGCCAGCAGTCCCCCGCCGCCGACCAGCCGTGCCCACGGCCAGAACCGGCGCGTCGTGCCCGCCGCCATCCCGGTCCTCCCCCGACGATCGCCCCGCCCATCGGCACGCACGGGCGGGGCGTGCGGTTCACCCACCGCCGGCCAGCAGGTCGAGGTGGTCGACCAGCACGTCCAGCCGGCCGGCGGCGATCTCGGCGCGGCGCCGGCGGGCGTACGACCGGGTCGGGCCGGTCAGCTCGGGCCGCTGTGCGCAGGCGGCGTCGAGCCAGCCGGTGAACCACTCGCCGACCAGCTCCGCCTGCTGCGGGCCGAGCCGCCACGGGCTGGGCCGCACGAGCACGTCGAGGCCGTGCCGGGCGAAGGCCGCCGCGCAGGCGCGAACGGCGTCCGGCCCGAGCAGGGCCCGTCCGTCGACCGTACGACGCTGGTGGTCGTTGAACGCGGCGGCGATCCGCCCGTCCCACGGGTCCGCCGGGGTGAGCCGCACCCGGCCGGTCACCGACAGGGCCAGCAGGGTCGGGCGGCCGGCGGCGGCACAGGCCGCCACGAGCCGCTCGATCTCCTGCGCGGTGAGCATGTCCAGCAGGGCGGACGCGGTGACCAGCGACGCGTCGGACAGGTCGGCGGCGGTCAACCGGGTGAGGTCGCCGGCGCGGGCACCGGCGGTGACCGGGGCGCCGTCACCGGCGGCGGCGGGCATCCCGGCGGCCGCGCGGGCGAGCAGGTCGGCGTCGCGGTCGTGCAGGATCCAGTGCTGCGGGCCGGGCAGCAGCGGCGCCAGCCAGCGACCCATGGAGCCGGTGCCGGCGCCGAGGTCGTGCACGACGAGCGGCCCGGCGCCGGCCAGCCGGCAACGCACGACATCCACCAGGTCCACGGCGCGGGCCGCCGCGTCGGCGGGCTCCCGCAGCGCCAGCCAGGCCGCGAAGTGCGGCGGCAACTGCCCGGTCATGCCGCCATCACCCCGGCCAGCACCGCGCCCGCGACGGTCGCGGGCACGGCCCAGTCGTCGAGCGTCTGCCGCCGCGCCCGCGCCGCCCGCCGCAGCGCCCGGCGCAGGGCGGGCTCGCCGAGCCAGCGCCGCAGCGCGCCGGCCAGGGCCGTCGGGTCGTCGGGCGGTACGAGCAGGCCCGGCGCCGCCCCGCCGGGCGCGCGGCCCAGCGCCTCGGGCAGCCCGCCGGCCGCCGTGGCCAGCACCGGCACGCCCCGCGCGAGGGCCTCGGTGACCACCATGCCGTACGTCTCCCGGCGCGAGGGCAGCACCAGCAGGTCGGCAGCGGCGTACGCGGCGTCCAGGGCCGCCCCGGTGCGGGGGCCGACCAGGCGCACCCGGTCGGCGAGCCCGCGCCCGCCGACCCGCCGGCGCAGGGCCGCCACGAACCCCGGGTCCCGGGTCAGCGGCCCCACGCAGACGCAGCTCCAGGGCGGGTCGGCGACGGTCGACAGCGCCTCCACCAGCACGTCGTGGCCCTTGTGCGGGGTGAGGGCGGCGACGCAGAGCAGGTTCCCCCCGGCCGGTGACCCTGGCGCGGGCGGGGCCGGGTCCACGCCGGGCCGGGCGACGTGCACCCGGTCGGGCGGCAGCGCGTACCGGTCCAGCAGGCGCCGCCGGGTCCACTCGCTGGTGGTGACGACCGCGACGGCAACGGACAGGGCGGCGGCCTCGGCGTCGTGCTCCAGCGGCAGGTGCACGAGGACGACAACGCGCAGCCGCCGGGCGTGCGGGGTCAGCACCTCCGGCACGCACGAGGCCACCAGCCCGTCGAGCAGGACGGGCGAGGCGTCGGGCAGCGCCGCGAGCACTTCGGCGAGCCCGGCGCGCGCGGCCCGGTCGGGGTGGGGCCAGTCGCCGGGCACGGCGTGCTCGCGGACCGTCCAGCCGGCCGCCGCGAGGCCCCGGCAGAGCCGGCGGTCGTAGCCGTTGCCGCCGCTCGGCTCGGCCGGGTCGTCGATGTCGTTCGGCAGCACGACGTGCACCGTCGCCATTCACAGCGACCGTTCGTAGCTGGCCCAGGCGACGTGCGACTCGTGCAGCGTGACGGTGATGCCGGCCAGGGCGCGGGCGCCCGCGCCGAGGTCACCGGCGCGTACCCGCTCGGCCAGGCGGTCGGCGACCGCGCGGGCCAGCACCTCGGTGGTGGTGTTCACCCCGGCGAAGGCCGGCTCGTCGTCGAGGTTGCGGTAGGTCAGTCCCCCGAGCACGGCCCTGAGCTGGGCGGTGGCCAGCCCGATGTCGACCACCACGCCGTCGGCGTCGAGGTCCCGGCGGCGGAACGTGGCGTCGACGACGAACGTGGCCCCGTGCAGGCGCTGCGCCGGGCCGAACACCTCGCCCCGGAAGCTGTGAGCGATCATCATGTGGTCTCGGACGGTCACGCTGAACACGGGTCACTCTCCGTCGTAGGTGATGAGGTGGCACAGGGCGGGGAGGCTACCGGCGGTCAGCCGGGCCAGCACGTCGGGCAGCTCCGCGAAGCGGGACCCGCCGGTGAGCAGCGCGTCGAAGGCGGGATCGGCGAGCAGGTCCAGGGCGAGCCCGAGCCGGTCGGCGAAGCTGCGGCTGTCCCGCCGGGCCGGCGCCACGGCGCCCACCTGGCTGGCGCGTACGGTCAACCGGCCGGAGTGGAACGCCCCGCCCAGCGCCAGCGCGACGGTGCGGTCGCCGTACCAGCTCAGCTCCACCACGGTGCCCTCCGGCCGGAGCAGTTCCAGGGAGCGTTGCAGACCGGCGGCCGTCGCGCTGGCGTGCACCACGAGGTCCCGTCCGCCGGTCGCCCCCTGCGGCAGCGCGAACCCGACGCCGAGTGCGGCGGCCACCTCCGCCCGGGTCGGGTCGGTGTCGACCAGCTCCACCCGTACGCCGGGGAAGCGGGCCAGCAGCGCCGCCACGCAGCAGCCCACCATGCCGGCGCCGACCACGCTCACCCGGTCGCCGACCAGGGGCGCGGCGTCCCACAGGGCGTTCACCGCCGTCTCCACCGTCCCGGCGAGCACCGCGCGGGCGGGCGGCACCGCGTCGGGCACGGGCACCACCGCCTCGGCCGGTACGACGTACGCGCTCTGGTGCGGGTGCAGGCAGAACACGGTCCGGCCGCGCAGCTCGGCGGGGCCCTGCTCGACCACTCCCACGTTGAGGTAGCCGTACTTCACCGGCCCCGGGAAGTCGCCCTCTTGGAACGGGGCGCGCATCGCCGCGTACTGGTCGGCGGGAACCCGGCCGGCGAAGACGAGCGTCTCCGTGCCGCGGCTGACCCCGGAGTACCGGCTGCGCACGAGCACCTCACCCGGGCCGGGGGCGGCCAGCGGCACCGACCGGATCTCCCCTCTGCCGGGCGTACGCAGCCAGAAGGCGCGCGCCTCACCGGTCACCGGCTCCTCCTCACCCGTGTCCGCAGCGAACCGAACGGCGGTGTTTCCCGTAGTTCCTGTCGGAAGTCGTCGACCATAGACACGGAGGCACGGTGCCCACGGTTCGAAAAGGCCCGGCGATCGGGTTGATCGTCCAGATTGTCCTGTTGGCGGGGCTGGCCGCGACGGTCGGCCTCGGCCCGGCGGGCTGGCTCGCCGGGGGCGCGTACGGGGCGGTGCTGTGCCTGACCCTCGACCGGGGGCTGCGCGGGTCGGGCTCGCACGCCCTGGGGCCCGCCGACCGGGTGACCCTGGCCCGGGCGCTCCTCGTCGGCGCCGTGACGGCGCTGACCGGCGACGCGCTCGTTTCGGCCGGCGTCGACCGGCCCGCTCCGGCCGGGACGCTGGTCGCCCTGACCGCCGTGGCGCTGGCCCTCGACGCCGTGGACGGGTACGTGGCCCGGCGTACCGGCACCGCCAGCGCGCTGGGGGCCCGCTTCGACATGGAGGTCGACGCGTTCCTCATCCTCGTCCTCGGGGCGGCCGTCGCGCCGGCCGTGGGCGTCTGGGTGCTCGCCCTCGGCGCCATGCGGTACGCGTTCGTCGCCGCCGGGTGGGTGCTGCCCTGGCTGCGCCGGCCGCTGCCGGCGCGGTACTGGCGCAAGGTCGTCGCGGCGGCGCAGGGCGTGCTGCTGCTGGTCGCGGCGGCCGGGGTGCTGCCCGGGCCGGGCGACGCGCTGGTGCTGGCGGTCGCGCTGGCCCTGCTCGTCGAGTCGTTCGGCCGCGACGTCGCGTGGCTGTGGCGGCACCGCTCCGCGGGGGCGGCGCCGCCGGCCGTCGCGCACCGCCGGGTCCGGCCCGCGCCGGTAAGCCCCGACCTCGCCGCCGCCCGTGACTGACCCGACGTCGCCGCCGCCGGTGACCCACCCGAACCCGCCGCGCGAAGCCGAACCGAACCCGCCGCGCGGGGCCGAACCGAACCCGCCGCGCGGGGCCGGACCGAGCCCGTCGCCGGACGGGCGTGGCCGGCCGGCTGTCGGGATGCGCGGCCGTGCTCCCGACGCAGCGGACGGGCGGCGACCGGGTACGGCGTGGGCGGGGACCGCACTGGCCGCCCTGCTCGTGCTGGCCGCCCTGACGGCGCCCCACCAGCCCGCCCAACTCACGCCCGGCGCATTCGTGCGGGTACCCCTCGAAGGGCTGCTCGTCGTCGCCCTGCTGCTCGCCCTGCCGACACGCGCGCGGCGGCCGGTGGCGGCGCTCGCCGGCGCGTCGCTCGGGTTGCTGGCCGTGCTGAAGCTGGCCGACCTCGGCTTCCTCGCGACGCTCGGCCGCCCCTTCGACCTCGTGCTCGACTGGGCCCTGCTCGACGACGCGCTCGGGTTCCTCACCGACTCGGTGGGCCGGGCGGGCGCCGCCGGCGCGGTCGTCGTAACCGTGCTGCTGCTCGCCGCCCTGCTCCTCGCGACGACGCGGTCGGTGCTGCGGCTGGCCCCGCTGCTCGCCCGGCACCGTGCGGCCACCCGGCGTACCGTCGCGGCGCTGGTGGTCGTCTGGCTGGCCTGCGCCGCGTTCGGCGTGCGGGTGTCCCCGGGCGTGCCGGTTGCCGACGTCGCCGCGACCGACCTGGTCGGCGCCCACGCGCTCCAGGTGCGCGCCCGGCTGCGCGACCGGGAGGTCTTCGCGGCCCAGGTCGGCGACGACGCGTTCCGGGACACGTCCGGCGAGCGCCTGCTGGGCGCGCTGCGCGGCAAGGACGTGGTGGTCGCCTTCGTGGAGAGCTACGGGCGCGACGCGGTGCAGGACCCGGAGTACGCCCCTGGCGTGGGTGCCGTGCTGGCCGACGGGGACCGCCGGCTGCGGGCGGCCGGCTTCGCCTCCCGCAGCGGATACCTCACCTCACCGACCACCGGCGGCGGAAGCTGGCTGGCCCACGCGACGCTGCTGTCCGGGATGTGGGTCGACAACGACCAGCGGCACCGCAGCCTGCTGGCCAGCGACCGGTTGACGCTGGGCGGCGCCTTCGGGCGGGCCGGGTGGCGCACCGTCGGCGTGATGCCGGCCGCCAACCGCCCCTGGCCGGAGGGGGCCTTCTTCGGCTACCAGCGCTTCTACGACGGCCGCAGCCTCGGCTACCGGGGACCGAAGTTCGGCTACGCGCCGATGCCCGACCAGTACACACTGGCGGCCTTCGAGCGCCTGGAACGCGCACGGGCGGACCGCGCCCCGGTGATGGCCGAGATCGCGCTGGTGTCCAGCCACTCCCCCTGGACGAGGATCCCGCGCCTCGTCGACTGGGCCGAACTCGGCGACGGGACCGTCTTCCACGACGCGAGCACCGGCAACCCGTCGTCGCAGCCGCGCGCCGGCTACCGCCGGTCCGTCGAGTACTCGCTGTCCACCCTCGTGTCCTACCTGGAGACCCACGGCGACGACGACCTGGTGCTGGTCTTCCTCGGCGACCACCAGCCCGCCCCGGTCGTCACCGGTGCCGGGGCGGGCCGGGACGTCCCGGTCACCGTCGTCACCCGGGACCCGGCGGTGCTCGACCGGATCTCGGGCTGGGGCTGGGACGAGGGCCTCCGGCCGGGTCCGCGCGCACCGGTCTGGCCGATGGACGCCTTCCGCGACCGGTTCCTCGCCGCCTTCAGCGGCTGACCCGCCGGACCCGCACCGGTGGTCGGCCACCGTCCGCGCGCCGACGGCAGGCGTCCGAACGGCCGACGGGGCCGCCGCCGGGAAGGCCGAACGGAGCCCCGCCGTCGGGGCGGTCCGTCAGCGGGGGGCGACGAGGCCGGCGTAGTCGTCGGCGGCGAGGGGTCGCCGCGACAGCGAGCCGTCGGCGCGCGGCACCCCCAGCGGGGCACCGCCCCGGAGGAAGGCCACGGTGTCGACGTCGGAGCGGGCGGTGAGGGTGCAGACGATCTGGCCGAAGGCGAGGACCTCGTCGCTGCGGCCCGTCTCGTCGCCGGTTCCGCCGAGTTCCACGTCGACCTCGGTGCCGCGTGGCCGGGCGGTGGCCGCCGGCACGGCCCCGGGCAGGGCCGTCGTGAGCCCGGTCTCGCGTTCGGCGGGGGTCGGGCCGGCCAGCAGGTGCTGGAGCTGGGCGTCGACGGTGGGCGTGCCGTCGACGCGACGCTCGACGCGGACCAGCCGGTCGTCGCGGACGAAGCAGAGGACCGCGGTCGTCCGACCCGTCGCCAGAGTGGGGCTCGGCGTCGCGGCGACCGTCCCCGGCGAGGGGAACGGGCCGGGCGGAGGCGCCACGGTGCGCGGGACGTCCTCGGTCGGTACGCCGCAGCCGGCCAGCAGCCCCAGGACGACGAGCGCACCGCCGACGCCGCGCCACCGGCCCGACCGCCACGCCCACCGGCGGGGCACCGGCGACGGGCTCGCGGGCGGGCGGGCGGTCACGGCGGGCGGCCGGCTCGCGGGCGTACGGGCGGTCACGACAGCGCTCCGGGCAGCTCGACCCGGAAGCAGGCGCCCCCGCCGGGGCGATCGCCCGCGCTGGCCCGCCCCCGGTGCGCGGCGACGTGCTCGGCGACGAGCGCGAGCCCGAGCCCCGTGCCGTCGCCGTCGGCGCGCGAGTGCGCGGCCCGGCCCCGGACGAAGCGGTCGAAGATGATCTCCCGATCCTCCGGTGGCACACCCGGCCCCTCGTCGTCGACCTCGACGATCCCCGTGCCGTCGCGCTGCGACAGCCGTACGGCCACCGGCCCGCCGCCGTGGCGCAGCGCGTTGTCGACCAGGTTGGCCAGGATCTGCTCGACCCGACGCTCGTCGACCAGCCAGGTGGGGGCGACGTCCCGCTCGACCCGTACGAGGGTGTCGGGCAGCCCGCGTGCCTGGCAGGCCCGGCGGGCCAGCGCCGCCACGTCGACCGGCGTCCGGTCGACCGGCTGGTCGCTGCGGGCGAGCTGGATGAGGTCGTTGACGAGCTGCTGGAACCGGGTGATCTCGTCGGCCACCAGCCCCGCCGCGGTGGCGGTGCGCTCGTCGAGGTGCGCCCGGCGACGGGCCAGGACGCTGGCGGCGGCCGACAGGGTCTGCAACGGCGAGCGCAGCTCGTGGCTGACGTCGGCGGCGAAGCGGCGGTCCCGCTCGATGCGGCGCGAGAGCTGGTCGACCATGTGGTTGAAGGACGTGGAGAGCCGGGTCAGATCGGGGTCGGTGGTCGCCGCGAGCCGGGCGGAGAAGTTGCCCGCCGCGATCTCCTGCGCGGCGTCCGCCACCGCCGTCAACGGCCGCAGGCTGTGCCGGGTGGCGTACCAGCCGAGGGCGGCGCCGGAGCCGGCGACCACGATGGCCACGGCGGTCAGCGCGAGCGCGAGGACCCGCAGGGTCTGGTCCAGCTCCCGCAGCGACGTCAGCTCGTAGTAGCTGGTGGAGGGCGCCAGCGGCAGGCCGACGAGCAGGGTGGGCTGGCCGTTGACCCGGACCCGCTGCACGGCCGGTTCGCCGGCGTGGACGAGCCGTTGCAGGTCGACGGGGATGGCGGCGGTCAGGCCGGCGTCGGCCGTACGGGCGTACCAGTCGTCCCCCCGGTGCAGCAGCGGGCGGCGGACCCCGCCGGTGTCGAGCGACCGCAGCACCTCCACCACGTCGGGGCTCTCCGTGTCCAGGCCGGTACGCACCACCGCCGCGTCGAAGTACGCCGCCCGCACCGCCGTGCGCTCCCGCTCGTCGAGCAGCGACCGCCGGGTCAGCTCGTACGAGACCAGCGCCATGGAGGCCGACAGCAGCAGCGCGCCGACGGCGAAACCGGCGGACACCCGGGCCCGCAGTCCGAGCCGCCTCACCGGGTCAGCTTGTAGCCGAGGCCGCGCAGGGTGACCAGGTGCCGGGGATTGCCCGGATCGTCCTCGATCTTCTGCCGCAGCCGCCCGACGTGCACGTCGACGAGCCGCTCGTCGCCGGTGTCGTAGCCCCAGACCCTTTGCAGCAGCTGGTGGCGCGACAGCACCCGGCCGGCGTGCTCGGCCAGCTCGCACAGCAACCGGAACTCCGTACGCGTGACCGGCACCGGCTGCCCCGCCAGGCGTACCTCCCCGGCGTCCGGGCTGATCTCCAGCTGCCCGAACGTGAGCACCGGGACGGGGTCGGGCGCCGCCCGGGCCCGGCGCCGCAGGGCGCGCAGCCGCGCCGACAGCTCCTTGATCGCCACCGGCTTGACCACGTAGTCGTCGGCCCCCGCCTCCAGCGCCGCGACGATGTCGTGGGTGTCGTCGCGGGCGCTGACCACCACGATCGGCACGTCGTCCTCGCGGCGCAGCCGCCGGATGCACTCGAAGCCGTCCAGGCCCGGCAGCATCAGGTCGACCAGGACGGTGTCGGCCGGTTCCTGGCGCTGCCTGAGCAGTCCCTCCTCGGCGCTGGCCACGCCCCGGACGCGGTAGCCCTCGTCCTCGAGCGCGAGCAGCAACGCCAGACGGATCCGGTCGTCGTCCTCGATCACCAGTACGTCCGTCATACCGGCATCATCCCCAAGGCGACGAGCGCCGCCCAACCGTGTCCGGCGTTCAGCGGTTTTGTCACGCAACTGTCATACAACCGCGTGGCCTGCGCCACGGGCGACGCCGAGGGTGGTGGGGCACGCCCGTGGTCCGGCCCTGCCGGCCGACCGGTCCCGGAGGAGGGGATCAGAATGACCGTCGCCGGTATCGTCACCGCGCTCGCCGTCGGTCTCCTCGTCGCCGGGGTGGGCTGGCGGATCACCCCGCGCCGGCGGGAGGTGCCGCTCTGGCTGGCCCTGGTGGCGGGGATCGTCAC
Source organism: Micromonospora sp. ZG13 (assembly GCF_059359355.1). Lineage (NCBI taxonomy): Bacteria > Bacillati > Actinomycetota > Actinomycetes > Micromonosporales > Micromonosporaceae > Micromonospora > Micromonospora sp. ZG13. Next base: position 96,597 of record NZ_JCADBQ010000020.1, read on the forward strand.
CGCGCTGCTCGGCGTCATCCTGGCCCGCATCGTCGGCCTCGACACCGACCGGTCCGGCGCGTGGCGCGTCGCCGTGCCGGCCGGTTCGGCCGTCCTCGGCGTCGTCCTCGTGGCCGCCACGGCCTGCGGCCCGCGACGCGCCGCCGCCGCGCCGCGGGGCACGGGGCCGGACCTCGACACCGCCCAGACGCCGCCGGTCGCGGGCCGGCGGATGGCACGGCCCGACCTCCCGTGGAGGAAGACACCATGACCGTCGTACCGGACGAGCACCTGATGACGTTGATCTGCGACAACTGCGGGGACACGGCCACGGGCACCGCGTGCGTCCTGCCCGACGCCGAGGTCGTCTGGACCCTGGTGGCCGAACACGGCTGGAGCGGCTCGCCGTTCGCCACGGGCCCGCACCGCTGCCCCCGGTGCAGCCTGCCGGGTCTCGACGTCGGGGGCGACACGGTCGGGCAGGGCGGGCAGCCGGGCGGCGGGGTGCTGGGCGTCGACCACCTCGACGACGTCGCGGTGGTCACGGCCGCCGGGGACATCGACGCCGACGCCGCCGACGAGCTCCGGTCCGCCCTGCGGCAGGCCGTGGACGTCTGCGGGCACGTGGTGGTGGACCTGACCCGCGTCCATCTCATCGACGCCGCCGGGCTCGGGCTGCTCGTCCGGGCGCACCGCGACGCCCGCGAGCGCGGTGCCGTGCTCTGCCTGGCGGCCCCGTCCCGCTTCATCCGCACCGTGCTGCACACGATGCGGCTCGACGGGCTGTTCCCGATCTTCGCGAGCCCGCAGGAGGCCCTGCGCCGGCTGTCCCCCGGCGGGGCCGGCGAGCTGGCGGCCGTCGTCGCCGGGCCGGAGCCGCGCGGGCTCTCCCCGGCGGTCATGACCGACGCGTCGTCCCGCTGACCGATCCCGGCCCCCGGGGCCGGCAGAGCACCGAGAGGAAACACCCATGCTCATCCCCTGGCCGTACCCGGACGAGGGCGCGTCCCACCCGCAGCCGCCGGACCCCTCGCCGGACGACGAGGACGGCCGGCTGGCGGCCCTGGTCGCCCAGCGGTTGAGCAGCGACTGGACCACCCGCCGCCAGCAGATCGTGGTGACCGTGCAGAACCGCGTCGTCATCCTGGCGGGCATCGTGGCCGGCCCGGACACCCGGCGGGTGGCCGGCGAGATCGCCTGGGACGTCGGGGGCGTCGTCGACGTGTGCAACGCCCTGCGGCTCGCCGACTCCCGTCGGTTCCGCCGCTGACCGTCGGCCCGTCGCCGCCGGCCCCGCCGCCGGCGACGGGCGGGCGCGGAGGCGGGTCACGCGGCGGGCTGGTCGACCGGGCAGGCGTACGCCGTGCGACCGCCCAGCTGCCAGGTGCGCACCGGCGCGCCGCAGCGCCGGCAGGCCGGGCGCTTGTACACCCACCGCTCGTCGGGTGCCGCCGGGTCGCTGACCACCTGCCCGGCGTCGCGCCCCAACGCCAGGTACCCGACGGCGAGCTCCCACAGCAGGCGGGCCGACGCCGCCCCGACCGCCCGGGTGTCCGGGTCGAGGCCCGCGAGGAAGAGCAGTTCCGCCCGCCAGGCGTTGCCGAGGCCCGCCCACACGGCCTGGTCGAGCAGGGCCGCGCCGACCGCGCCGCGGGCGGCGCAGAGCCGGCGTACCGCCTCCTCGGCGTCGGCGTCGGCGCGCAGCGGGTCGGGGCCGAGGGAGGCCCGCAGCGCGCGTTCGCCGTCGTCCGGCAGCGGTTCGCAGCGGATGGGCGCGATCAGGTCGTACGCGACGCCGGCGCCGGCCAGGCGCAGCCGGACTCCCGTGCGGGGCGGGACGGTCGGGTCGCCGTGGCGCAGGAACAGCCCCCGCATGCCGAGGTGCACGTGCAGGGCCGGCGCGTCGTCGACGTGGTAGAGCAGGTGCTTGCCGTACGCCTCGACCGCGCGCAGCCGTCGCCCGTCGTACGGCCGGACGTCCAGGCGGCCCTGCGGGCTGGACGCGGCGAGGACCTGCCCGGCGAGCGCGGCGTGCTGCTCGCGCGCGTACCGGTGGATGAGGTGGCCCTCGGGCATGCGTACGGGTACCCGGGGGTGGGACACGAAAACGGCAGGTCGGACGGGGGAACACCGGTGCCGGATCCGCAGTTGTCCCCTTCGTGACCGACGCTGTCCCGCACCCACGGCTGTTCGACATCCGGCGGATCTACGTGGAGCCGGAGGCCGCCGCCCTGCCCCGTGGGCGGGCCGTGCTGGAGCGTTTTCCCGACGCGGAGCGGGTGGAGGTCGACAGCCACTCCCGCATCCCCGAGCTGTACGGGGACGAGACCAACGTCGCCCGCTGGGTACGGATCAAGACGGAGGCGCTGGTGCTGGGGGTCAAGAAGTCCCTCACCGCCCGCCCGAACGGCCGCTCGGCCGACTTCATCGCCCCGTCGACCGCGAACGGCTGCGCGATGGCGTGCGCCTACTGCTACGTGCCTCGACGCAAGGGCTACAGCAACCCGGTGACGGTCTTCGCCAACATCGACCGGATCGGCGGCTACCTGCGCCGGCACGTCGGCCGGCAGGGCGTCAAGGGCGAGCCGAACCAGTGCGACCCGGCCGCCTGGGTCTACGACATCGGCGAGAACTCCGACTGTTCGCTGGACGCCCGGATCTCCGACAACGTACGGGACCTGGTGACGCTGTTCCGGGACCTGCCGACGGCGAAGGCCACGTTCGCCACGAAGCACGTCAACCGTGACCTGCTCGACTGGGATCCGCGGGGCCGCACCCGCGTCCGGTTCTCGCTGATGCCGGCCCGGGACGCGAAGCTGCTCGACATCCGCACCTCCCCGGTCGCCGAGCGGCTGGCCGCCATCGACGACTTCGTCGCGGCCGGCTACGAGGTGCACGTCAACTTCAGCCCGGTGGTGGTCCGTGACGGATGGCTGGACGACTGGGCGGAGCTGCTCGACCAGCTCGACGACGCGCTCGGGCCCGCCGCCAAGGCGCAGCTCGCCGCCGAGGTCATCTTCCTGACCCACAACGACCGGCTGCACGAGGTGAACCTCGGCTGGCACCCGAAGGCCGAGGAGCTGCTGTGGCGGCCCGAGATCCAGCAGCCGAAGCGGTCGCAAAGCGGCGGCTGGAACGTCCGCTACCGCACCGGCGCCAAGGGCGCCTACGTGGCGGCGCTGACGGACCTGATCGCCGCGAAGGCGCCGTACTGCCGCGTCCGCTACGCGTTCTGACGGCCCTTCTGCCGTGCCCGGTCGAGCTTCGGCTTTCGGCCCGCGTGCGAAAAGGGTCCGTAACGCAGTTCAGGGCCACCCCGAAGGGTGACCCTGAACCGAAAGATTGTCCGGCGGTGTCCTACTCTCCCACACCCTCCCGAGTGCAGTACCATCGGCGCTGGAGGGCTTAGCTTCCGGGTT
>NZ_JCADBQ010000021.1:0-98356 GCF_059359355.1 Micromonospora sp. ZG13
AACCCGGAAGCTAAGCCCTCCAGCGCCGATGGTACTGCACTCGGGAGGGTGTGGGAGAGTAGGACACCGCCGGACAATCTTTCGGTTCAGGGTCACCCTTCGGGGTGGCCCTGAACTGCGTTGGGCACCCTTTTCCGGGTGGCGAGGTGCACGGCTCATGCGCGCAGGCGTTTGCCTGCTGGCTGCTGGCAGTGCACGCCCGGCGCCGCCACCCGCCCAGGTTCCCGGGTATCCGGTCTCCCGTCGGGCCACTGCGTCGGGCTACCGGCACGGCGAGGAGCAGGGCGCGGGCACCGCGCAGGAAACGCGCCCCGGTCTCGGACGTCGACCGGCACTCGTGGAGTGACAGCGGTGCACCGGTGCTTTCGGCGATGGCGGCGACCGCTCGACTCCGAGCGGCGTGCAGCAGGCGCCGGTAGGCGTCAGCCGCGGGTCTGGATCTCCTCGCGGATCGAGCGGAACAGCCGGCCGGCGTCCTCGACGGCGCGTCCCGGCAGGATCGCCATCACCACGCTGCCGTGGTCGGCCCACCCGCAGACCGCGAAGTCGCCGCCGTCGCCGCTGGTGGTGCCGCACTTCATCACGCCGCCGAAGCGGCCGGCCGGCACCTTGCGCAACCCCGTCACCTTGCCGGTCTCGTCGGTGAGCAGCTTGAAGAGGCTGTCCAGGTCCCGTTCCGGCTGCCAGAGCAGGGTCGTACCGCCGAAGACGAGCACCGAGCGCTTCTCGTCGGCCGGATCGCGGTAGACGGTGCCGAAGCTGCTGTCCAGGTCGATGTCGGCGGCGAATCCGCTGCGCAGGTAGTCGGACGTGCTGCGGGCCCGGTCGCTGTCGTCCCGTACGAGGCCCGCCACCCGGTCGGGGGTGGCCAGATCGGCGTCCTTCTGCTGGGCGATCCGCATGCCGGCCGTACCGAGCACGGCGGCTCCCGCGAGTCCGACCACCGCCGCCACGGCCCACGCCACCCGTCGACGCCTCGACCACGTCCCCCGCCGCTCCGGGGCGCTCTCCGGGTCCCGGTTGCTGAGCTGGATGGGCTCGTCGGTCAGGTCGATCGGCTCGGGCCCGTCGGCGGCCGGGCGCTCGGTGAGATGTGCGTCGGACATAGCCGACACCGTACGCGAACAGCAGGTGGCGCACGTCGGGTCCCGGGAAGCGCTCCGTAGACTTTCAGGGTGACCGAGAGACTGGATGCCCGACGCCCCGACGCCCCCGCCCTTGCCGGCCAGTACCAGCCTGGCGAGGTAGAGCAGCGACGGTACGAGCAGTGGGTAGCCGCCGGCCACTTCCGGGCGTCGGCGGACAGCGACAAGCCCCCCTTCACCATCGTCATCCCGCCGCCCAACGTCACCGGCTCCCTGCACATGGGCCACGCGTTCGAGCACACGCTGATGGACGCGCTGACCCGCCGCAAGCGGATGCAGGGCCACGAGGCGCTCTGGCTGCCCGGCATGGACCACGCCGGCATCGCCACCCAGAACCTGGTCGAGCGGCAGCTCGCCGGCGAGGGCCTGTCCCGCCACGACCTGGGCCGCGAGAAGTTCGTCGAGCGGGTGTGGCAGTGGAAGGCCGAGTCCGGCGGCGCGATCCTCGGCCAGATGCGCCGCCTCGGCGATTCCGTCGACTGGGACCGTGAGCGCTTCACCATGGACGAGGGCCTGTCCCGGGCCGTCCAGACCATGTTCAAGAAGCTCTTCGACGACGGGCTGATCTACCGGGCCAACCGGATCATCAACTGGTGCCCGCGCTGCCTGACCGCGCTCTCCGACATCGAGGTGGAGCACACCGACGACGACGGCGAGCTGATCTCGATCCGCTACAGCGACGACGTCGTGGTCGCCACCACGCGGGCCGAGACGATGCTCGGTGACACCGCGGTCGCCGTCCACCCCGACGACGAGCGCTACCGGCACCTGATCGGCACCGAGGTGGCCGTGCCGCTGACCGACCGGCGGATCCCGATCGTGGCCGACGAACACGTCGACCCGAGCTTCGGCACCGGCATGGTCAAGGTGACCCCCGCGCACGACCCGAACGACTTCGAGATCGGCCAGCGGCACGACCTGCCGTCGCTGACGATCATGGACGAGCGGGGCGTCATCACCGCGCACGGCCCGTTCCAGGGCCTGGACCGGTACGAGGCCCGTCCCGCGATCGTCGCCGCGCTGCGCGAGCAGGGCCGGATCGTCGCCGAGAAGCGGCCGTACGTGCACGCGGTGGGGCACTGCTCCCGGTGCAAGACGACCGTCGAGCCCCGGCTGTCGCTCCAGTGGTTCGTCAACACCGCCCCGCTGGCCAAGGCGGCGGGCGACGCGGTGCGCGACGGCCGGGTGAAGATCGAGCCGGCGGAGCTGGCCAAGCGGTACTTCGCCTGGGTCGACAACATGCACGACTGGTGCATCTCGCGGCAGCTCTGGTGGGGCCACCGCATCCCCGTCTGGTACGGCCCGGACGGCGAGATCGTCTGCGTCGGCCCGGACGAGCAGCCGCCGACCGGCGCGGGCTGGCACCAGGACGAGGACGTGCTGGACACGTGGTTCTCCAGCGGCCTGTGGCCGTTCTCCACGCTCGGTTGGCCGGAGCAGACCCCCGACCTGGCGAAGTTCTACCCCACCAGCGTCCTGGTGACCGGCTACGACATCCTCTTCTTCTGGGTCGCCCGGATGATGATGTTCGGCCTGTACGCGATGGACGGCCGGCAGCCGTTCGACACGGTGGCCCTGCACGGCATGGTCCGCGACCAGTTCGGCAAGAAGATGTCGAAGTCGTTCGGCAACGTGGTCGACCCGCTGGACTGGATCGACCGCTACGGCGCCGACGCCACCCGGTTCACCCTCGCCCGGGGCGCCAACCCCGGCGGGGACGTGCCGGTCAGCGAGGAGTGGTGCCAGGGCTCGCGCAACTTCTGCAACAAGCTGTGGAACGCCACCCGGTTCGCGCTGCTCAACGGCGCGCACACCGAGGGGCCGCTGCCGGCGGCCGACACGCTCTCGACGGTCGACCGGTGGATCCTGTCCCGGCTGGCGCACGTCACCGCCGAGGTCGACGAGCAGTTCGAGGCGTACGAGTTCGCGAAGGTCTGCGACCTGCTCTACCACTTCGCCTGGGACGACGTCTGCGACTGGTACGTGGAGCTGACCAAGCCGGTGCTCGCCGAGGGCGGCCCGGCCGCCGAGGCGACCCGCCGGGTGCTCGGGCACGTGCTGGACCAGCTGCTGCGGCTGCTGCACCCGGTCATCCCGTTCGTCACCGAGGAGCTGTGGATCGCGCTCACCGGCGGCGAGACGGTCATGACCGCCGCCTGGCCGGTGGCCGACCGTACCGGAGTCGACGACGCCGCGGAGGTCGAGGTCGGCACCCTCCAGCGGGTCGTGACCGAGATCCGGCGGTTCCGCTCGGACCAGGGGCTGCGCCCGACGCAGCGGGTCGCCGCGCGGCTCGACGGCCTGGCCGCCGCCGGCATCGCCGCGCACGAGCCGCTGATCCGGTCGCTGGTGCGCCTCGACGCGGCCGGCGACGACTTCCAGGCCAGCGCGACGCTCGCCATGCCCGGCGAGGTGAGCGTGGCCCTGGACACCCGGGGGACGATCGACGTGGCCGCCGAGCGGGCCCGGCTGACCAAGGACCGGGCGGCCGCCGAGAAGGAGGCCGCGCAGGCGCGGGCGAAGCTCGGCAACCCGGCGTTCGTCGACAAGGCGCCGGAGCCGGTGGTCGCCAAGATCCGCGACCGGCTCGCCGTCGCCGAGGCCGACCTCGTCCGCATCGACGCCGCTCTGGAGGCGCTGCCCTCGTGACCGACCGCACCGATTTCGCCGCCGTCGAGGCCGAGCTGGCCGGCCGCGGCTTCACCCGCATGGCCTTCGAGCTGGACAAGATCGAGTCGCTGCTGGACCTGCTCGGCAGCCCACAGCGGGCGTACCCGTCGATCCACCTGACCGGGACCAACGGCAAGACCTCGACGGCCCGGATGATCGATTCGCTGCTGCGGGCGTTCGGGCTGCACACCGGCCGCTACACCAGCCCGCACCTGGAGAGCGTCCGGGAGCGGATCAGCCTGGACGGCGAGCCGGTGGACGAGGGGCGGTTCGTCGCCACGTACCGGGAGATCGAGCCGCTGGCCCGGCTGGTCGACGAGCGCTCGGCGGAGCCGCTGACGTACTTCGACATGACCACCGCGCTGGCCTTCGCCACCTTCGCCGACGCCCCGGTGGACGTGGCGGTGGTCGAGGTGGGCCTGGGCGGGGCCGAGGACGCGACCAACGTGCTCCAGGCCGGGGTGTGCGTGCTCACCCCGGTCGGGCTGGACCACACCGAGTGGCTCGGCGACACCATCCAGGACATCGCGCTGGCCAAGGCGGGGATCATCCACAAGGGCGCGACGGTGATCTCGGCGGCGCAGGAGGAGGAGGCCGCCGGGCCGATCCTGGAGCGCTGCGCCGAGGTGGGCGCGACCATCGCCCGGGAGGGCGCCGAGTTCGGGGTGCTGCGGCGGGCGGTCGCCGTCGGCGGGCAGGTGCTCACCCTCCAGGGCCTCGGCGGCGTCTACGAGGAGGTCTTCATCCCGCTGCACGGTGCCCACCAGGCGCAGAACGCGGCGGTGGCGTTGGCGGCGGTCGAGGCGTTCCTCGGCGCCGGGGCGAAGCGGCAGCTCGACGTCGAGGCGGTCCGGGAGGGCTTCGCCACCGCCAGCTCGCCGGGGCGGCTGGAGCGCGTACGCAGCGCGCCCACCATCCTGCTCGACGGGGCGCACAACCCGCACGGGATGGCCGCCACGGTGACGGCCCTCCAGGAGGAGTTCGCGTTCAGCAAGCTCGTCGCCGTGGTCGGCGTCCTCGCGGACAAGGACGCGGCCAGCCTGCTGGAACTGCTGGAGCCGGTGGTCGACCAGGTCGTGGTGACCCGCAACAGCTCGCCCCGGGCGCTCCCGGCCGGTGAGCTGGCCGCGCTGGCGGCCGAGGTCTTCGGACCCGACCGGGTGGAGGTGGCCGAGGAGATGCCGGACGCCATCGAGGCGGCGGTGGCACTGGCCGAGGAGGACGTACCGGGGGAGCTGAGCGGGGTCGGGGTGCTGGTCACCGGATCAGTGGTGACCGTGGCCGACGCCCGCCGGCTGCTGAAGCGATGAGCGGGCCGCAGCGCGCCCCCGCGGGCGACGACCGCCCGGCCGGTACGGCCGACGGCAGCTCCGGGCACCCGAGGGCCGGTGCGGCCGGCGGTACCCCCGGGCGCCGACCGGCCGACACGGCGGACGACACCCCCGGCGGGCGGCCGCCGCGACGCTCCGGGCTGCGGAACCCGGAGCGGGCGGTCCGTGGCCTCGGCGCCGGCACGCTGAGCCTGGAGGCGCTGGTGCTGGTGCTGGCCATCCAGCCCATCCGGGTCGTCGGCGGCGACCTGGGTGGCGCGGCGATCGGGGTGGTCGTGGCGCTGGCCGTGGTGGCGGTGCTGCTGGCCGGCATGATGCGCCGGCCGTGGGCCTGGCACGCCGGCACCGCCCTTCAGGGGCTGCTGATGCTGGCCGGCCTGCTGCACTGGTCGCTGTTCGTGCTGGGCGTCGTCTTCGCCCTGGTGTGGGCGTACGCCCTGCACGTGCGCCGGGTCATCCTGGGCTGACGGGTCAGGCCTCGGCGCGTTCCCGCCACTGGGTCAGGGCGATGCCGTGGCCGTCCGGGTCGCGGAACGCCGCCGCCCACACCTCCAGCTTCGTGCCCCGGTTGACCACCCGGGGGGCGTACGTGAACCGGACGCCCGTCCCGCGCAGCCGCTCGTAGGCGGAGCCGATGTCGTCGACCTCGAGGTTGACGTGCACCAGGCGGCGGCTGATCGGCGCCGCCTCGGTCACCTCCCGCAGCACCAGGCGGGTCGTGCCCGAGGAGAGGACCGCGTTGCCCGAACCCCGGTCGACCTCGGCGAAGCCCAGGTCGCGGTAGAAGTCGAGCGAGCGGGGCAGGTCGGTGACCAGCAGGGTCAGGCCCACCCCGGCGATCGGCGCGCCGAATTCGTCGCCGGCGGCGGTCTCCCCGTCGTCGTCCGTCGCCGGCCCGGGGCCGAAGATCGCCTCGTCCAGCTCCTCCGGGCTGATCCGCTGGTCGCGGACCCGGTCGCGTGGCGGGGCGGGATCGTCCAGGGGCAGGTCGATCGGGTCCGCCGGCGGGGGCGGATCGGGGCGCTCGCCGGGTGCGTCGAACCGCTCCTCGGCGGGCGGGCGGGGCGTCGGGGTGGCCCGGCGCGGCAGGGTGCCGGCGGCGGGCTGCTCGACGAGCGTGCCTTCCAGCACGACCGGCCCACCCGGGCGCTGGTGCACCACGACGGGCTCGCGCTCTTCGGGCTGCCTGCCCCGGTCGTCGCCGAGCGGGTCGCCCAGCGGGTCCCCGACGGGGTCGCCCAGCGGATCGCCGGCCGGGGCCCGGAAGTCGTCGCGGAACTCCTCCCGGAAGTCGCCGCGGAAGTCGTCCCGCAGGTCGTCGTCCGGCGCCCGGTCCGCCCACGGCGGGGCCTCCTGCTGGATCAGCACGTCGTCCAGCGGCTCGGCGCCCGCGTACTCGGGCGGCAGGTCGGCCGCGACGGCGGCGGCGGCGGTCTCCGCGTGGGTGGGCACGTCGTCCCAGAGCACCCGGACGTGCCGCTGGTCGTCCAGGGCCACCCGGATCGGCAGCGTCTGGCCCAGCGACGGCCACTTCGCCACCGGCACCCGCGGCTCGATGATCTTCTTGGACCGGGGCGGCAGCCCCGGGGCGTCGATCACCAGCTGGAGCTCGCAGCGGCCGAAGGCGTACTGGGTGGGCGGCTCGGAGGCGCTGTGCACGTGTCCCTCGCCGACCACCCAGGTGCGCCCGCCCCCGCGCACCGTGGCCAGCGCGATGGCCAGCACCAGCAGGGCGACCCCCAGCGCCACGATCGCCCAGCTGGTCATGCCGAGGCCGAAGAGGACGACGAAGGTGGCCACGGTGCCCAGCACCGCGGCGATCAGCTTGCGTACCGGCGCGATGGGTCGGTTCCCGCCATTCGCCACAGTGGACCTCCCGAGGGTCAAGGGCCAGGCTAGGCCGGATCGGCCGCCGGAGGAAGGACCGGCCGCCGCGCCGGCGCCGGGACCGGGTCGCTAGGCTGACCGTACCCAGCCCGACCGTCTTGTGCGCACAGGAGGAACCCAGCGTGTCCAGCAGCAGCCCCGATGAGCGCACCCTCGTACTGATCAAGCCCGACGCGGTCCGTCGTGGGCTGGTCGGCGAGGTGATCTCCCGCTTCGAGCGCAAGGGGCTGCGGATCGACGCCATGCAGGCGCGCACGCTGGACGGCGACTTCGCCGACCAGCACTACGCCGAGCACGTGGACAAGCCGTTCTACCCGCCGCTGAAGGACTTCATGACCGGCGGTCCGCTGGTGGCGCTGGTGCTCTCCGGCGACCAGGTGATCGAGGTCGTGCGCGGCATGATCGGCGCGACCGACGGCCGCAAGGCCGCCGCCGGCACCATCCGCGGCGACCTCTCCCTGTCCAACCGGGAGAACCTGGTGCACGCCTCCGACTCGCCCGACAGCGCCAAGCGCGAGATCGCGCTCTGGTTCCCCGAGCTGGGCTGACCCACCCGGGAGTGCGACACCCGGCCGGTGCGCGCGCCGCGCACCGGCCGCCGGCGTCGCGTCGGTGACCGTCACGCCTCCGCGGGCAGGTCGGTGCGGCAGGTCACGGCGATGCGGTTCCACACGTTGATGGTGGCGATCGCCATCAGCAGGTCCGCGAGTTCCTTCTCCGACCACACCTTCGCCGCCGCGTCCCAGACGTCGTCGGGCACGCCGTGCTCGCCGAGCCGGGTCACCGCGTCGGTGAGCGCCAGTGCGGTCCGCTCCCGCTCGTCGAAGAAGGGCGCCTCCCGCCAGGCGGCGACGGCGAAGAGCCGCCGGTCCGACTCGCCCGCCGCCAGCGCGTCCCGGCTGTGCATGTCGACGCAGAACGCGCAGCCGTTCAGCATCGACGCCCGCAGCTTCACCAACTCCAGCACGGTGTGCCCGACGTTCGCCCGGACGTACTTCTCCAGCCCCAGCACGGCCTGGTACGCCTGCGGTGCCACCTCGGCCACGTTGATCCGTTGCATGACGGCCCTCCTCAATCCGGTCTGTCTCGACACCCACACGACGGCGCGCGCAGGCGCGGCGTGACACCGGCGGCCGTGAGCCCGGTCACGCTGTTCGACGTCGGGTCGGCCTCGCCGCACGGCCAGGAGAGCACAGCGGCGGACCTGCCCCGGCTGCACGGCGGACCTCGTGGGCGATCCGGGCGCGCGCGAGCGTCGGCTCGTCCAACCTGATCCTGATCACCGCGTCACCCCAGGCGCCGGACACCGGAACGGGTTTACTCGGCGGCGATCTCCCCGGGTGGTCGGGTAACCTTGGCGGTCGTAAGGCGATGACCCGGCCATCACCGGTGAGCCTCCGGAAGAACAGCCGGCTCACCCCGGCCCAGTAGAACCGGACGGGTCCGGCCCGTCACAGCCGGCCAACGAGCGGGCGGTCGATCCTGACCGTCAAGCGGGGTGGTACCGCGGGCCTGCCCGGGGGCGCCGTCGAGGCGCACCCGAGAAGGCTCGTCCTCGCAGACCACATGACCAGTGAGCTGCGAGGAGAACGACCCGCGATGGCCTATCCGTTGCACGACCCGACCGCCGCCGGCGTCCCGGCGAGCCCGGACCTGCCCGCGGTCGAGCGCCGGGTCCTGGAGCACTGGACGGCCGACAAGACCTTCGAGGCCTCGGTCGAGGCCAGGCCGGCCTCCGGCCGGCGACCGGAGACCACGGGCGCAGCCGGAGGCGGCGTCGCAGGCGACGCCGACAACGAGTACGTCTTCTACGACGGCCCGCCGTTCGCCAACGGCCTGCCGCACTACGGGCACCTCTTCACCGGCTACGTCAAGGACGTGGTGCCGCGCTACCAGACGATGCGCGGTCGCCGGGTCGAGCGGCGCTTCGGCTGGGACTGCCACGGCCTGCCGGCCGAGGTGGTCGCCGAGAAGCAGCTCGGCATCACCAGCAAGGCGGAGATCCTCGACCTCGGCGTGGCCCGGTTCAACGAGGCGTGCCGCAGCTCCGTGCTGGAGTTCACCCACGACTGGGAGCGCTACGTCACCCGGCAGGCCCGCTGGGTCGACTTCGCCAACGACTACAAGACCCTCGACCTGGACTACATGGAAAGCGTCATGTGGGCCTTCAAGACCCTGCACGACAAGGGCCTGGTCTACGAGGGTTTCCGGGTGCTGGCGTACTGCTGGCGTTGCGAGACGCCGCTGTCGAACACCGAGACCCGGATGGACGACGTCTACCGGGACCGGCACGACCCGACGCTGTCGGTGTGGTTCGCGCTCACCCCCGACGAGGACGCGCCGGAGCTGGTACGCGGGCCGGTGCGCCTCGGCGTCTGGACCACCACGCCGTGGACCCTGCCGTCCAACCTCGCGCTCGCCGTCGGCCCCGACATCGAGTACGCGGTGCTGGAGCGCGACGGGCAGCGCCACGTCGTCGGGGCGGCGCGGCTGGCCGCGTACGCCAAGGAGCTGGAGGGCTACGAGCAGGTCGGCACCGTCTCCGGCCGGGACCTGGTCGGGCGCCGCTACACCCCGCTGTTCGACTTCCTCGTCGAGCAGGCGGGGGAGAACGCCTACCAGGTGCTCGGCGCGGAGTTCGTCACCACCGAGGACGGCACCGGGATCGTCCACCTCGCACCGGCCTTCGGCGAGGACGACCAGAACGTCTGCAACGCGGCCGGCATCCCCACCATCGTCACGGTGGACGACCACACCCGGTTCACCGCGCTGGTGCCGCCCTACGAGGGTGAGCAGGTCTTCGACGTCAACAAGCCGGTGATCCGGGAGCTGAAGGAGCGGGGGGTGGTGCTCAAGCAGGACACCTACACCCACTCCTACCCGCACTGCTGGCGCTGCGACACCCCGCTGGTCTACAAGGCGGTGTCGTCGTGGTTCGTCGCGGTGACGCAGTTCAAGGACCGGATGGTCGAGCTCAACCAGCAGATCAACTGGACCCCTGGGCACATCAAGGACGGCTCGTTCGGCAAGTGGCTGGCCAACGCCCGCGACTGGTCGATCAGCCGGAACCGGTTCTGGGGCTCGCCGATCCCGGTGTGGAAGTCCGACGACCCGAACCACCCGAGGGTCGACGTCTACGGCTCGCTGGCGGAGATCGAGCGGGACTTCGGCGTACGCCTGAGCGACCTGCACCGGCCGGCGGTGGACGCGCTGGTCCGCCCCAACCCGGACGACCCGACGGGGAAGTCGATGATGCGCCGGGTGCCGGAGGTGCTGGACTGCTGGTTCGAGTCCGGCTCGATGCCGTTCGCCCAGGTGCACTACCCGTTCGAGAACCGCGAGTGGTTCGAGCACCACTACCCGGGCGACTTCATCGTGGAGTACATCGGCCAGACCCGCGGCTGGTTCTACACCATGCACGTGCTGGCCACGGCGCTGTTCGACCGGCCGGCGTTCCGCAACTGCCTGAGCCACGGCATCCTGCTCGGCTCCGACGGGCGCAAGATGTCCAAGAGCCTGCGCAACTACCCGGACGTCTACCACGTGTTCGACTCGTACGGCTCGGACGCGATGCGCTGGATGCTGATGTCCTCGCCGGTGCTGCGCGGCGGCGACATGGCGGTGACCGAGGGGAACATCCGCGACTCGGTGCGCCAGGTGCTGCTGCCGCTGTGGAACGTCTGGTACTTCTTCTCGCTCTACGCCAACGCCGACGGGCACACGGCGAAGCGGAGCACGGACAGCACGCACCTGCTCGACCGGTACGTGCTGGCGAAGACCAACGAGCTGGTGTCGACGGTCCAGGAGCAGATGGACGCGTACGACATCTCGGGCGCCTGCGCCACCGTCCGGTCCTACCTGGACGCGCTGACCAACTGGTACGTCCGGCGGTCCCGGGACCGGTTCTGGTCCGGTGACGCGGAGGCGTTCGACACCCTGTGGACGGTGCTGGAGACGCTGTGCCGGGTGGTGGCGCCGCTGGCGCCGCTGACGGCGGAGGAGATCTGGCGCGGCCTGACCGGCGAGCGGTCGGTGCACCTGACCGACTGGCCGTCGGCGGAGGACTTCCCGGCCGATCACGACCTGGTCGCCGCGATGGACGCCACCCGCGAGGTCTGCTCGGCGGCGCTGTCGCTGCGCAAGGCCAAGGGGCTGCGGGTCCGGCTGCCGCTGTCGAAGCTCACCGTCGCCTCGCCGGCGGCGGCGCAGCTGCGGCCCTTCGCCGACCTGGTCGCCGACGAGGTCAACGTGAAGGCGGTGGAGTTCACCGACGAGGTGTCCGCGTACTGCCAGCAGGTGCTGACCGTGGTGCCGCGCGCGCTCGGCCCCCGGGTCGGCAAGCAGGTGCAGCAGGTCATCAAGGCGGTCAAGGCGGGGCAGTGGGAGCTGGTCGACGGCGCCCCGCTCGCCGCCGGCGTCACCCTCGCCGAGGGCGAGTACGAGCTGCGCCTGGTCGCCGCCGACGCCGAGCACTCCGCGCCGCTGCCCGGCGGCGAGGGCGTGGTCGTGCTGGACACCGAGGTCACCCCCGAGCTGGCCGCCGAGGGGCTGGCCCGCGACGTCGTCCGGGTGGTGCAGCAGGCCCGCCGGGACGCCGACCTGGACGTCTCGGACCGGGTCGTGGTGGCGCTGTCGGCCGGCGAGGAGGTGCGCGCGGCGGTGGCCGCGTACACCGACTTCGTGGCCCGGGAGGTGCTGGCCGACTCCGTCGACTTCGCCGACGGGGTGGACGGCTTCACCGGCGAGGTCGGCGAGGGCGAACGGGTGACGGTGGCCGTCCGCAGGGTATGAGTCCGTGCGGTGGGGGCGGTCCGGCGGCGCGCTGGCGGACCGCCCCCACCAGCCCCGACACGCCCGCTCACCTGGCGGTCGACCCGCCACCCCGACGACGCCCCGTGGACCCGTCGGTTACCGTGACACCGCCTGTTCGCACACACTCCGCCGGAGGACCAGTGCCGCTGCTCTACACCATCGGCAAGCTCACCGTGGCGCCCGCGCTCCGGCTGGCCTTCCGTCCGACCGTGGAGGGGTTGGAGCACATTCCAGACACGGGGGGTGCGATCTTCGCGGGCAACCACCTCTCGGTCGCCGACGAGCTGTTCCTCGGCACCGTGGTCCCCCGGCACCTGGCGTTCTGGGCGAAGTCGGAGTACTTCAAGGGCACCGGCCCGAAGGGCGCCCTCTCCAAGCACGTGCTCACCGGCCTGGGCGCCATCCCGGTCGAGCGGGCCGGCGGGCGCGCGGCGCTGTCCGCGTTCGACGCCGCCATCCCGGTGCTCAAGGCCGGCGACCTGGTCGCGGTCTATCCGGAGGGGACCCGGTCGCCGGACGGCCGGCTCTACCGGGGGCGCACCGGGGCGGCCCGGCTGGCGGTGGCGGCCGGCGTGCCGATCATCCCGGTCGGCATGACCGGCACCGACAAGGCCCAGCCCATCGGGACCCGGGTGCCCCGCCCCGGCCGCGCCAAGATCACCATCCGGTTCGGCAAGCCGCTCGACTTCACCGGCCGGCCGGACGACCGCACGTCGCTGCGCGAGATGACCGACGAGGTCATGGCCGAGATCCAGAAGCTCACCGGCCAGGAGTACGTGCCCCGCTACGCCCCGCCGCGCGCGCACTCCGACACCGCCGGCGACACCCCGGCCTGAGCCGGTCACGGGGCGGCCGAGCCGCGCCGCTGCTCCGGTGTCGACGGCGTGGAGCCGGTCGAGCCGGTCGAGCCGCGAAGACCTACTTCTGCTTGGTCGTGACCACCTGTTCGCGCAGGGTGCCGAGCAGGGAGGCGCTGTCGTCGAGCGAGAGCCGGGTGAAGACCGCGGTGGCGATGCTGCCGTGGTCGACCGAGGTGCACACCACCACGTCCTGGCCGTCGGCCCGGCCCACCGCGCAGCGCTGGTGGCGTCCGCGTACGCCGGTGTCGACGACCTGCGCCTCGCCGAGGGAGTACTGCCCGGTGAGGCGGGTCATCTCGTCCTCCGCGTCGGACTCAGGGGTGAACCGGAAGCCGGTGCCGCCGAAGACCGTCACCCGCTTGCCGGCGGTCGTGGTGTAGACGCCGGCGAAGGTGTCCTCGGCCAGCCAGTGTGCCTTGCGCACCTCCGCCTCCAACTGCTTGGCGGTCGCCTTGCTGGTGTTGTCGTCGCGCAGCCGCAGGTCGGCCACCTCGGCGGGCAGGGCGGCGTCGGCCGGGTACTGCGACGACATCGGCACGCCGTAGTAGGCCGGGCAACCGCAGCAGCAGGCCAGCATGAGCAGCAGGATCCACGGCCACCGGCGCCGCCTGCGGGTGGGCCTCGGGGCGTACCCCTGGGGGGCCTGCGGTCCGGCCGGCGGCGCGGACGCCCGACGCTGCCGGGGCGGCGCGGGCGGCGCCGGTGGGGGCGGCGCCGGACGGGCGGGGGCCGGCGGCCGGGAGGCCGGCGGCGGCGAGACGGGGTAGGCCACGGGCGGCGGCGAGACGGGGTACGCCGGCGGGGCGGCCGGGTAGGCGACCCGGGGCGGCGCGGGCCGCGGTGGCTCCGGCGGGGCGGGGGAGTGCACGGGTGCAGCCGGCGGCCCGGAGTGGGGCCGGGGCGACGGCGGCACGGGGTAGGGCAGCGTCGGTGTCGGCGGCGGGGGTGGCGGCAGGTCCCACCCGCCGGTGTCCGCGCCCGCCCACGGGTCGACCGGGGTGAGGTGCTCGGGCTGCTCCGGCGGGGGCGCCGGTGCCGGCGCCGGCACCGGGGGGATCTCGGCCGACTCGCCCCAGGCCCGCTTGCGTGGCTTCGGCGGGGGGACCGCAGCCGAACCGCTCCACCGGGGCGCGGGCGGCTCGGCTGGCTGCTCGTCGGCGGGGAACATCCGGGTGCCCTGCGGGCCGACGGCCGGCGGACCGTCGTCGGGCAGGAGCCGGGTGCCCTCCGGCCCGACACCGGCCGGGCGCTCGGGTGCGGCGGCGCGGGTGTCGTCCGACCCGGCGCCGTCCCTCGGCCCGCTGCCGTCCGTGTCCCGCCCGGCGACGGCGGAGCCCGGCGACCCGGCGCCCGCGTCGTGCGGGACGTCGGCGGTCGCGGTCGACGTGGGGTCGTCGGTGGGCAGCTCACGGGTGCCCTCCGGGCCCGTGCCGCCGGTGGGGGCGGGTGCTGCGGGGGAGGTCGGGGGCTCCTCGGTGACCGCCGGATCCTGAACCTGGTCCTGACCCGGGGGGCTCCCGTCGGCCGGCCGGTCCGTGCCCGGCTGCGGCTGCGGCATCGCGGCAATCTCCTCTCGCGCCGGTCCGAGGTTAGTACCGACGCGCCAGCGGGGCGATCCCGGCCACCGCCGTCGCCGGCACCGCACGGGGCCGGGCGGACGTGTCGCGGGGCCGCCGCGCCGTCGCGGCGCGCGACGCCCGGCGTGCGCGCGGTCGCCGCCACCGGGCCGCGTACCCTTGGGCATCATGAGCGTCCCGTCCACCACGCCGCGCCCCGCCGCGGCCAATTCGATCTGGCCCCGGCTGGAGCCGCTGCTGCCCCAGGTGACCAAGCCCATCCAGTACGTCGGTGGCGAGTTGGGTGCGGTGGTCAAGGACTGGGACGCGGCGGCCGTGCGCTGGGCGTTGATGTACCCCGACGCCTACGAGGTCGGCCTGCCCAACCAGGGCGTGCAGATCCTCTACGAGGTGCTCAACGAGCTGCCCGACGTGCTCGCCGAGCGGACGTACGCGGTCTGGCCGGACCTGGAGAAGCTGATGCGCGCGCACGGCGTGCCGCAGTTCACCGTCGACGCGCACCGCTCGGTACGCGACTTCGACGTCTTCGGTGTCTCCTTCTCCACCGAGCTGGGCTACACGAACCTGCTCACCGCGATCGACCTGGCCGGCATCCCGCTGCTCGCCGCCGACCGCACCGACGCCGACCCGGTGATCGTGGCCGGCGGCCACGCCGCGTTCAACCCGGAGCCGATCGCCGACTTCGTCGACGCCGCCGTGCTCGGCGACGGCGAGGAGGCGGTCCTGGAGATCACCGGGATCGTGCGGGAGTGGAAGGCCGAGGGCTCCCCCGGCGGGCGCGACGAGCTGCTGCTGCGCCTGGCCCGCACCGAGAGCGTCTACGTGCCGCGCTTCTACGACGTGGACTACCTCCCCGACGGCCGCATCCAGCGGGTCGTGCCGAACCGGGCGGACGTGCCGTTCCGGGTGCACAAGCGCACGACGATGGACCTGGACGCCTGGCCGTACCCGAAGAAGCCCCTGGTGCCGCTCGCGGAGACCGTGCACGAGCGGTACGCGGTGGAGATCTTCCGGGGCTGCACGCGGGGCTGCCGGTTCTGCCAGGCCGGCATGATCACCCGGCCGGTGCGGGAGCGCTCGATCACCACCGTCGGGCAGATGGTGCGCGAGGGGCTGGAGTTCTCCGGCTTCCACGAGGTGGGCCTGCTGTCGCTGTCGTCGGCCGACCACTCCGAGATCGGCGACATGTGCTCGGGCCTGGCCCAGCAGTACGAGGGCACCAACGTCTCGCTCTCGCTGCCGTCGACCCGGGTGGACGCGTTCAACATCGACCTCGCGCAGGAGCTGTCCCGCAACGGCCGGCGTACCGGCCTGACCTTCGCCCCCGAGGGCGGGTCGGAGCGGATCCGCAAGGTCATCAACAAGATGGTGTCGAAGGAAGACCTGATCCGCACCGTCGTCACCGCGTACACGAACGGCTGGCGGCAGGTGAAGCTGTACTTCATGTGCGGCCTGCCCACCGAGACCGACGAAGACGTCCTCGAGATCGCGGACATGGCCCACGAGGTGATCCGGGCCGGCCGGGCCGCCACCGGCTCGAAGGACATCCGCTGCACGGTCTCCATCGGCGGGTTCGTGCCGAAGCCGCACACCCCGTTCCAGTGGGCGCCGATGGAGCGGCCGGAGGTCATCGACGGCCGGCTCAGGATGCTCAAGCAGGCGATCAACGCGGACCGTTCGCTCGGCCGGGCGATCGGCTTCCGTTACCACGACGGCGAGCCGTCGCTGATCGAGGGCCTGCTCAGCCGGGGTGACCGCCGCGTCGGCGCGGTGATCCGCCGGGTCTGGGAGGACGGCGGCCGGTTCGACGGCTGGAGCGAGCACTTCTCCTACCAGCGCTGGGTGACCGCGGCGACCGAGGTGCTGCCCGCCTTCGGGGTCGACCTCGACTGGTACACCACCCGGCAGCGCGACGAGCTGGAGGTCCTGCCCTGGGACCACCTGGACTCGGGCCTGGACAAGGACTGGCTCTGGCAGGACTGGCAGGACTCGCTCAGCGAGTACGAGCAGGACGACTGCCGGTGGACGCCGTGCTTCGACTGCGGCGTCTGCCCGTCGATGGACACCGAGATCCAGATCGGCCCGACGGGGAAGAAGCTGCTCCCGCTGACCCCGGTCAACGGCCTGAAGCTGCCCACCCCCGCCCAGCCCTGACCCGGACCCCCACCCACCCCCGGGCCCCCATTGCGTCGATCATGAGGTTGTCGCCACGCGACGGCGTGTCGCCGGCGACAACTTCATGATCAACGAGCACTGACCGGACGAGGAGCACGACGATCAGCAGGAAACCACAGCCAGAGGGCGGTCAGGCACCCGTCGTGCAGCGGGTCCGCATCCGGTACGCCAAGCGCGGCCCGCTGCGCTTCACCTCGCACCGGGACTTCGCCCGCGCGTTCGAGCGGGCGCTGCGCCGGGCGGGCGTGCCGATCGCCTTCTCCCAGGGCTTCACCCCGCACCCCAAGATCTCGTACGCCAGCGCGGCCCCGACGGGCGTGGCGAGCGAGGCCGAGTACCTGGAGATCGGCCTGCGTGAGCAGGTCGACCCGGCGGAGCTGCGCGCCGCGCTGGACGCCGCCCTCTCGCCGGGGCTCGACGTGCTCGACGCGGTCGTGGCCACGGGGGGAAGTCTTGCCGACCGGATCGAGGCGTCGCACTGGCGCATCGAGTTGCCCGAGGTCGACCCGGCCGTCCTGCAACGGGCGGTTGCCGCCTTCACGGCCGCCGAAGAGGTGCTGGTCGAGCGGATGACCAAGCAGGGCCGACGCACCTTCGACGCCCGCGCGGCGGTGATCCGCATCGATGTCGTGACGTCGCCGGAGACGCCTTCCGGGGCCCCGGCCGTACCGTGTGCGATACTCGAACTGGTCGTGCGGCAGGTCACCCCCTCCGTGCGGCCCGATGACGTCCTTTCCGGCCTCCGCGTGGTGGCCGACCTGGAGCCGCCGGTCTCGCCGAGGGTGATCCGGCTGGCACAGGGCACGCTGACCGCGCAGGATGCGATCGCGGATCCGTTGGACGCGGACCGCGACGGGGCAACCATCGGTGAACGCTGACCGTCGGTCAGCGTTCAGGTAGGCAGACTTCGGCGGTCGCGCACCGTGCGCGCCCGGCGGAAACACTTTTGCGGCGACCCTGCGTGGCAGCGCTCACCCGCGCCCGGGGCAGCCAGAACTGGAGAACGTCCATGCTCGAGAACGAGCCCGAGGGCGGCGAACGGACCGGTTCACAGCCGGCCGGCGAGACCGCTGACGCCAGCACCGTCGAGACCGCCACCGGGGCGGGGAACGCCCCCGCGGCGGAGCACGCTGCCGGAGCGGCGAGCGCCGCTGACGGCGGGAACGCCCCCGCGGCGGAGAACGCCGGCACCGTCCAGGGCGGCACCGGCGAGGGCGAGCAGGCCCCGGCCGCGCCGGTACGACGGCGTACCACCCGGCGGCGGGCCGCGCCGCTGAACCAGCCGGAGCAGACCGAGGCGCCCGTCGAGGCGTCCACGGCGTCCGTGTCGGGCAGCGGCGAGGCGCCGCAGGCCGAGGTGTTCGCCCCCGTCTCCGGCGACCTCGACGCCGCCCCGAAGGCGACGCGCCGCCGCCGCAAGGCCACCACCGCGAAGGCCGCCGAGGACCCCGCCGCGCAGGCCCCGGAGGCCGCCGCGCAGGCACCCGAGGCCGCCACCCAGCCCGCCGAGGCCACCGGGGAGGCGCCGGTCGCAGCCGACCAGGCGCCCGCCGAGCCGGTCACGCCGCCGGTCAAGGCGACGCGTACCCGTCGGAAGAAGGCCGCCCCCGCCGCGGCCGAGCCGGCCGCCGAGACCCCGACCGAGGTCGCCGGCGCCGCCCCCGCCGGGGCCGTGGAGCAGCCGCCCGTCGGGGTCGAGCCGGAGGCCGGCACCGGATTCGGCGCCGCCGCCCCGCCCGTCGCGGTCAGCGGCGCCGAGAGCCGTTCCGGCGAGGTTCCGCCGGGCGTCGCGGTCACCGCGCCCGCCGAGGAGGAGGAGCCGACCGAGGAGGTCGAGCCGGTCATCGAGCCGGAGCCGGAGCCCGAGCCGCGCACCCGCCGCCGGCGGGCCGCGCTCTCCGCGCCCACCGTGCTCTTCATGGCCCCGCAGCCGGAGGACGTCCCGGTCGCCCGGGTCGTCGCGCCGGCGCCGGAGCCGGAGCCGGAGGAGCAGCCCGTCGCCGAGGAGCCGGTCGAGCCGGCGCGCCGCCGCCGACGTGGCCGCCGCGACGCCGAGGTGGTCGAGGCCGTCGAGCTCGAGGAGCCGGTGGAGGAGGCCGAGGAGGCCGCCGAGGACGAGGACGAGGACGACGAGAGCGCCGCGGCCCGCCGCCGGCGCCGGCGTGGCCGCCGTGGCCGTGGCCGGGGCAAGGGCGGCGCGGACGACGCCGAGGACGAGGAGTCCGAGGAGGCCGCGCAGGCCGAGGCGGAGGAGACCGAGGGCGACGAGGACGAGGACGCCGAGGGCGGCGACGCGCTGACCCGCCGCCGGCGCCGTCGCCGCCGCCGGGGTGCCGGCGACGTCGAGGCGGGCGCCGACGACGGCGTGCCGACCGTCGTCAAGATCCGCGAGCCGCGCAAAACCGTCGACGAGGTGCAGGGCGTCTCCGGCTCCACCCGCCTGGAGGCCAAGCGCCAGCGCCGCCGCGACGGCCGCGAGCAGCGCCGTACCCGGCCGCCGATCCTCAGCGAGTCGGAGTTCCTGGCCCGGCGGGAGGCCGTCGACCGGGTGATGGCGGTACGCCAGCGCGGCGACCGTACCCAGATCGCCGTCCTGGAGGACGGGGTGCTCGTCGAGCACTACGTCACCCGCAACTCCTCCGGCACCATGGCCGGCAACGTCTACCTCGGCAAGGTGCAGAACGTCCTGCCCAGCATGGAGGCGGCCTTCGTCGACATCGGGCGCGGCCGCAACGCCGTCCTGTACGCCGGCGAGGTCAACTGGGACACCACCGGCCTGGAGGGGCGGGCCCGCTCGATCGAGCAGGCGCTGCGCTCCGGCGACTCGGTGCTGGTGCAGGTCACCAAGGACCCGATCGGTCACAAGGGCGCGCGGCTGACCAGCCACATCGCGCTCTCCGGCCGGCACCTGGTCTACGTGCCCCACGGCAACGCCTCCGGCATCAGCCGCAAGCTGCCCGACACCGAGCGCAAGCGGCTGCGCGACGTGCTGAAGAAGCTGGTGCCGGACGGCGCGGGCGTGATCGTCCGGACGGCCGCCGAGGGCGCCAGCGAGGACGAGCTGGCGCGCGACGTCAAGCGGCTCCAGGCGCAGTGGGAGGACATCCAGGCCAAGGCGACCGAGGGCGGCGCCCCGGTGCTGCTCTACGAGGAGCCGGACCTGGTCATCCGGGTCGTCCGGGACCTGTTCAACGAGGACTTCCGCGAGCTGGTGATCGAGGGCGAGCAGTCGTACGACATCGTCGAGTCGTACCTGTCGCACGTCTCGCCCGACCTGGTCGCCCGGCTGCGCCGGCACGTCGGCACCGCCGACGTCTTCGCCGAGTACCGCATCGACGAGCAGATCATCAAGGGGCTGGACCGCAAGGTCTTCCTCCCCTCGGGCGGTTCGCTGGTGATCGACCGGACCGAGGCGATGACGGTCATCGACGTCAACACCGGCAAGTACACCGGCTCCGGGGGCAACCTGGAGGAGACGGTCACCCGCAACAACCTGGAGGCGGCCGAGGAGATCGTCCGCCAGCTCCGGCTGCGCGACCTCGGCGGCATCGTGGTGATCGACTTCATCGACATGGTGCTGGAGTCCAACCGTGAGCTGGTGCTGCGCCGGCTGACCGAGTGCCTGGGCCGGGACCGCACCAAGCACCAGGTCACCGAGATCACCTCGCTCGGGCTGGTGCAGATGACCCGCAAGCGGATCGGCGCGGGCCTGCTGGAGGCGTTCAGCGAGACCTGCGAGTGCTGCAAGGGCCGGGGCCTGATCATCCACACCGAGCCGGTGCCGGAGAAGCCGCGCTCCGGCGGTGGCGGCGCGGGGGAGAAGGTCAAGGCGGTCGCCTCCGCCGTGACCGCCCCGGCGGCGGAGCCGGCCGCCGGAACCTCCCGGCGCCGGGCGCGCAAGGGCGCGCCGGCCGAGCGCACCGTGGCGGAGGTCACCGAGACCGTCGCCGACGCCGCCCCGGACACCGAGTACCACGACACCATGGGCTACGACCTGTCCCGCTACGAGGCGGACACCACCGCCGCCGGCGAGGCCGTCGACAGCCAGACGGGCGAGTCGGCCCGGCTCGCCGCCCCGGACGACCCGGACGCGCTCTCCGACGCCGACGGCGACGAGTCGGAGGGCGGTGCCGGCCGGCGCCGGTCCCGCCGCAGCGGCGCGCGGCGGCGTACCCGGCCGTGACCGGCTGAGCGGTCCGACGTGTGACAGGGCCCCGTCCCCGGCGATGTCCGGCGGGCGGGGCCCTGTCGTATGGTCGATCCCCGGCCACGAACGGCCGCCTGCGGTCAGGAGAAGAACGATGCGCCGTCTGCTCGCCGTCACCGCGCTCACCGCTGTCCTGCTCGCCGGCCCCGGGTGCGCGGCCGAGCGGCCGGAGCGGGCCGCCCCGCCCGGCGGCACCCCGACGGGCCCGGCGACGGGCGGGCCCGCCGGCGGCGCGACGACGGGCGCCCGCCCCGGCGCCGGCAGCGGGGCGGCGGGCGGCAACGCGCCCGAGGTGTGTGCCGCGGCACAGCGGGCCGGCGAGACGGCCGTGCGGACGTACGTCGAGGAACTCGGCAAGATGGTCGCGGCGGTCGGGGCGGACGACGCGGCGGCGGCCCGGACCGCCCGGGACCGCATCTCCACCGCGCTGACCGACTGGCGGGGCACGCTGCGGCGCGAGTCGACCCGGGCCGAGGATCCGCAGCTCAAGACGCTGCTCGCGGACATGGCGGCAGAGGTCGGCACGCTGGGCACCGACGTCGACTCGATCGACGAGACCGAGCTCGACCGGCTCCGGCAGCGCCTCGACCAGCTCTGCGCCCGCTGACCGGCGGGCCCGGTTTGGGCGTCGGCCCTCCGATGGCGTACGCTGACCTGCGGCGCACTTTGGTGTGCCGAGTTCTCGCGTGCCCGCGCCGCCGTGCCTCTGCTACCCGGCGAGCCGCCGCGGGAACACCCGCCAGCAGCCTCAACGACAGGGAGTCCGCCTCCGATGTACGCGATCGTCAAGACCGGCGGCAAGCAGTACAAGGTCGCCGAGGGCGACGTGATCGAGGTCGAGAAGCTCGTCGGTGCCCCCGGCGACGCGGTGAAGCTCACCGCGGTGCTCCTCGTCGACGGTGACGACCTGGTGACCGACGCGGCGAAGCTTGCCAAGGTCGCGGTGTCCGGCGAGATCGCCGCGCACACCAAGGGCCCGAAGATCCGGATCCACAAGTTCAAGAACAAGACCGGCTACCACAAGCGCCAGGGTCACCGCCAGCCGTTGACCCAGGTCAAGGTGACCGGCATCTCCAGCGGGAAGTAGGTCGTCCTCACATGGCTCACAAAAAGGGTGCGTCCAGCTCGCGCAACGGCCGTGACTCCGCGGCCCAGCGGCTCGGCGTGAAGCGCTTCGGTGGTCAGGTCGTCAGCGCGGGTGAGATCCTCATCCGGCAGCGTGGCACCAAGTTCCACCCCGGTGACCTGGTCGGCCGCGGCGGAGACGACACGCTCTTCGCGCTGGCCGCCGGTTCGGTCCAGTTCGGCACCAAGCGCGGTCGCAAGACCGTCAGCATCGTGCCGCAGCAGTAGTTCGAAGGCGTTGCGGGCCGCGGACCTCGTGTCCCGGCCCGCTTTGCTTTTTTCGTGCGGGGCGTGACCCCCGCTGGAAGGATTGACGTCCGTGGCGACGTTCGTTGACCGGGTCGTCCTGCACCTGCAGGCCGGCGATGGGGGGCACGGTTGTGCCTCGATCCACCGGGAGAAGTTCAAGCCGTTCGGCGGCCCCGACGGCGGCAACGGCGGGCACGGCGGCAGCGTGTCCCTGGTGGTCGACCCGCAGGTGACGACGCTGCTGGACTTCCACTTCCGCCCGCACGTGAAGGCCGAGAACGGCAAGGGTGGCGCCGGGTCGAACCGGGACGGCGCGAACGGCCGCAACCTCGTGCTCAAGGTGCCGAACGGCACCGTGGTGCAGGCCCCCGACGGCACGGTCCTGGCCGACATGGTCGGCGCGGGCACGACGTTCGAGGTGGCCCGGGGCGGGCGCGGCGGCCGGGGCAACGCGTCGCTGGCCAACGCCCGGCGCAAGGCCCCCGGCTTCGCCGAGCTGGGCGAGCCCGGCGAGCAGCTCGACGTGGTGCTGGAGCTCAAGAGCGTCGCCGACGTCGGGCTGGTGGGCTTCCCGTCGGCCGGCAAGTCGTCGCTGATCTCGGTGATCTCCGCCGCCAAGCCGAAGATCGCCGACTACCCCTTCACCACCCTGGTGCCCAACCTGGGCGTGGTCCGGCTGGACAACCACACCTTCACCGTCGCCGACGTGCCCGGCCTGATCCCCGGCGCGGCCACCGGAAAGGGCCTCGGCCTGGAGTTCCTGCGGCACATCGAGCGCTGCGCGGTGCTGGTGCACGTCATCGACACCGCCACGATGGAGCCCGGCCGGGACCCCGTCGCCGACATCGACACCATCGAGGCCGAGCTGACCGAGTACGGGGGCCTGGCCGACCGCCCCCGCCTCGTGGCGCTCAACAAGATCGACGTGCCGGACGGCCGGGACCTGGCCGAGATCGTCCGCCCCGACCTGGAGGCGCGCGGCTTCCAGGTGTTCGAGGTCTCCGCGGCGACGCGCGAGGGGCTCAAGGAACTCATGTACGCCATGGCGGAGCTGGTGGAGCAGGGCCGCCGTGCCGCGCCGCCGGCCGAGGCGACCCGGATCGTGATCCGGCCCCGGGCCGTCGACGACGCCGGCTTCACCATCGAGGCCGCGCCGGACGGCGCCTGGGTCGTGCGCGGTGTCCGTCCCGAGCGGTGGGTGCGGCAGACGAACTTCGACAACGACGAGGCCGTCGGCTACCTGGCCGACCGGCTGGCCCGGCTGGGCGTCGAGGAGAAGCTCGGCAAGGCCGGCGCGGAGCCGGGCGACCTGGTCCGCATCGGCGAGCGCGAGTTCGACTGGCAGCCCACCCTCTACGCGGGCGCCGACTTCATCCCCGGCAACCGGGGCACCGACGTCCGGCTGGAGGAGAAGTCCACCCGGGCCTCGGCCGCCGAGCGGCTGGCGGCCCGCAAGGCCCGCCGGCAGCGCCCGGAGGACGAGGTCGAGGGCACCGACGCCGACCTCTCGGACGACGTCGATCCGTCGGACGGCTTCGACGAGGCCGGGCCGGCCCGGGAGGCCGGTCCGTCCGACGGGCCCGGTCCTTCCCCCACGCTCGACCCGTCCCGCAGCGCGGCGGCGGGCGACGCCGAATAGCCCGCCCGGCGGGTGATGCCGAATAGCCCGCCCGGCGGGTGATGCCGAATAGCCCGCCCGGCGGGTGATGCCGAATAGCCCGCCCCGGCGGGTGATGCCGAATGGCTCGTCGCGCTCCGTGAGCGGGTCGACTGCCGGAAACCTGCCGGAAATCCCCGCCACCTAACGTGGCCTGATGCTGATCGAGTCACGTCCCGCCACCGACCCGGAGATCGACGCCCTGGTCACCGCCCAGCAGCGCGAGCTGCGGGTGGCCGACGGCGGGCTGGACGGCCAGGCGACCGTCACCCACGACGACATCCGCTACCTGGCGGTGGTCGCCGACGGGCGGGCGGTCGCCTGCGGCGGGATCCAGGGGATCGACGCCGGCACCGGCGAGGTGAAACGGATGTACGTCCGCCCGGCGTACCGGGGGCGGGGCATCGCCCGGCAGTTGCTGACCGCGTTGGAGGAACTGGCCTTCCAACAGGGGTACGGGGTGGTGCGCCTGGAGACGGGCACGTACCTGCCGGCCGCCATCGCGCTCTACACCTCCAGCGGGTACGAGCCGATCCCGGTCTACGGCGAGTACGTCGGCAACCCGTACAGCGTCTGCTTCGCCAAGCGGCTGCGCGTGCCGGCCTGACGGTGCCGGCCGTCAGTCGCCGGTGTGTGCGTGTGCGGCGGTGACCGGCTTCGACTCCGGCGACGCGTGCTGACGCAGGAAGATGCTCAGCACGATCAGCGTGCCGACCGCGAGGAACTCGCTCTGCCAGTTCTGCATCGACTGGAACCAGAACTCGCTCGTGCCGAGGAAGTCCCACGCGCCGATGGGCGGCGCCCCGCTCTGCAACGCCTGCTGCTCGTTGTACTCGGCGGTGCCGCCGAACAGGTGGCCGACGAACGAGCCGGCGAAGATCAGCAGCAGCGCGAGGGAGAGGCTGTTGCGGTAGACGACCAGCGGCAGCCCGCCGGAGCGTACGGGCCAGGGGGAGTCCGCGGTGGCCCGCCGCTCGTCGTCCTCGGGGCGGTCGGTCTGCCCCACCGGCTTCGACTCCGCCGAGCCGCGCTGCACCAGGTAGGCGGTGAGCAGGACGTAGCCGCCCATCTGGAGGAACTCCGACTCCCAGTTCTCGAAGACCGACTCCATGAAGTGCCCGCTGCCCAGGTACGCCGCCCAACTGGTCGGGGCGGCCCCGAACTCGGCCAGCTCCTCGTTGTGCGTCTGCCACCCGAACACGCTCTGCAGCACCAGGAAGACGAGGAACGCGCCGAACATCGCCACCGTCAGGGCGTTGTCACGCAGCCACTTCGGCATGAGGGCCTCCTCATCGACGGACCTCCGACATCCGTGCCCGCAGGTCACGGCAGGCAAACGCCGCGCCCGGCGGGTCGTCAGGGGCGGTCGAAGGGGGCGTCCGGCCGGGTGCCCGTGCCGACCTGGTTGGAGAGCAGCAGCCCGAGGGCGAGCATGCCGAAACCGAGGACCAGGTGCAGCCAGTTGTCGGCGTCGTTGACCGGGATGAAGTTCGCCGCGCTCTCCCGGTCGATTGCGAAGCCGTACAGCCACAGGCCGAGGTAGAGGGCGCCGCCGCCGGCGAGGAAGACCCGGGCCCCGGCGACGCTGCGCGCCATCAGCAGGCCGGCCAGCCCGAAGCCGAGGTGCAGGGCGTTGTGCAGGATCGACACCTGGAACAGGTCGAGCAGCCGGGCCTCGGAGTGGTGGCCGGCGAACGTCATGTCGCCGTAGCCGGTGGTGATGCCGGGGATGAATCCGAGCACTCCGATCAGGGCGAAGATCCCGGCCGCGGCCACGGCGGCGAGCTGCACCCGCTGCTTCGGGGCCCGCGCTGCGCCGCGTGCGTACCGTGCCATCGATTCACCTCCGTGGACCCGCGGAACGCCCTGCCCGCGGCGCCGGCTGGGGAGGGGTGATCGTCACTGTGTGCGACGGAGTCGCCACCCGATCCGGCGATCCTCCATTTTGTAGCGGCCCGGTGCGGGCGCGCAGGGAAAGTCACGAACGAGGTATGGAACCGGCGACGCAGGGTAGGTCAAGAGATGCGACGGCAGAAACGGCCGGCGCAATCCCCCCAGCACAGACCCGCGAAGACTTTCCGAGCGGAAGGGAAATCATGACCTACGATCTGTCACCCACGACTTCCACGTACGGGCAGGAGTCGACCAACGGCAGCGGCGTCCGCGAGCAGGCCCGTCAGGTCGGCTCGGAGGCCAAGCAGGCCGGTGGCGCCGTCGCCGAGACCGCCAAGGAGCAGGGCAAGGAGGTCGTCGGCGAGGCGAAGCGCCAGGCGCGCAACCTCTACGGCGAGGCTCGCAGCCAGCTCGCCAGCCAGACCGGTGAGCAGCAGCGACGGGCCGCCGGCGGGCTCCGCTCGCTGGCCGACGAGATGCGCTCGATGGCCGACCAGGGTGGCCAGGCCGGCCCGGTGAGCGAGATCGCCCGGCAGGCCGCCGACCGGGTGCACGGCGTGGCCGGCTGGCTGGAGCAGCGTGAGCCCGGCGACATCATCGCCGAGGTGCGTTCCTACGCGCGCCGCAACCCGGGCACCTTCCTGGTCGGCGCCGCCGTGCTGGGTGTGCTCGCCGGCCGACTGACCAAGAACATCTCCGCTGCCGGTGACGACCAGGGCGGCAACGGCTACTCCGCGTACAACTCGGGTGCCGGCTACGACCCGGAGCGGACCGCGGTCATCCCGACCCCGCCGGCCCCGCGCGCGGTGCCGGACGCCGTGCCGCCGGGCGGCTACCTCGACCCGACCCCGGGCGCGTACGCCGACCCGCAGACCACCACCAGCTACGCCGACCCCGCCGGTGGCGTGGGTCAGCCGCTGCCGCCGGTGACCCAGACCGACCCGCTGCCGGGCGTGCCCTCGACCGGGACCCCGCGTCCGTGAGCCTACGAATCACCCGAAGGGAGGCGGCGGCATGAGCATGCCGACGCAGGGGGCGGGGCTGGACTCCGGCTACCACCCCCACGACGCGGACGAGGTCAGGGGCAGCTCGATCGGTGAGCTGATGCGCCAGGTCACCAGCGACCTGTCCACCCTGATGCGGCAGGAGGTCGAGCTGGCCAAGGCCGAGATCCGCCAGGAGGGCAAGAAGGCGGGCAAGACCGCCGGCTTCTTCGGCGGCGCCGGCTTCGGCGGCTACATGGTGGCCCTCTTCCTCTCGCTGGCCCTCTGGGCCGGGCTGTCCAACGTGATGGACGCCGGCTGGGCGGCGCTGATCGTGGCCGTCATCTGGGGTGCGATCGCCGCGGTCCTCTACTCCAAGGCCAAGAAGAGCGCCGAGCACATCCGCGGCCTCAAGCAGACCAACGACAGCGTGCAGCGCATCCCCGACGCGCTCAAGCCCCACCCGCAGGAGGTCACCCGATGAGCACCGACCCGGACCAGATCCGCCGGGAGATCGAAGCCACCCGGAACAACCTGAGCTCCGACGTGGACGCGCTGGCGTACAAGGTCAGCCCCGCCCGCATCGTCGACGACCGCAAGCAGCGGGCCCGCAACGCACTGCAGAATGTGAGGGACAAGGTGATGGGAACCGCTTCCGACCTGGGTCACAGCACCAAGCACGGCGCCCACGCGGTGGGCGACCACGCCTCCTCGACCGCCTCCACGGTCAGCGACAAGGCCCACTCGGCGGCCTCGACGGTGAGCGACAAGGCCCACTCGGCGGCCTCGACGGTGAGCGACGCCGCGCAGCGCGCCCCGCACGTCATCCGGCAGAAGTCCGAGGGCAACCCGCTGGCCGCCGGCCTGATCGCCTTCGGCGTCGGCTGGCTCGCCTCCTCGCTGATCCCGGCCACCAGCCGCGAGCAGCAGATGGCGTCGCAGGTCAAGGAGAAGGCCGGCGAGCACGCCGGGGTCGTGAAGGAGAAGCTGGGCGAGGTCGCCACCGAACTGAAGGAGGAGCTGCGCGAGCCGGCGCAGCACGCCACCGAGTCGGTCCGGTCCACCGCCCAGGACGCGGTGCACGCCGTCAAGGACGACACCCGTTCCGCCGCGCACGACGTGAAGGACCATGCGCAGCAGTCCCGCGAACAGGTGCGGTACTGACCAGCCCGGTCACCGTACGCCGCAGCTCGCGGCCACTCCCGGAGCACCGTCCGGAGAGTGGCCGCGAGCTGTCGTGTGCGTCCCGGGCGCGTACCGGCGCGAGCACGGGGACTCAGCGCAGGTGGCGGCGGAGGGTGCGTTCGAAGTGGGCGGCGCGGCGCACCCGGCCACCGGCGTAGCGGACCCCGCCGAGGAGCAGGCGCCGGCCGACGGCGAGCCAGCCGCACACGCCGCGCTCCAGCACCCAGAGCGGCGCCGCCAGGGCGGTCGCCGGCGGGAAGACGGCGGTGCCCCCGCCCCGGCGCCGGCCCGCCTCGGCGAGCGCCACCGTGGTCGCGGCCGCACCGAGCAGCAGCCCCGGCCGCCGGTTCGCGACCGCCGCCGCCAGCGCCGGCAGGACCGCGAGCGAGGTGACCAGGCGGGCCGGCTGGGCCAGGTCGTCGTACGCCTGGCGGACCCGCTGGCCCAGGAAGTGGGTGGTGTCGGGCGGCAGCCGGCGTACGTGCAGCCAGGCGGGCGCGGCCTCGGTGCCCCCGTACGCGCGCACCGTGCGGATCAGCTCCAGGTTCTCGAAGAGCACGTCCGGGTCGTACCCGCCCATGGCGAGGAAGGTGCTCCGGCGTACCGCCAGGGTGCCGGGGTAGTCGGCGCCGAGCGCCCGGTTGAGCAGCGTGCGCCCGGTGTCCCACCACGCGTGCCAGGGCAGCGGGTCGAAGTAGTTCTGCGGCCGGACCAGGTCCACCCGGTCGAGCAGCCGGTGCACGACGCGCAGCCCCGCCTCGTCGTACCGGACGTCGTCGTCGGCGATCACCACGTGCTCGTGGCGGGCCGCGCCGACGCCGGTGAGCACCCCGGTGACCTTGCCGTTGACGCCGCGCAGGGCGGGATCCGGCCGCAGGTGCCGGACCAGCCCCCGCCAGGCCCGTGCGTGCCGGTCGAACACCTCCGGCGGCGACCCGTCGACCACGGTCACGTCGACCAGGTCGTTCAGCCGCCGCAGGTAGCCGGTCAGTTCGGCCAGCCCGGCGTCGTCGGTCCAGCGCAGCGGCAGCACGTACGCCATGGGGAGCCGGCACCGCTCGGCGCCCGGCGGGGCCGTGCCGCCGCCGAAGGCGGTCGTGCCGCCGTGGTCAGGTGCGACGCCGCGGTCCTCGGCCGTGTCGCCGCCGTCCCCCGGCGCGGCGCCGGGCGGGCGGGCCGGCGCGCTCACGCCGGTTCCGGTCGGCGGTACACGGAGACGTGCTCGCGGCTGTGGTCGGTGAACGGGCGGCCGGACCAGTCCTCCCAGCGGTGCTCGCGGCGCAGCCCGGCCAGCTCGGCCATCAGGTCCAGCTCCGCCGGCCAGGCGTAGCGGTGGTTCGCCGGCAGCAGGTGCACCCCGCCGTTGGTGAGCCGGACCTTCGTGGTGGTCATCCGCTGCTCGGCGGGGTGCAGCAGGGCCGCCTCCAGCAGCACCACGTCCTCCGTCACCCGCACCGGGCGCAGCGCCCCGCCGGCGCGGAAGGCGCCCGGGTCGGGCACCCACGCCTCGACGACGAACCGGCCGCCGGGACGAAGGTGGGCGGCGGCGTTGCGGAAGCAGGCCACCTGGGCGGCCTGGTCCGGCAGCGCGAAGATCGTGTTGAACGCGAGCACCACCAGGGCGTACTCGCCGGGCACGCGGGTCCCGGCGAAGTCGCCGACGGCCACCTCGACCGCGTCCCCGCCTGGTTTGGCGCGCAGCCCGGCGGCCATCTCCGGGGAACCCTCGACACCGGCGACGGTCAGCCCCCGGGCGGCCAGCGGCAGGGCCAGCCGGCCGGTGCCGATGCCGAACTCGCACACCGGGCCGCCGTCGGCCAGCTCGGCGAGCCGCTCCACCGCCGCGTCCGGCGTCAGGTGCGCGTACGTCTCGTCGTAGACGTCCGCGGCGTGCCGGCCGTACTCGCTGGCGTCGAAGGACACGGTGCCTCCCGGTGACGGTGGGTGCCCGCAGCAGGTGCCCGGTTATCGGGCGGCCAAACCGATGTGTCGTTTCGGCCGGTTGCTCCCGGGTAGCGCAACCGGTGCGGGTGTTCCATTCCCGGGCGCCCGGGTGGAGGAGACGTGATGACCAGCAACGGAACGAGGTGGGTGCTGCTCGGCGCCACCACCGTGGCCGTGGCCGGCGTCGGCCGGGCGGTGGCCCGTCGACGGCACCGGCACCAGCCCGAGCGCCGCGACGGCTGGTACGTGGTGCGGCGCGGCGTGACGATCGACCGGCCGGCGGCGGCGGTGATCGGCTTCTGGACCGACCGGGAGCGGATGGACCGGGCTCTGGCCGGGTGGGCGACCCTGGAGCAGCTCGACGACGACCGGTGGCGCTGCGTGGCGCGGGACCCCGCGGGCGGGGGGACCGAGTGGCGGGCGGAGCTCACCGTCGAGGGACCCGGGCGGCTGCGCTGGCGGGTCACCGACGGACCCGAGCAGGAGGGCACGGTGTGGCTGACGCCCGCGCCCCGGGACCGGGGCACGGAGGTCCGCGCCGAGCTGCGGTGGCGCTCGGGGCCGCTGCGCCGGGCGTTCGGGCTGTTCGGCGGCGACGACCCGGACCAGGGGCTGCGCGACACGCTGCGCCGGGTGAAGGCGCTGGTGGAGTGCGGCCAGGTGATCGACACCCGGCGCGACCCGTCGGGGCGTGGACCGGCCCAGGAGAAGGCGACCGACAAGCTCCGCGACAGGCTGACGACGGGAGGACGGGCGTGAGGGCGCTCTGCTGGGAAGGCGTCGGCAAGCTGGCCGTACGCGACGTGCCGGAGCCGCGCATCCGTGCCGAGGGCGACGTCATCGTCAAGGTCGGGGCGAGCAGCGTCTGCGGCTCCGACCTGCACCTGATCAACGGTTTCCTGCCGGCGATGCGGGAGGGCGACGTCCTGGGCCACGAGTTCATGGGCGAGGTCGTGGAGACCGGCCCGGGCGTACGACGGCTGCGCGTCGGCGACCGCGTGGTGGTCGGCTCGGTGGTGGCCTGCGGGGGCTGCTGGTACTGCCGCACCGAGCAGTACTCGCTGTGCGACAACTCCAACCCGCAGCCGGTCTTCACCGAGAAGCTCTGGGGCCACTCGCCGGCCGGCATCCTCGGCTACTCGCACGCCGCCGGTGGCTACTCCGGCAGCCACGCCGAGTACGTCCGCGTGCCCTTCGGCGACGTCGGGGCGTTCCAGGTGCCCGACGGGGTGCCCGACGACTCGGTCGTGTTCGCCTCCGACGCGATGCCCACCGGCTGGATGGCCGCCGACTTCTGCGCGCTGAAGGGCGGCGAGGTGGTCGCGGTCTGGGGAGCGGGCGGGGTCGGACAGATGGCCGCCCGCTCGGCGCAACTCCTCGGCGCCGAGCGGGTGATCATGATCGACCGGCTGCCGGAGCGGCTCGCCACGGCCGCCGACCGGCTCGGCGTCGAGACGGTCAACTACGCCGAGACCGACGTGCTGGAGGCGCTGCGGGAGATGACCGCCGGCCGGGGGCCGGACGCGTGCATCGAGGCCGTCGGCATGGAGTCGCACGACGTCGGCCCGGCGTACGCGTACGACAAGGCGAAGCAGACCGCCCGGTTGCAGACCGACCGCCCCACCTCCGTACGACAGGCGATCATGGCCTGCCGCAAGGGCGGGACGGTGAGCATCGTCGGCGTCTACGCCGGCCTGGTGGACAAGTTCCCGCTCGGCGCGGCGATGAACAAGGCGCTGGTGCTGCGGATGGGGCAGATGCACGCCCAGCGTTACATCCCGATGCTGCTGGACCGGATCGCGGCCGGCGAGATCGATCCCGGCTACCTGGCCACCCACCCGATGCCGCTGGAGCAGGGCGCGCGGGGCTACGAGATGTTCGAGAAGAAGGAGGACGGCTGCCTGCGTACCGTCCTGCACCCGGCCTGAGCGGCCGCGACCGCACCGCCCCGGGAGGCCGGCCAGGCCACCCGGGGCGGTGCCGCGTCCGGACCCTGCGGCGGACGTCGCCGATCTCGTCCCGGCGGACGTCGGCGGTGTCGTTCAGGCCGTGCGGCGGACGTTGGTGATCAGGAACCCGCTCGGCGGGAGCGCCGGCATCGAGCGCAGGCTCAGCGCCAGGTTCTGCGGTGGTACGTCGTACCGCATCGTCGTGGTCAGGTTGGTCACCGCCCGCTTCATCAGCTCGATCGCGATCCACTCGCCGGCGCAGCGGTGCCCGGTCAGGTGCTCGCCGCCGCCCTGCGGGACGAGGGCGAACGGGTCGCCCCGCCAGCCCGTGAAGCGCTCCGGCAGGAAGCGCTCCGGTTCCGGCCAGATCGCCGGGTGGTGGTTGGTGCCGTACAGGTCGAGCAGCACCCGCCGGCCCCGCGGGAAGTGGTAGCCCTGCCAGTCGAACGAGCGGCGCACCCGGGCGGCGGCCACCGGGAAGAAGGGGTAGTAGCGCCGTACCTCCTGCACGAAGCTCCCGGTGGCCTCGTCGCTCTCGCGGGCCCGCTGCCGCCAGGCCGGGTGGTCGTGCAGGGCCAGCGCGGCGAAGACGACGAAACGGTCGACGGCGACCGTGGGCCGCAGCACGTTGAGCAGTTCGACGGCCGCGATCCGGCGGGGGAGCAGCCGTCCCCGGGTGTCCCGGTGCTCGGCGATCACCCGCAGCGCGCTGCCCTCGGGGGCCGGCAGCGTGCCGGCGCGCTCGCGTTCGACGACCTGGCCGATCCAACGTTCGCCCTGGCGGCGGCCCCACAGGCCGCGCCAGTGCGAGGGGCCGAGCGCCGCCGGCCCCTCGATCATCGCGTGCAGCTCGGCGGTACGCCGGTGCACCTCGGAGCCGGCCAGCGGCACGCCCGCCCAGGCGCAGACCGTACGGGTCAGCATCCGGCCGATCTCGTCGTAGAGCACCACCGGCCCGCCCGCCTCCCACGCCGGGACGCGGGCCCGCCACTCGTCGTCGAAGAGTTGCCCGAGGTGCCGGATCGCGGCCGGCGTCATGATCGACATGAACATGGCCTTGCGGTCGGCGTGTTCCGCACCGTCGAGGCCCTGCACGCCGCCTCGGCCGGTCAGGGTGCGCTGTGCCCGCTTCGGCATCGCGCCCGCCCGGACGAAGCGTTCGGGGTCGTAGAACAGCTCCGCCGCCGGCCGGCCGCGCAGGCAGATGGTGGGTTCCAGCAGCAGCCGGGCCTGGAAGATGTCGGTGCCGTGGCGGTCGCAGCGCCGGCCGACGAAGCGGTAGCCGTCGCGCAGGAACGCCAACGAGCTGTCCGGGCTGCGCTCTGTCGGGATGGTGGCCATCGGGCCTCCTGACCGGGGTGCCGGGTGTCCTTACCTCTGCGTCTACCCAGGCCGGCGTGCCTGAACCCCGCCGCCCGGTCGACCACCACGACGTGGCTCGGGGCCGCCCGGGTCGCCGCCCGCCGGGCCTGGGCCGCCGGGTCGCCGCCCGCTGAACCTGCCGCCCGGTCGCCGCCCTCGGCGGGACCCGCGTCGCCCGGCTGGCCGTCCGTGTCGGACGGCGGAGCCGGGTGGGAGGGGCCAGCGGATGCCACGTCTGCTGGCCCCTCCCAGGGACGCGGAGAGCTGGTTTCCTCGGGGGAGCGGTCCGGCCGGGCCGCTGGCGGCAGGTCGGCGGCGACCCGTCGGGACGGACCACCGGCGGTCCACCGAGGGCGGGGCCGCCCACGATCGTCACGGGGAGGACGCATGCGCGACAACAGGCCCGCGTACTGGGGACAGCGGCAGGTGCGGGAGGCGCTGGGCACTGCCCGGGATGTCGCCGGCACGTCGTTGATCACGGCCGCGCGCCGGCCGGCCCGGCCCGGGCGGTTCTTCACGGTGCACCTCGGCTTCACCGCCCCCGATCTGGCGTCGGCCCGGGAGCTGGCCGTCGGCTACGCGGAGGCGTTGAGCGTGCTCCGACCGGAGGTGGCCCTGGGCGCGTCGGCGCTGTCCCCGGCCGAGGCGTGGCAGCAGGCCGAGCGGTTGTTCTGCGGCGCTTCCGGCCCGGACGGCGAGCGCTGCGCCGACGTCGCCAACCACCCCGGTTTCCACCACGCCCCGGGGCCGGGCGGGCTCGGCTGGGGCGACGGCGATTAACGCGTCGATCGACCCCCGGCTCGGCCCGGTCGCGCCACTGCGGTGCGATTCGCGCGACGCACGGAAATAGCTTCTGTGGGAATCGCGCGGATGGTTCTTCCGGACGGGAACCGCTTCCTGAGGAACTGATCTCAAATCTCGTTTCGGAGCAACCTCTTCGGCTGCGCCCGTTTTGTGGCTGTTTATCGGTCCAATCCGCACCGCTGTCGGTGCCGAAAGGTCGTCCCCAATCACCAATGCCGGAAGTACCTCGTTTGTTCAGCGAGGCATCCGCGCCAGGTAACGGGGAGGTTAACTCCCCTCTGGACGGACACATCCGATCCGGCGAGTTCGGGGGAATCGCACATGCACGTGATGCTGGCCTGGTTCGCTGACGACAATCTGTCGGACAGCGCCCGGAGCGCCGCCAGGCAACGCTTTGAAACGGCCGTCGCCGACCTGGTGCCCGACAGTTTCGTACGACACGAATTCGGCGCCGACGATTGGGGCGTGACCGTCCTGCACCGCAGCGACCAGGGCGCCTACCGGTGGCCGACCGTCGACACCGTCGGGCAGGTCACCGCCGTCTCCCTCGGGCTGCCCGTGGGGGTGGACGTCACGGGCGGCCCGGCGGCGCTGGCCGGGCGCCTGCTGGCGGGCGAGGAGGTGCACCGCGAGGTGGTGCCGCCGTTCGGCCTGCTGGCCCTCGACGCGGCCGGGCGCTTCGCGCTGCAACAGGACTGGATCGGCATGTGCCGGGTCTTCACGGGCGGAGCGGGCGGCCTGACGGCCTTCTGCACCCGCCCCGGCCTGCTGGCCGCGTTCCTGCACGGCGACCCGCGGCCCGACCTGGACGGCTGGGCGTCGTACACCCTCTGCGGACACTTCGGCGGCGACAGCTCCCCGGTGGCGGGGGCCCGGCTGCTGCGCCCCGGCGAGCGGGTGACCGGTCGTCGGCGCGACGGCGGCGGGTGGGAACTCGTCACCACCACGCGATACGCCACCGACGACGTCGTGCGCGACGGGCTGGCGGCGCAGGACCGGCCGGTGGGCGAGCTGCTGGACCGGGCCGCCGAGGCCATCACGACCACCGCCGCCGGCATCCACGGCCTCTACGACGACGACATCACCCTTGGGCTGTCCGGCGGGAAGGACTCCCGGCTCATCGCCGCTGCGCTGATCGCGGCCGGCCGGACCCCCCGGTTCCTCACCAACGAGGACACCCGGGCCGAGGGCGAGGTCGCCCGCGAGCTGGTGCGGATCCTGCGCGACAAGCGGGGGCTGCACCCCGAGCACACGCTGCGGCTCGCCGGGGCGCGCGCCAACGTGCTCGGCACCGGCCTGCACGAGCGGGCCCGGCGCCTGCAACGGCTGACCGACCACCAGTTCCCCTCCAGCTACCTGGTGCGCCCCGCCGGCCCCGGACGCCTGGTCGACCAGGCCGGCCCCGCCACGTTCACCGGCGCCGCCGGCGAGCTCGCCACCGAATACTGGTATCCCCCGACCGACGACGGCGAGCCGTCCCCGGGGGAGACCGCCCTGGCCCGGCTGCTGAACGCCGTGCCGGCGGGCGTCGCCGACCCGGCCGTGGTCACCGCCGAGCGGGAGCGCATCGGCGTCCTGCTCGACCACGGCAGCGGGCTCGGCCTGCACGACCTGCGCCTGGTCGACTACATCTACCTGGTGGAACGGGTCCGCCGCTGGTACACCTCGGCGTACGCGATCGGCATGGTCACCCCGTTCCTCTCGCCCGGCTTCGTCGCCGCCACGTTCGCGTTGACGCCCGGGCAGAAGCGCGAGCGGCTCATGCACACCGGGCTGATCGCGCGGCTGGTGCCCGAGTGGGCGCAGGTTCCGTTCGTCAGCGTCTCCACCGGCCCGTCCACCGCCACCCGGGTGTGGGAGGGCGACGGCCTCCAGGCCATGGCCGAACTGCTGGACACCGCACACGGCCCGCTGACCCACCTCGTCCGCCGGCCCGCCGTGGAGAAGGCGCTCCGCACCGCCGCCCGGGGCGGCCGGCCCGACCAGCGGACGCTGCAACAGTTCACCTGGCTGGCGCTCGCCTCCGAGCGGCTCGAACCGGGCACCACCCGGCCCGCCACCGGTGCCGCGTACGCCCGGATCACCGCGCCTCCGCAGCAGCGCCAGCCGGCCGGCGGCGCGGTCGCCCGGCTGCGCTGGATCAAACGCACCCGGCTCGGTGGCCGCCTCTGGTCGGCCGTGGCCCGGCGGGTGCGGCCCCGGCCACCGGCCGAGTGAGCGGACGCACCCCGCCCGACCCCGCCCCGCGCCCCGCCCGGCCGGGCCGACCGGGCGGGGCGGTCGGCAGTCAGTCCAGGTCGAACTCGCCGTCCTGGGCGCCGGCGACGAAGGCGTCCCACTCGGCCTGGGTGAAGACCAGGACCGGCCCGTCCGGCTCGGCGGAGTTGCGCATGCCGATCAGGTCGTCGACGAAGGCGACCTCCACCGCGCTCTCGGAGGTGTCGCCCTCGGCCCGCTGCCAGACCGCCCGCGAAAGGTCGAAGTCGCCCTTGGGGTGCGAAGCCATCGTTCAGTCCTCCAGTGCCACGGGTGATGGGGGAGACACGTATGGTTCCCCATCGGGCAGGATAAGCGGATGCCGAGCCTGACCCGTGTAGAGGCGACCGCGCGTGGCGCGGCGATCACCGTCGAGTCCTATCAGGTGGACCTCGACCTGACCGGCGGCGGCGAGCGCTTCCGTTCCGACGTCACCATCCGCTTCCGGGCGGTCCCCGGCGCGCAGACCTTCGTCGAGGTCCAGCCCGCGAAACTGCTGGCCGTACGCCTCGACGACCGCGACGTCGACCCGGCCACGCTGGACGACAACCGGCTGCCGCTGACCGGGCTCGCCGCGACCAACACGCTCACCGTCTCCGCCGAGATGGCGTACTCGAACACCGGTGAGGGGATGCACCGCTTCGTCGACCCGGCCGACGGCGAGACCTACCTCTATGCGATGTCCTTCCTGGACAATGCGCAGCGCATCTTCGCCGCCTTCGACCAGCCCGACCTCAAGGCCCCGGTCACCCTGTCGGTCACCGCCCCACCGCACTGGGTCGTCGCGGCCAACGGCCAGCTCGCCGCCACCCCGAGGCCCGGGCGCTGGGAGTTCGCCCCGACGGCGCCGCTGGCCACGTACTTCGTCTCGCTGATCGCCGGCCCCTGGCACGTCCGGCGCGGCGAGCACGACGGCATCCCGCTCGGCGTCTACTGCCGGCGCTCGCTGGCGGAGCACCTGGACGCCGACGCCGAGGAGATCCTGACCGTCACCGGGCAGTGCCTCGACCGGTTCCACCAGCTCTTCGCCGAGCGCTACCCGTTCGACAAGTACGACCAGGCGTTCGTGCCGGAGTTCAACGCCGGCGCCATGGAGAACCCGGGGCTGGTCACCTTCCGCGACGACTACGTCTTCCGCTCGGCCGTCACGGACACCGAGCGGGAGCAGCGCGCCACGACCATCGCCCACGAGATGGCGCACATGTGGTTCGGCGACCTGGTCACCATGCGCTGGTGGGACGACCTGTGGCTGAACGAGTCCTTCGCGGAGTACCTCGGCACCCGGGTGACCGCCGAGGCGACCCGCTTCGGGCAGGCCTGGACGACCTTCGCCCTGCGGCGCAAGGCCTGGGGCTACGCGGCCGACCAGCGCCCCTCGACCCACCCGGTGGCACCCGAGGAGGTCGCCGACGCCGCCGAGGGCCTGCTCAACTTCGACGGCATCTCGTACGCCAAGGGCGCCAGCGTCCTGCGCCAGCTCGTCGCCTGGCTCGGCGACGACGCCTTCCTCGCCGGCCTCAACGCCCACTTCGCGAAGCACCGCTTCGGCAACGCCACCCTGGCCGACCTGCTCGGCAGCCTCGCCACCGCGGCCGGGCGCGACCTGTCCGGCTGGGCGGAGCGCTGGCTGTGCTCGGCGCAGGTCAACACGCTGCGCGCCGAGGTCACCGTCGACGCGGAGGGCCGCTACACCGAGGTGGCGATCGGGCAGAGCGCCCCCGACTCGCACCCGGTGCTGCGCCCGCACCGCATCGGGGTCGGCCGGTACGCCGCCGACGGGTCCGTCGCCCGGGTCGAGGTCGACCTCGACCCGGAGGCCGACGGCGGCCGGACGGTGCTGACCGGGCTGACCGGCGAGCCGGCGGCCCGGCTGCTGCTGCCCAACGACGGCGACCTGACGTTCGCCAAGATCCGGCTGGACCCCGCCTCGGCGGACGCCGTGCCGCTGGTGCTGCCCGGCCTGGCCGATCCGCTGGCCCGGGCGCTGCTCTGGGGCGAGGCACTGGACGCCGCCATCGACGGGGAACGCCCGGTCGCCGGCCTGGCCGCCCTGGTCGCCGCCGCCCTCCCCGCCGAGACCGAGGTGATCATCGCCGAGGACGTGCTCGCGCTCAGCCGCTCGCTGGTCGACCGCTACCTCGACGCGCCCGCCCGCGAGGCCGCGCTGGCACAGATCGCCGCCGCCTGCCGGAGACTGCTGGACGGGGCCCCGGCCGGCGGCTCGCTCCAACTCGCGGCGGCCAGGGGCTGGATCGCCGCCAGCACCGACGCGGAGGGCCTGGCCGGCTGGCTCGCCGGCCGGGACGTCCCACCGGGGCTGGCGGTCGACGCCGAACTGCGCTGGGCGCTGCTGCTCCGGCTGGTGGTGCTCGGCGCGGCCGGCGCGGCGGAGATCGCCGCCGAGGCTACGGCCGACCCGAGCGCCGCCGGCGCCGAGCGGGCGGCCCGCTGCCGCGCGGCACTGCCCGACCCGGCCGCCAAGCGGGCCGCGTGGGAGATCGTCGTGTCGAACACCGAGCTGTCCAACCGGCTCGTCGAGGCGACCGCGGAGGGGTTCTGGCAGCCCGAGCAGGCCGAGCTGACCGCCGGCTACGTGGCGCGCTACTTCGCCGAGATGCCGGCCGCCGCGCGGTCGCGTACGCCCTGGGTGGCCGATCAGGTCGCGAAGCTGGCCTTCCCCCACTACGCCGTGGCGCAGCCCACCCGGGAGGCGGCCGCGGCGCTGCTGGCCCGCGACGACGTCACCCCCGGCCTGCGCCGGGTCGTGACCGACGCCGACGACGACCTGCGGCGCGCCCTCGTCGCCCGGACGGCGGTCGCCGCGGCGGCGGCCTGACGTCGTCCGCCGGACGGGACGGTCCGGCGACCCCGGGCGGTCGCCGGTTCCGTCCGGCCTAGGATCGCGGGGTGGAGGAAGACATCCGGCGGGTCGGGATCATGGGCGGCACCTTCGACCCGATCCACCACGGGCACCTCGTCGCGGCCAGCGAGGTGGCGGACCGGTTCGGGCTGGACGAGGTGGTCTTCGTCCCCACCGGCCAGCCGTGGCAGAAGGCGGACGAGCCGGTCAGCCCGGCGGAGGACCGCTACCTGATGACGGTCATCGCGACCGCCTCCAACCCACGCTTCCAGGTCAGCCGGGTCGACATCGACCGGGGCGGGCCCACCTACACCGTCGACACCCTGCGCGACCTGCACGCCGAGTACGGCCCGAAGGTGCAGCTGTACTTCATCACCGGGGCGGACGCGCTGGAGCGGATCCTCTCCTGGAAGGACCTGGACGAGATCTTCGAGCTGGCCCACTTCATCGGGGTGACCCGACCGGGCTTCGAGCTGACCGACGCGCACCTGCCGGCCGACACGGTGAGCCTGGTGCAGGTCCCGGCCATGGCCATCTCGTCCACGGACTGCCGGGCCCGGGTCGCCAGGGGGGAGCCGGTCTGGTATCTGGTGCCGGACGGTGTGGTGCAGTACATCGCCAAGCGGCGCCTCTACCAGTAGTGATTCGCCCCGGTGTGGGGCGGTTCGGGCGGGTAACGCGCCAGAACTGACGAGTCGGGATTCCACCGGGTATGAGACGCTTGGAGGATCGCACGGTTGATCGAAGGAGAACGGTGACAATTTCCGAACGCGCCCACGAGTTGGCTCTCGCCGCCGCCCAGGCCGCGGCCGACAAGAAGGCGCAGGACATCGTCATCATCGACGTGGGCGACCAGCTCGCCATCACCGACGCGTTCCTGCTCGCCGCGGCTCCCAACGAGCGTCAGGTGCTCGCCATCGTCGATGCCATCGAGGAGCGGCTGCTCGAGCTGCCGGAGAAGGCCAAGCCGGTCCGGCGCGAGGGCGAGCGGGGCGGCCGGTGGGTGCTGCTCGACTACGTCGACATCGTGGTGCACGTCCAGCACACCGAGGAGCGCGAGTTCTACGCCCTCGACCGGCTCTGGAAGGACTGCCCGACGATCCCGTTCGTCGACCGCGACCTCGTCGACGCCGAGTCCGGCACCGGCGCCACCACCGCGGAATGACCCGCCTGATCATCTGGCGGCACGGCAACACCGACTGGAACGCCGCCAGCCGGGTCCAGGGGCAGACCGACGTGCCGCTGAACGATCTCGGCCGCGAGCAGGCCCGCAGCGCCGCGCCCCTGCTCGCCGGCCTGCGGCCGGACGCCATCGTGTCCAGCGACCTGAGCCGCGCGGCGGACACCGCCGGCGCGCTGGCCGCGCTGACCGGGCTGCCGGTGCGCACCGACCCGCGGCTGCGGGAGCGGCACTTCGGCTCCTGGCAGGGGCTCGCCCTCACCGAGGCCGCCGAACGCCACCCCGACGAGTTCGCCCGCTGGCGGGCCGGCGATCCGGACCCGGGCGCCGGCCTCGAGACCCTCGACGACCTCGGCAAGCGGGTCGGCGCGGCCCTGTCCGACGCCGCCGACGCCGTGCCCGGCGG
This sequence comes from Micromonospora sp. ZG13, assembly GCF_059359355.1. Taxonomy (NCBI): domain Bacteria; kingdom Bacillati; phylum Actinomycetota; class Actinomycetes; order Micromonosporales; family Micromonosporaceae; genus Micromonospora; species Micromonospora sp. ZG13. The sequence goes on from NZ_JCADBQ010000021.1 coordinate 40,518, forward strand.
CACCGTGGTGGTGGCGACCCACGGCGGCGCGGCCCGCCAGGGCTGCGGCCACCTGCTCGGCTGGGAGCACGCCGTGCTGCGCACCGTCGGCTCGTTGCAGAACTGCCACTGGACGGAGCTGCGCCGCGACGACGTCCGGGGGTGGCACCTGCGCGCCCACAACGTCGGCCTGATCACCGTGCCGGCCACCGAGGCCGTCTGACCCCGGCGTTCCCCGGCCACATCGGCTAGCGTGCCGGGCATGCCCGTCGCGGTCGTCACCGACTCCACCGCCTACCTTCCGCCCGAGTTGCTGCGCGCCCACCGGCTGACGGTGGTGCCGCTGACCGTCGTGCTCAACGGCGCCGAGGGGCTGGAGGGGGTGGAGACCACCCCGGAGGACGCCACCCGGGCGCTCGGCGGCCGGCGCGTCTCGGTGAGCACCTCCCGCCCGGCGCCCGAGCAGTTCGCCCGCACGTACCGGGAGCTGTTCGACGCCGGCGCCGACGGGATCGTCTCGGTGCACCTGTCGGCCGAGCTCTCCGGCACCGTCGAGGCCGCCCGGCTGGCCGCCGCCGGCTTCGACGACCGGGTCGCCGTGGTCGACAGCCGCTCGACCGGCATGGGCCTCGGCTTCCCCGCCGTCGCCGCCGCCACGGCCGCCGAGCGGGGTGAGGACCTGGCGGGCGTACGCGCCGCCGCCGTCGACGCCATCGCCCGCACCAGCATCTGGTTCTACGTCGACACGCTGGAGTTCCTCCGCCGGGGCGGCCGCATCGGTGCCGCCGAGGCGCTGCTCGGCACCGCCCTGTCGGTCAAGCCGATCATGCACATGCCGGACGGCGCGATCGTCCTCAGGGACAAGGTGCGTACGGCCAGCCGGGGCGTGGCGCGGCTGGTCGACCTGGCCGTGGAGGCCGCCGGCGACGCCGAGGTCGACCTGGCCGTGCACCACCTCGCCGCGCCGCAGCGGGCCGAGGCGCTGCTGGAGGCGCTGCGGACCCGGCTGGGCGACCGGCTGCACGACTCGTACGTCTCGGAGGCCGGCGCGGTGGTCGCCGCGCACGCCGGGCCCGGCCTGGCCTGCGTCGTCGTGCACCGCCGCCCCCCGGTCAGCGGCTAGGGGTGTCCGGTCGTTCACGATCTCCGTTGATGACGCGGGGCAGCGCCGGCACCCGACCGGATGCCATCGTGACCCGATGAAGGACGACCTGCACAGTTACCTGAGGGGCGGCCGTGACGCGCTGCTGTGGAAGCTCGACGGGCTCAGCGAATACGATGCCCGGCGCCCGCTGACCCGGACCGCAACCAACCTGCTCGGTCTGGTGAAGCACGCGGCGGCCATGGAGATCCTCTACTTCGGCGTCGTGTTCGGCCGGCCGTTCGAGCAGGAGCTGCCGTACGTCGGCGACGCCGCCGAGACCAATGCCGACATGTGGGCGACCGCGGATGAGACCCGCGAAGAGATCGTTGCCTTGTACCGTCGCGCCAGCTCCCACGCCGACACCACCATCGAAGCCCTCGCGCTCGACGACGTCGGCCGGGTGCCGTGGTGGGGCGATGCGGCGGTCACACTGCACCAGGTCCTGGTCCACGTCGTCGCGGAGACACAACGGCACGCCGGCCACGCGGACATCGTGCGCGAGCTGATCGACGGCGCGGCCGGGCTGCTGCCCAGGAACGACAACCTGCCACCCGCTGACGAGCCGTGGTGGCGGGAGCACCGCGAGCGGGTGGAGCAGGCTGCCCTCGATGCCGGCAACTGCGGCACCTAGGTTCCTGTCGCTCCTGGACGCCGCACGATGGCGGCGATGCGGACCGGGCCGGCGCGCAGCAGAAAGCGCGTCGACGCGGCGGATGCCGCGGACCGGGCAGGTGAGAGGTCCCGGTCCGATGCGCATCCTCTTCGCCGCGCCGGCGGTGGGCTTCGGGCTCTGTACCCTCGCTGAGCTGCGGTCCTTCGCCGTCCTAGCACATCGCCCGCATGATCAGGCGGTTGTCCACAAGCGGCGCCGTCATCCACAGCCGTACCCCCGCCGGCCGCGCAACCCGGGCTCGCGGACCTAGCTTCGCGTCGTGTCAGAAGACGAGGAGACGGTGGTCCGGGAACGACTGCGCCGGCTGGTGGCGGGCCGGCCGTCGAGCGCCGCACGGGCGCACCCCGGCGGGCCCGCCGATCCCCTGGAATGGCCCGGCGAACCCGCCGGGCCGTCCGACGAACGTCGGGGGCCGGCCGGGCTGTCCGGCGATCATCGGAGGCCCGTCGGGCCGTCCGTCGACCGGCCGGGCTCGGTCGCGGAGCCGGTCGTGGCGCTGCCGTCCCGCACACCGGCGTCGCCGGCCGACGCGGCGGCGCTGCCGGAGCCTGACCCGCCGGCCCGCGCCCCGGGGACGGCGTCCCGGTTGCCGGGACCGGGGGCGTTCGACCCGGGCCGGCGGGGGGTGCGGGCGCTGGCCGCCGTCGCGGTGCTGGTGGTGCTCGGGGCCGGCTTCTGGGCCTGGCGGTCCCGGCCGCAGACCGAGCCGGTCCGTCCGGTGGTCACGGCGGAGGCGTCCGGGGCGGCGGTGACCGGCCTCGCGGAGCCGGCCGCCACCGCCGCCGGCGAGCTGGTCGTCGCGGTCGCCGGCAAGGTACGCCGCCCCGGGCTGGTCCGCGTACCGGCCGGCGCCCGGGTCGCCGACGCCGTGGAGGCGGCCGGCGGGGCGCTGCCTGGGGTGGACGTCGCTCTGCTCAATCCGGCCCGCAAGGTCGCCGACGGGGAGCTCATCCTGGTCGGCGTGGCCGCACCGCCGGGCGCGGCCTCCCCGCCCGGGGCGGCACCCGGCGGCGCACCCGGGGCCCCCGGCGTCGGGGGACGGCTCAACCTCAACACCGCGACGCTGGCGCAGCTCGACGCGCTGCCGGGGGTCGGGCCGGTGCTCGCCCAGCGCATCCTCACCCACCGCGACCAGCAGGGCGGCTTCCGCTCGGTCGGCGACCTGCGCCAGGTCGACGGCATCGGCGACGCCCGCTACGAGCAGCTCAAGGACCTGGTGACGGTGTGACGGCGCGCGGCGTGCACGGCCCGTCCTGCCCCGGAGCCGTCGGCGGCGGCGACGCCGGCGGCGAGCGGGCCGCGGCGGCCATCGACCTGCGGCTGGCCGGCCTGGCGGTGGCCACCTGGCTCGCGGCGTTGGCCGGGCTGCACCTGACCGTCGGCGGGACCCTGCTGCTGGCCGCGGTGGCTGCCGGGGCGGCAGGGCTGGGCGGGCTGCATCTGTTGGGCGTCCTCGGGCGGCCGGCCGGCCCCGTCCGGCGGTACGGCTGGATCGCCGTCGCCGTCCTGCTCGGCGTGGTCTGCGGTGCGACGGCGACCGCCGCCCGGCTGTCCGTCCGCGACGCCGGACCGGTCCGCGCCCTGGTCGAGGAGCGCGCCGTCGTCACCGCCGACCTGGTCGTCCGCGACGACCCCCGCCCCGTACGCGGCGTCGCCGGGCGCCCGGCCACCCTGCTCGTGCCGGCCGAGCTGACCGGGTTCACCGGCCCGGACGGGCGGCGGGTCGCCACCCCCGCCCGCGTGCTGGTCCTCGCCACCGACCCCGGCTGGCGAGGGCTGTTGCCCGGTCAGCGGCTGACCGCCGAAGGACGTCTCGCCGCCCCACGAGGCGGCGACCTGACGGCGGCCGTGCTGAGCGCGGCCGGCCCGCCGTCGCCGCACGGGGCCGCCCCGTCGCCGCAGCGGGCCGCCGGGTCGTTGCGCGCCGGTCTGCAACGCGCCTGCGTCCCGCTCCCCGACGAGCAGGGCGGGCTGCTGCCGGGCCTGGTGGTCGGCGACACGAGCCGGCTGCCGCCCACCGTCGAGGAGGACTTCCTCGCCACCGGCATGACCCACCTGAACGCGGTCTCCGGCTCCAACGTGGCCATCGTCGTCGGGGCGGTGCTGCTGCTGGCCCGCTGGGCACGGGCCGGGCCCTGGCTGGCCGCCGGGCTCTGCGGGCTGGCCCTGGTGGGCTTCGTCATCCTGGTCCGGCCCTCGCCGAGCGTGGTGCGGGCCGCCACGATGGGCGCCATCGGGCTGGCCGCCTTGGCGGCCGGGCGTCCCCGGGCGGCGCTGCCCGCCCTCTCCGCCGGGGTGGCCGTGCTGGTGCTGGTCGACCCGGAGCTGGCCGGCGACGCCGGTTTCGCGCTCTCCGTGCTCGCCACCGGCGGCCTGCTGCTGCTCGCCCCGAGGTGGCGCGACGGGCTGCGGCGTCGGGGGGTGCCGGCCGGGCTCGCCGAGGCGCTGGCCGTGCCGGCCGCCGCGCAGCTCGCCTGCGCCCCGGTGGTGGCCGGGATCTCGGGCACGGTGAGCCTGGTCGCGGTGCCGGCGAACCTGCTCGCGGTGCCGGCCATCGCGCCCGCCACGGTGCTCGGCGTGCTGGCGGCGGCGGTGTCGCCCCTCTGGCCGGCCGGGGCGGAGTTCCTCGCCTGGCTGGCCAGCTGGCCGGCCTGGTGGCTGGTCACGGTGGCACGGCACGGGGCGCGGCTGCCGGCGGGCACGCTGCCGTGGCCGGGCGGAGCGACGGGCGCCCTGCTGCTCGCCGGGCTGACCGTCGCGCTGCTCGTCGCCACCCGGCACCCGGTGGTCCGCCGGTTGGTGGCGGTGGTCGTCGTCGCCGTGGTGGCCGGCACGCTGCCCGTACGACTGGCCGCCCCCGGCTGGCCCCCGGCCGGGTGGGTGGTCGCCGCCTGCGCGGTCGGCCAGGGCGACACCGTGGTGCTGCCGGTGGCGGCCGGCCGGGCGGTGGTCATCGACGCCGGGCCGGACCCGGGGGCGGCCGACGGCTGCCTGCGGCGGCTGGGCGTACGGGAGGTCGCGCTGCTGGTCATCAGCCACTTCCACGTCGACCACACCGGCGGCGTCGCGGGCGTGTTCCGGAACCGGCCCGTGGGCGCGGTACTCACACCGCAGTGGCCGGAGCCCGCCGCCGGGCGGGGACTGGTCCTGGCCGAGGCCGCGGCGCACTCCGTCGACGTGGTGGCGGGCGCGGCCGGCTGGCGGTACCGGGAGGGTGGCGTCGAGTTCACCGTCATCGGCCCGCCCCGTCCGTTGCGCGGCACCCGGTCGGATCCCAACAACAACTCGCTGATGCTGCTCGCCACCGTCTCCGGCGTACGGATCCTGCTCGCGGGGGACGCCGAGACCGAGGAACAGCGGGCGCTGCTGGACGACACGGCGCCGGGCGGGCTGCGGGCCGAGGTGCTGAAGGTCGCGCACCACGGATCGGCCTACCAGGACCCGGCCTTCCTGGACGCGGTCCGGCCCCGGATCGCCCTCGTGCCGGTGGGGACGGGCAACACCTACGGGCACCCCAATCCGGCGGTGCTCGGGCGGCTGGCCCGGAGCGGGGCGCGGGTGCTGCGCACCGACACGGAGGGGGACGTGGCGGCGGTGCTCGGCGGGGTCGGCCTCGGAGTGGTGACGCGCGGCACGCCACCCGGCAGGCAGCCGTAGGAATCAATGCCGATTATCGGCTTTAGCGGTGGACTGAGGTGAATGTCTGGATTTGCACTGAGTGCGGGCTCTGCCGCCGGAGTGCCGACGAGCAGACTGGATCAGGCCGCCGGCCGTGCGAATATGGGCGGCGTGACCGCCGCCAGCCTCGCTCCTATTCTGCTCGTCCTCGGCGACGAGGAGCTGCTCGCCACGCGCGCGGTCACCGAAGCCGTCGCCAAGGCGCGCGCCGTCGACCCCGACGTGGACGTCCGCGAATACCAGGCCGGCGCGCTCCTCGTCGGCGAGATCGCCGAGGCGCTCAGCCCCTCCCTCTTCGGCGGGCGTCGGGTGCTGGTGCTGCGCGCCGGCCAGGACGCCCGCAAGGATCTGGTGACGGCCCTGCTGGCGTACGCGAAGAACCCCGACCCGGACGTGCAGCTGGTCGTGCTGCACCTCGGCGCGGCCAAGGGCAAGGCGTTCGCCGACGGGCTGAAGGCGGCCGGCGCGACGGTGGTGCCGGCGGCCAAGCTGAAGGGGCACCGTGAGCGGGTGGCCTTCGTCCGGGACGAGATCCGCCGGGCCGGCGGTAAGTGCACCGACGACGCCGCCGAGGCGCTGATCGCGGCGGTCGGCAACGACCTGCGCGAGCTGGCCGCCGCCTGTTCCCAGCTGATGGCCGACACCGACGGCCGGATCGGCGCCGACACGGTCTCCCGCTACTACCGGGGCCGGGTCGAGGTGACCGGCTTCACCGTCGCCGACGCCGCCATGGTGGGCGACGTGCCGGCGGCGCTGGAGGCGCTGCGCTGGGCGCTGCACGTGGGGGTCGACCCGGTGCCGATCGCCGACGCGATCGCCGACGGCGTCCGCACCGTTGCCCGGGTCGCGTCCGCCGGGCGGGGCGACCCCTTCCAGCTGGCGAGCACCCTCGGCATGCCGGCGTGGAAGATCAGGTCCGCCCAGCAGCGGGCCCGTGGCTGGACGCCCGAGGGCCTGGTCCAGGCGATGCGGGCCGCCGCCGAGTGCAACGCGGCCGTCAAGGGCGGCTCCGACGACCGCGCGTACGCGCTGGAGCGGGCCGTCTTCTCGGTCGCCGCCGCCCGGCAGGGTGGCGCCCGGTGAGCGGATCGCCCCGCGGCTCGTGGGCCACGATCCCCGCCGACGAGGAGCGTTACCGTCCCCTCTACGCGCGCGTACTCGGGCTGCGTTTCGTCAACCCGGGCGGGGTGCTCTGCTTCCTCTTCTTCGAGGGCGCCGTCGCGCTCGCCGCGCTGCTCGCCCTCGCCGAGCTGGTCACCTGGTGGGCGGTGCTCATCCTGCCCGCCACGGTGGCCGCGATGGTGAAGCTCAACGACATGGTGGCCGCGGCGGTGGTCCGGTCCGCCGCCCTCGTACCCGAGCAGGAACGGGACCGCTTCCGTCAGCAGATGGAGCCCGTGGTCGGGCGGGCCAGGGTCGACTGGGTCAGGCACAGCGTGCCGGGCGTCGTCGTCACCGTGTCGTCGGCGCCGCGCGCCGCCCGGGTCGTGGGCGACCGGCAGGTGCACCCGCGGCACGGCACGGGGGAGCGGGACGGTGGCCGCGCGGACGCCGAGTTCGGCCCGCAGCGCGCCCACCCCGATCCGCTGGGCTGACGCCCGGCCGCCGGTCGAAGGCCGGGCACGGCGACGCGACGACCGACCCGACGACCCCTGGGTGCCCGGCAGTCCGATGGCCCACCCGGGGACCCGCTTGAGACCTTGCAAGGAGCACCCGGGGTTGCCCCGCTTGAGGCTCTGGAAGGAGCACCTGGGGTCACCCCGCTTGGATCCTGGAAGGAAATGGCCCTGATGGGAGCCCGTTTCCGCCAAGATCTGGCGTGCGAACGACGGCGAGCCGCAGCGACCGACGGCACATCCGCAGCGCGGCGCACCGTTAGGGCCGGCGGGAGCGGCGTGAAACGCAGACAGCCGGAAGCCCCGGGTCGTGCCCGGGGCTTCCGGTCAGGTCTTCAGGTCGCCTCGTCAGGCGGAGAGCGCCACCACGCGCTTGGCGATCGCGGACTTGCGGTTCGCGGCCTGGTTCGAGTGGATCACGCCCTTGCTGACCGCCTTGTCCAGCTTGCGCGACGCGTCCCGCATGAGGATGGTGGCCTTCTCGACGTCACCGGCCTCAGCGGCCTCGTTGAACTTCCGGACGGCGGTCTTCAGCGACGACTTGACCGACTTGTTACGCAGCCGGCGCTTCTCGTTCTGCCGGTTGCGCTTGATCTGGGACTTGATGTTCGCCACGCGACAGCCTCGTCTTGATAGCTCGGGTTGGTCTGCTTCCGCGCGCGACGAGCATGCGTCATCGCTGCGCGAAGAGCCAGGTTACCAGGTCGCCCGGGACGAGCCAAAACGGCTCGGTCTCCGCCCTGGCCGGCGGGCTTCCGCTCAGGTCCAGCCCTGCCGCCGGGCGAGCCAGCCGAGCGACTGTTCGCCGCTCCACCGCTGGTGCGCCGGCAGGTGCGGCGACGCGGTCCGCGGCGTCGCCGCGGCGGTGGTGAGGAAGTAGCCGGACAGGGCGGCGAGGGTGGCGTCCAGCGCGTCGGGGGGCGCGCCCGCAGCCGCCGGGTGCCGGGCGAAGAGCGCGTCGGCGTCGAGGCCGTCGGCGTACGCGGTGAGCAGCAGGGTGACCAGGTCGAACCAGGCCGGCCCCCGGCAGAGCCACGTCCAGTCGCAGAACCAGGCCCGCCCCGCCCTGTCGATGAGCACGTTGTCCAGCCGCAGGTCCCCGTGGATCAGGCCGGTCGCGCCGGCGGCGTACGCCGGGAGGCGGGACTCCAGCGTGACCAGGTCGGGCAGGCGGCGCCGCATGGGCGCGGGGAGCGGCGGGGCCGGCTCCCGGCCGGCGGCAACCTCGCCCCACCAGAGGATGTCGTCGCGGGCCAGGTCGGCGAGGTGGGGCGGCCCGAGCCCGAGCAGTTCGGCCGGGGCGGTGGCCAGCGCGGCGGCGACGTCGGCGTACCCGGTCAGGGTCGCGGCCAGTTCGGCCGCGTCCCAGGGCAGCCGGGGCGTGTGCCCGTCGACGGCGTCGAGGCAGAGCGCGAACCAGCCGGCCTCGTACAGCGTCCACCGGGGGCGGGGCGATGGCAGCCCGGCCGGGAGCCGGTCGAGGATCGCGGCCTCCCGGGCGTACCAGTCGACCAGTCGCGGATGCTCGGCGGTGGCCGCGGCCTTCACGAAGGCCCGGTCGCCGGCGGCGGTGCGGAGCACGGCGGCGAAGCCGCGGGTGAAGCCGGCCCCGGCGACCCGCGCGGCGACCACGGGCGCGCCGAGGCGGTCGCCGATGGCGGTACGCAGCGCCGCCGGCAGCGTCGCCCACGGCGGCCGGTGGGCGGTCGCGTGGTACGGCACGGGAGGCGGGGACGTCGACGTCACGCCACCATGCTGCCGGGCCGCCCGCCGCGCCGCACCCACCGCACCGCCACGGCGTCCGGATGCCCGCGCGCGTCAGGTCACGCCGCCGGGCCGCCCGCCGGCCGTCGCACCGCCACGGCGCCCGGAGCCCGCGACCCGCCGGGTGGTGCCGTGGCGGGGCGGGGGCGGCGGCGCGGTCTGCCAGACTGCCAGGCCATGAGGACCGACGACTTCTGGCAGTTGATCGACCGGGCCCGGGCCGACGGCGGGGGAGAGCCGCACGCGGTCGCCGCGCGGGCCGTCGCCCTGCTCGCCGAGCGCGACCCGGAGGACATCGTCGGGTACGCCCGCCACCAGGCGCGGGTGCTGTCGGCCTCGCACCGGGTCGACCTCTGGGGCGCCGCCTACCTGATCAACGGTGGCGTGTCCGACGAGGGCTTCCACCACTTCCGGGGCTGGCTGATGACCCAGGGCCGGGAGGTCTTCGCGCGCGCCGTCGCCGACCCGGACTCGCTGGCCACGTTGCCGCAGGTCAGGGCTGCCTCGCTCAGCGGTGAGGAGTTCTCGGCCGCGCAGATGCTCGCGGTGCCGTGGGACGCGTACCGGCGGGCCACCGCCGCCGAACTGCCGGCGGACCCGGCGCCGGTGCCGGTGCCGGACCTGAACGACTTCTGGGACTTCGACGACGAGGAGGAGGCGAAGCGGCGGCTGCCGAAGCTCGCCGCCCTCTTCGTCGAGCCGCCCGCCGAGTGACCCGGCCGGGCCCGCACCGGTCGGCGTGATCCCGCGCGGGGCGGCGTTCCCGGGGTGCTCCCGGCGGCGGGGATCGCCCGCACAGCGGACGCGCGGCGGCGACGTGGGAGCATAGAGGGGGCCGGCGTCGTGCCGGCCCGCTCACGTCAGCCGACCAGAACGGACCGCTGTGCCACCGACGCTCGATTCCGGCGCGAACGCTCCTGGTGCCACCGACCCGGCGCGCATCCGGAACTTCTGCATCATCGCCCACATCGACCATGGGAAGTCGACCCTGGCCGACCGGATGTTGCAGCTCACCGGCGTGGTCGACCCCCGGCAGATGCGTGCGCAGTACCTCGACCGGATGGACATCGAGCGCGAGCGCGGCATCACGATCAAGAGCCAGGCCGTCCGGATGCCCTGGACCATCCGGGAGGGCGACCGGGCCGGCGAGGCCGCCGTGCTCAACATGATCGACACTCCGGGCCACGTCGACTTCACCTACGAGGTGTCCCGGTCGCTGGCCGCCTGCGAGGGCGCGATCCTGCTGGTCGACGCCGCCCAGGGCATCGAGGCGCAGACCCTGGCGAACCTCTACCTGGCGCTCGAGAACGACCTGCACATCATCCCGGTGCTCAACAAGATCGACCTGCCGGCCGCCCAGCCGGAGAAGTACGCCGAGGAACTGGCCCACCTCATCGGTGGCGACCCGGCCGACTGCATCCGGGTCTCCGGTAAGACCGGCGAGGGTGTGCCGTACCTGCTCGACGAGATCGTCCGGCAGTTCAAGCCCCCGATCGGCGACGCGGAGGCGCCCGCCCGCGCCATGATCTTCGACTCGGTCTACGACGTCTACCGGGGCGTGGTCACCTACGTCCGGGTCATCGACGGGCGGATCAGCGCCCGCGACCGGATCAAGATGATGTCCACCGCCGCCGTGCACGAGCTGTTGGAGATCGGCGTCATCTCGCCGGAGATGGTGAAGGCCGACGCGCTCGGCGTCGGCGAGGTGGGCTACCTGATCACCGGCGTGAAGGACGTCCGCCAGTCCCGGGTGGGTGACACGATCACCATCAACACCCGGCCGGCGAAGGAGGCACTCGGCGGCTACAAGGACCCGAAGCCGATGGTCTACTCGGGCCTCTACCCGATCGACGGCTCCGACTACCCCAACCTGCGCGAGGCGCTGGACAAGCTCAAGCTCAACGACGCCGCGCTCGACTACGAGCCCGAGACGTCGGGCGCGCTCGGCTTCGGCTTCCGCTGCGGCTTCCTCGGCCTGCTGCACCTGGAGATCATCCGGGAGCGGCTGGAGCGGGAGTACAACCTCGACCTCATCTCCACCGCCCCGAACGTGGTCTACCGGGCCATCACCGAGGACGGCGAGGAGATCGTCGTGACCAACCCGAGCGAGTACCCCACGGGCAAGATCGCCGAGGTGTACGAGCCGGTCGTGCGCGCCACGGTGCTCACCCCGAACGACTACGTCGGCGCCGTGATGGAGCTCTGCCAGGGCCGCCGGGGCAGCCTGCTCGGCATGGACTACCTCTCCGCCGACCGGGTGGAGCTGCGCTACACGCTGCCCCTCGCGGAGATCATCTTCGACTTCTTCGACCAGTTGAAGAGCCGTACCAAGGGCTACGCCTCGCTGGACTACGAGCCCTCCGGGGAGCAGGCGTCCGACCTGGTGAAGGTCGACATCCTGCTGCACGGCGAGCCGGTGGACGCGTTCAGCGCGATCGTGCACAAGGACAAGGCCTACAACTACGGCGTCACCATCGCGGCGAAGCTGCGCAACCTGATCCCGCGCCAGCAGTTCGAGGTGCCGATCCAGGCGGCCATCGGCAGCCGGGTGATCGCCCGGGAGACCATCCGGGCGATCCGCAAGGACGTGCTCGCCAAGTGCTACGGCGGTGACATCAGCCGTAAGCGCAAGCTGCTGGAGAAGCAGAAGGAGGGCAAGAAGCGGATGAAGATGGTGGGCCGGGTGGAGGTCCCGCAGGAGGCCTTCATCGCCGCGCTCTCCTCCGACTCCGGCGACGCCAAGGGGTCCGGCAAGAAGTGACCCCCCGCCGGTGTCGGCCGGCGCGAGACGACGTACGACGGCCGGTGCCCCGGCCGGGCTGCGGACCCCTCGGTGGTCCCGCCCGGCCGGGGCACCGGCCGTTCGCGTCGAAGGTTTTTTCCGGCCCCGGCGGCCCCGCCGCAACTCACCGCGGGCAAGGGCGCGACCTGCGCGGACGATCGCCCGGGGCCATTCGCCGCGCGGTGCGCCATTGACGTACGACGTCGTCCTCCTCGATCGAACCGGTTTGGGTTTTTGGCGGGTCGGGAACTTAGCGGTCACGACAGGGACACCACGGACAGTGGAACTGATTCTTTTAGAAGGAGGAGGGCGACGTGGAGCTCACCGTTTGGGGCATCGTCACCGCGCTCATCGTTGGTCTTATCGTCGGCGCTCTGGGTCGCCTGCTCGTGCCGGGCCGCCAGAACATGCCGATGTGGCTGCACATGCTGATCGGTGTGGGCGCCGCGCTGCTGGGCACCGTGCTGGCTCGGGCGATGGGTATCGCCACGTCGACCGCCGGCATCGACTGGGGCGAGCTGCTGGTCCAGGTCGTGCTGGCCGCGATCGCGGTGGCCCTGGTGGCCGGCGTGGGTCGTCGCCGCAGCGTCACCCACCGGTAATCCCCGTACCGCTCGACGGGCGTCCGACCGCACAGGTCGGGCGCCCGTTTCGCGTACGCCCGGGGTCCCGTCGCATGGATTCCCGCGCGCGCGTGCACCCGGCCTCCGGTCGACCGGGGCGGCGTCGCGGCCGTGCCGGAAGTCCGGTCCGGGTGCCCGTCGGAACGGTGCCCCGGAAAGTCGGTTTGGATTTTCGGGCGGTCGGGAACTTAGCGGTCACGACAGGAACACCACGGACAGTGGAACTGATTCTTTCAAGGAGGAGGGCGACATGGAGCTCACCGTTTGGGGCATCGTCACCGCGCTCATCGTTGGTCTCATTGTCGGCGCTCTGGGTCGCCTGCTCGTGCCGGGCCGCCAGAACATGCCGATGTGGCTGCACATGCTGATCGGTGTGGGCGCCGCGCTGCTGGGCACCGTGCTGGCTCGGGCGATGGGTATCGCCACGTCGACCGCCGGCATCGACTGGGGCGAGCTGCTGGTCCAGGTCGTGCTGGCCGCGATCGCGGTGGCCCTGGTGGCCGGCGTGGGTCGTCGCCGGAGCGTCACCCACCGGTAATCCCCGTACCGCTCGACGGGCGTCCGACCGCACAGGTCGGGCGCCCGTTTCGCGTGCGCCCGGATGGTCTCGGTGCGTCCGGTTTCGCCCCCGCGCCGGGCCGCGCGTGATCGGTCCGCTGCGGTACCGTCGCCTCTCTTCCGCCGACCGCCCACTGTCGTAAAGGAATTTTTCCTACTAAGGTGCGGCGGAGAAGGTTAGTGCCAAGCGGCGCGAGGGAGATGTGGCGTGAACAGGTGGAAGCGGCTGGCCCCGGTCACCGCCGTCGTGGCCTCGGCCGCGATGGTCCTGGCCGGTTGCGGTGGCTCCGATGACGACAAGGCTGCCGACAACAGCAAGCTCACGGTCTGGATGATGGGCGAGGGCAGCGAGGCGCAGACCAAGTTCCTCGACGGCGTCGAGACCGAGTTCCGGCAGAAGCACCCGGACACGGACGTGGTGGTCCAGTACATCCCCTGGCTCGAGGCGCCGAAGAAGTTCCAGGCCGCCCTCGCCGGCGGCGAAGGGCCGGACATCACGGAGCTGGGCAACACCGAGACCCAGGGCTGGGCGGCGCAGGAGGCGCTGGCCGACGTGACCGACCGGATGAACGGTTGGACCGAGGGCAAGGACATCCTCCCCGACCTGGTCAAGAACGCCCAGCTCGACGGCAAGCAGTACGGCGTGCCGTGGTACGCCGGCGTGCGGGGGATGTACTACCGCACCGACTGGTTCGCCGAGGCGGGCGTGAAGCCGCCGACGAACTGGGAGGAACTGGTCTCCGCCGCCAAGACCGTGCAGGCCAAGAAGCCCGGCACGTACGGCATCGCGCTGCCCGGCAACTCCGAGCTGCCCTTCTACTCGTTCCTCTGGGGCGCCGGCGCGGAGATCGCGACGCAGCAGGGCGACTCCTGGAAGTCCGGCTACAACACGCCGGAGGCGCAGAAGGCCGTCAAGTTCTGGACCGACCTGGTGACCGTGCACAAGGTGGCCCCGCCGGCCGCCGCGGGCTGGAACGAGATCGACGCCCGGACGCAGTTCGCCACCGGCAAGGCGGCGATGGCCTTCGGCGGTAGCTGGCAGCAGGGCGCCATCAAGAAGGACAACCCGGAGATCGAGAAGGTCTGGGGCACGTTCCCGATCCCCGGCCCCGACGGCAAGGCGGCGCCCGGCTTCGCCGGCGGCTCCGACGTCGCGATCTGGAAGGACAGCGAGCGGCAGGATCTCGCCTGGGACTACCTGACCGTGCTGCTGAACAAGAAGAACGACCAGGCGTTCGCCGACAGCCTCGGCTTCTTCCCGGTCTACAAGGACCTTGTCGGTGGCGACAAGTACGCCAGCGACAAGATCATGGCGGCGTTCGCCACCACGATGCAGAACACCAAGCTCACGCCGCTCACCCCCAAGTGGGTCGAGGTCAGCCGGACCAAGACGGTGACCCAGGCGATGAACAGCTCGGTCATGAAGGGTCAGAAGACGGTCGAGAAGGCTACCGCCGACGCGGCCGCGGAGATGGAAAGCATCCTCAACGCCAAGTGACCACGCTGACCGAGGCGCCGGAGACGGCCGCCGCGCGGGAGACCCCCGCGCGGCGGCGTCGCCGGGTGGACCGCCTGCCCTACCTGCTGCTCCTGCCCTGTCTGGTGATCATCGGCGTGCTACTGCTCTGGCCGCTCGGCCAGGTGGTGGTGATGTCCTTCCACCAGCTCAACAACGTCCGACAGTTGCGCGGCGACCGCGAGTGGCCGTGGGTGGGCCTCGGCAACTATGCCGAGATCCTCAGCGACCCGTTCTTCCTGACGGTGCTGCGCAACACGGTGCTCTTCGCCGTGGCCAACGTCGCGCTCACGATGGTGCTGGGCACCCTGGTCGGGCTGCTGCTCAACCGGCTCGGCAGGCGGATGGCCGCCTTCGTGGCCAGTTGCGTGATGCTCGCCTGGGCCACCCCGGCGCTGACCGGCACGATCGTCTGGAAGTGGATCTTCGACGACACGAGCGGCCTGGTCACCTGGTTGTTCAACGCGCTGCCCGACGGGCTGTCGCAGAGCCTCTTCGGGCGCAGCGACTGGACCGGCTACGGCTGGTTCAACTCGCCCCTGCTGTTCTTCTCGATCCTGACCCTGGTGGTGGTCTGGCACTCGTTCCCGTTCATCGCGGTCAGCGTGCTGGCCGGGCTCAAGAGCGTGCCGAGCGAGCTGCACGAGGCGGCCCGGGTCGACGGGGCCGGGCCGTGGAAGGTGTTCTGGAAGATCACCTTCCCGCTGCTGCGGCCGGTCTTCGGGATCCTGGTCGTGCTCTCCACGATCTGGGACTTCAAGGTCTTCACCCAGCAGTTCGTGCTGGCCGGCGGTACGCAGGACCGGCCGACGTTCATGCTCTCCATCTACTCGTACGCGGAGGCGTTCTCGCCCCCGCCGAAGTACGGCCTCGGTGCCGCGATCGCGGTGATCCTCACCCTGATCCTGCTGGTGGTGACCGGCCTCTACGTCCGCATGGTGCTCAAGCAGGAGGAGGACGCGTGACGCGACGCGGAGGCGGCGGGGGTGCGAAGCGGCTCGCCCTCAACGGCGCGGGGCTGCTGGTGGCGCTCTTCGCGGCGTTCCCGGTCTACTGGATGATCGCGACCTCGCTGAAGCCGAGTTCGGAGATCTTCTCGTCCACCCCCCGGCCGGTGCCCAGCGAGCCGACCCTGGAGCACTACCGGCAGATCCTCACCGGCAACCTGATCCCGGGCGTCACGTTCGCCGACTTCTTCCTCAACAGCGCGCTGGTGGCGGTCTCCACGGTGGTGCTCAGCGGCCTCGTTGCGCTGCTGGCCGCCACCGCGGTGGCCCGGTTCCGGTTCAAGCTGCGGACCACGTTCCTGATCATGCTGCTGGTGGTGCAGATGATCCCGCTGGAGGCGCTGGTCATCCCGCTGTTCCTGATGATCCAGCGGCTCGGGCTCTACAACACCCTGCCCAGCCTGATCCTCACCTACCTCGGCTTCTCGCTGCCGTTCGCGGTCTGGATGCTGCGCGGCTTCGTCGCCGCCGTGCCCAAGGAACTGGAGGAGGCCGCCGCCATCGACGGGGCCAGTCGGGCGCAGACCTTCCGCAAGGTGCTCTTCCCGCTGGTGGCGCCCGGGCTGGTGGCCACGAGCATCTTCTCGTTCATCACCGCCTGGAACGAGCTGATCTTCGCGCTGACCTTCATCAACGACCAGGAGAGCTACACGCTGCCGGTCGCGATGACGTTCTTCTTCGGCCGCGACGACACCGCCTGGGGCCCGGTGATGGCCGCCTCCACGCTGTTCACCCTGCCGGTGATCGTCTTCTTCCTGCTGGTGCAGCGGCGGATGGTCTCCGGGCTGGTGGCCGGAGCCGTCAAGGGCTGAGCCCGTGCCGGGAAGGGCCCCCCGCCGACGCCGGGGGCCCTTCCTGGCCCCCGTCGTCGACGGCCGCGCGGGCTAGGCTGACCGCCATGACGGGCAGGCTGGCTTCGGTGAACATCGGCATCGTGACCGAGGCGAAATGGGCGGGCGACGCGAGCGGCCGCAGTGGCATCGACAAGCGGCCGGTCGACGGCCCGGCGCTGCTGCGCACCGACGGGGTGGCCGGCGACTTCATCGGCGAACGCGCCCACCACGGCGGCCCGGACCAGGCGGTCTACGCGTACGCCGGGGAGGACGCCGCCTGGTGGGCGGGGGAGCTGGGCCGCGACATCGGCCCCGGCGCCTTCGGGGAGAACCTCACCACGCACGCGCTGGACGTGACGGGCGCCGTGGTCGGGGAGCAGTGGGCGGTCGGCTCGGCGCTGCTCCAGGTGACCAAGCCGCGTACGCCCTGCCGGACGTTCGCCGGCTTCTGGGGTGTGCCCGACCTGATCAAACGGTTCACGGCGCGGGCAGCGCCCGGGGCGTACCTGCGGGTGCTGCGCGAGGGAGAGGTCGGCCCGGGCGACCCGGTCGCGGTGGTGGACCGGCCCGCGCACGGGGTGACGATCGGCGAGGTGTTCCGGGCCCTGAGCCTGGAGCCGGAGTTGCTGCCCCGGCTGCTCGACGCTGCCGACCTGCCGGAAGGGCTCCGGGAGAAGGCACGCCGTCGGCTCGCCGGCACGGGCTGACCGGCGCGACCCACACGAACGGACGGGCCCCGTCCCGTGGGGGAGGGGGCCCGTCCGGCGTCGGCGCGGGTGCGGCTCAGCGCAGCCAGGGCACGCTGCGGTCGAGCAGACCGCGCTGCTTGAGTTCCTTGCGCAGCGGGATCTCGTCGTCGATGTAGCCGTCCCAGTTGATGCCCCAGTAGTTGGCGGTGTGGGTGCCCTCACCGCAGAGCTGGCGCTGCACCGGCGTGCGGTTGGCCCACCACTCGCCGTCCTTGTCGATGTGCAGCTCGTCCAGCGGCCGGATCCACCGGTACGTGTAGCCGACGAAGAGCATCTTGCGGGTGATGGTCGACAGGTTGGTCGACCGCGAGTGCCACTGGCGGCGGTCGAAGATGAAGGCGTCACCGGGGTTGGCGGTGATCTCCACCGTGCCCTCCGGGTCGGGGTTGTGCACGGAGGTGTCCTCCGGGCGGGGCAGCGAGTTCCACAGGTGGCTGCCCGGGATCACCTTCGTGGCGCCCCGGCCCTTCTCCGACAGGTCGGACAGGACGTAGGCCACCTTCAGCGAGAACATCGGCCGGGGCAGGTTCGGGTCCATCGTCTCCGGGTCGGAGTTCTGCCGGTACCCGTCCTGGTGCCACCCCCAGTAGGGCTTCTCCGGCTCCGCCGCCGGCGGGGTGACGTCCAGGTGGTTGTGGTGGGTGTAGATGTTCCAGCCGGCCAGGCCCCACATGTACGGGAAGGCGATCGGGTGGGTCAGCAGGTCACCGAAGAGCTCGTCGCGCTCCAGGAAGCCCAGCAGGTGCAGGGTGCCGTCCTTGGTGGTGGTGCCCTTCGCCTGCTCCTCGGCGTAGACGCGGTCCACCGCCGCCTCCAGCGCCGCCCGGTGGTCCTCCGTCAGCACGTTGCGCAGCAGGAGGAAGCCCTGCTCGTGGAACTCCTTGCGGTCGGTGTCACTGATCGGTTCGTAACCGGTCCGGTCGCCGTAGTCGAACACCTCGACGTACCCCTCCCCATGAGGCGAAACCATTGCTGGCACAGGCCGCCGATCGTAACGCGCTGGTTCCGGGGCGAGGTACTGCCCGGCCCGATATGCGACCGTAGCGCGGACCCAGGGGAGTAGTGCGGTCACGCCGCGCAGCGTGTCGGGGATTCGACGGGGCCTATCGACCGTAATGCCGGTTTACGCGGTGACTGCCGGTAAGGAGATCGAGGGCCACTACGCCTCGGCGAAGACCTCCGCGACCACCCGACCGTCGGCCGGGGCGTCGTCGGTCCGGTTCCAGGTGCCCGCGCGGGCCGTCCACTCCAGGTCGCCGAAGCGCACCCGCTTCACGCCGTGGTCCTGGGCGTGGGAGACCAGCCAGTGCGCGTACCGCCAGCCCCGACGCTCGTCGGCGGCGGGGACCGTCAGGCCCGTCAGGCTCGCCGCGGTGCTGGCGCCGGCCAGGCCCCAGTCCAGCGCCAGGCCGCGGGTCAGCGCGATCGCGGCGGCCTCGCCGCGCATCGCCGGGTCGCGGCCCACAGTGCAGGCGACGGCGCCGGTGGCGTGCCCGACGAGGGCCCGGGTCAGCACCTCGGACTCGTCCGCCCACTTCTGGTACGCCTCGGGGAAGGCCGAGCGCTGCACCTTCTGCGCCGCGTCGGTGACCCGCATCCGCTCCCAGCCGCGCACCTTCTTGAGCCCGGCGTAGAACTTGCCGGCCGCGTAGCGGGGGTCGCGGATCTGCTCCGGGGTGCCCCAGCCCTGGCTCGGGCGCTGCTGGAACAGCCCGACCGAGTCGCGGTCGCCGCCGGCGAGGTTGCGCAGGCCGGACTCCTGGTAGGCGGTGGCCAGCGCGACGACGACGGCCCGCTCGGGCATCTTGCGCTGGATGCCGATGGCCGCGATCGTCGCCGCGTTGGCCATCTGGTCGGCGTCCAGCGCCACCCGGCCGTCCGCCTGCACCGTGCACGTCCGGCTGGCGAGGGGAAGGCGCAACTGCCCGCCCATCTGCCGGACGACGACCCAGATCCCGACCACGGCGAGGACGACGAGGACGACGCCGCCCGCCACGACTGCGCGAGTACGCACCCACACCCCCTGATCGACAGTCCGACAAGCGTACGTCCCCCGTGGCGCCGTGCGGGTCGTCCGACCGGTTCCGCCCGACCGCCCGGTGTGGCACCGGCCACCGGGCGGCCCGGGGGTCCGGACGTTCCCGTTTCCCGCGCGGCCTCACCCCGGGCGTCACCGGCCGCGACCGTGCTGCCCCGGCTGCACCCCCGCGCGGTCCTCGCCCTACCGCCCCTCGCCCGCCGTGGCGTCGCCGTCGGTCGGCACCCAGCGCGCCGGCCGCTTCTCCCGGAACGCCAGGACGCCCTCGCGCCCCTCCTCCGACAGGAAGTACCCGGTCGACAGGGTGGACAGCCCGGCGATCTCCGTCCGCAGGTCCGTGGCGGGCGGCCGGCGCAGCAGCTGCTTCGCCCCGGCCAGCGCGCCCGGTGCCCCCCGCACCAGAGAGTCGCAGTACCCCGCAACCGCCGCGTCCAGCCCGTCCGCCGGCACGGCGGCGGTGACCAGGCCGATCTCGGCGGCCCGCCGGCCGTCGAAGGTGTCGCCGGTCAGGTAGAGCTCGGCCGCCGCGCGGGGGTGCAGCCGGGGCAGCACGGTCGCGGAGATCACCGCCGGGATCACCCCGATCCGCACCTCGGTGAAGGCGAACGTCGCCTCCCGCGCGCAGACCGCCAGGTCGGCCGCCGCGATCAGGCCCAGGCCGCCGGCCCGGGCCGGACCGGCCACCTTCGCCACCACCGGCTTCGGGCACTCCCAGACCGCCGCGAGCACGTCGCCGAGCATCCCGGCCGGCACGGTCCCGCTGGCGTACGCGGCGGCGGTCTCCTTCAGGTCCGCGCCGGAGCAGAAGACCGGGCCCGTGTGGTCCAGCACGATCACGCGTACGGCGTCGTCGGCGACCGCCTCGGCGAGGCCGGCCAGCAGCTGGGTCATCAGCGGCGTGGAGAGCGCGTTGCGGTTGTGCGGGCTGTCCAGGGTGAGCGTGGTCACCCCACGGGCCGTGGCGGCCCGTACGAGCACGTCGGGAGAGGTCATGGAAGGGCACACTAGTGGCCATGCCCGGCGTCCTTCCAGAAGGCGAAACCGTCCCCGTCGACGGGTCGCTGCCCGCCACCGCCACCCGTGCCGTCGGCGCGCGCGGCTTCGGCGTGTACGTGCACGTGCCGTTCTGCGCCAGTCGCTGCGGCTACTGCGACTTCAACACCTACACCTCCGCCGAGCTGGGCGGCGGGGCGAGCCGGGAGGGGTACGCCGACACCGTGCTGGCCGAGCTGGCGCTCGCCCGCCGGGTGCTGGGCGACGCCCCGCCGCCCCGGGTCGACACCGTGTTCGTCGGCGGCGGCACCCCGACGCTGCTCCCCGCCGACGACCTGGCCCGGATCCTCGACGGCATCGACCGCACGTGGGGGCTCGCGCCCGACGTCGAGGTGACCACCGAGGCCAACCCCGAGTCGGTCACGCCGGAGTCGCTCAAGGCGCTGCGGGCCGCCGGCTACACCCGGATCTCGCTAGGCATGCAGTCCGCCGCCCCCGGGGTGCTGGCGATCCTCGACCGCACGCACAGCGCCGGCCGGGCCGTCGCCGCCGCCCGCGAGGCGCGCGACGCCGGGTTCGACCACGTCAACCTGGACCTGATCTACGGCACGCCGGGGGAGACCGAGGCCGACTTCGCCGCCTCCCTCGACCAGGTCGTCGCCGCCGGGGTGGACCACGTCAGCGCGTACGCCCTGATCGTGGAGGACGGCACCCGGCTGGCCGCGCGGATGCGGCGCGGCGAGCTGCCGTACCCCTCCGACGACGTCGCCGCGGACCGCTACCTCGCCGCGGAGGCCGCCCTCGGCGCGGCCGGTCTCTCCTGGTACGAGGTGTCGAACTGGGCCCGCGACGAGGCGGCTCGGTGCCGGCACAACCTGCTCTACTGGACCGGCGCCGACTGGTGGGGTCTCGGCCCGGGCGCGCACAGCCACGTCGGCGGCGTGCGCTGGTGGAACGTCAAGCACCCCACGACGTACGCGAAGCGGCTGGCCGGCGGCGGGTCGCCCGGCCTGGCCCGCGAGGTGCTCACCGCCGACGAGGCGCACATGGAGGACGTCATGCTCCGGCTGCGCCTCGCCTCCGGGCTGCCGCTGGACGCCCTCGACGAGGCCGGCCGGGCCGGTGCCGCGCGGGCCCTCGGCGCCGGGCTGCTGGCCGCCGACGAGCACGCGGCCGGGCGGGCCGTGCTGACCCTGCGCGGCCGGCTGCTCGCCGACGCGGTCGTGCGTGACCTGCTGCCCTGAACCGCGTGCCGGGGCCGGCCGGGGGAGCGGCCGACCCGGGTCACCTGGTGAAGCTGTAGGTCATCGGGTAGCGGTAGAGCACGCCCTCGTTGGCCTTGACGCCGCCGATGATGCCGAAGATCAGCGGCACCAGCCAGACGAGCATCGGGACGAAGAACAGCACCCCGCAGGTGATCAGCGTGACCACCCAGCTCAGCACCCCGACGATCGTCCAGGTGAGCTGGAAGTTCAGCGCCGCGACGGCGTGCGCCCGGGCGGTCGGGGACTGCTGCCCCCGGGCCATCAGCGCGATCAGCGGCGCCAGCCAGCCGAGCAGGCCACCGCCGACGATCACGCCGACCGCGCCGCCGAAGTGGGCGATGAGGGCCCAGTTCTTGTCGTCGTTGCTGGCGTAGCCGCCCGTCGGCGCACCGTAGCCGCCCCCGCCGGGATACCCGGCCCCGGGCGGCGGGAAGCCATCGGGCGGCGGATAGCCGGCCCCGGGCGGCGGGAAGCCACCGGGTGGGGGAAGGTCGCCGGGCGGCGGGTACGCGCCGGGCGGGGGATAGCCGCCCGACGGCGGCTGGTCACCGGTGGGCGGCGGATAGCCACCGGGCGGAGGATGGCTGCCCGGGCCCGGTGCCCCGGACAGTGGAGCGGTGGATTCGTCGGAGCCGGCGGGGCCGGGGACCCCCGACGGGGCGGTCGGGTCCGGCGGGAAGCCGGGGTCCCCCGCTCCGGGAGGGCGAGGTGGTTCGGTCATGGAGGTCACGGTAGGGGCAGCCGGCAAGGCGGCACCAGCGTGACACCGGTCGGGATGTCCGAATGGCCGGTCCCGGGCGCCCGCGGACGGGCCGGCACGGTCGGCGATCGGACCGATCGCCCCAGGTCGATCATCGCGTCGGGGGCCCCGCCGACGTAGACTGGCACTCGCTACAGTCGAGTGCCAGCAACCAGCCCGCCCGGCCCCCGCGTGCCGGTGCCGACGTGCGACAGGAGGTGGGGAGGATGGGTCTCGACGACCGCAAGCTCGCCGTGCTGCGCGCGATCGTCGAGGACTACGTCGCCACGCAGGAGCCCGTGGGCAGCAAGGCGCTGGTCGAACGGCACCAGCTGGGGGTCTCGCCGGCGACCGTCCGCAACGACATGGCCGTGCTGGAGGAGGAGGGCTACATCCGCCAGCCGCACACCAGCGCCGGCCGGGTGCCCACCGACCGGGGCTACCGGCTCTTCGTGGACCGGCTGTCCCGGGTCAAGCCGCTCAGCCCGGCCGAGCGCCGGGCCATCGAGCGCTTCCTGGTCGGCGCCGTCGACCTCGACGACGTGGTGCACCGCACCGTCCGGCTGCTGGCGCAACTGACCCGGCAGGTCGCCGTCGTGCAGTACCCGAGCCTGGCCCGTTCCTCGGTGCGTCACCTGGAGCTGGTGCCGATCTCCACCACCCGGCTGATGCTCGTCATGATCGCCGACACCGGCCGGGTCGAGCAGCGGCTGGTCGAGCTGCCCGCCCCGATCCCCGCCGACGACGTCACCGACCTGCGCCGGCTGGTCAACGAGAAGCTGGTCGGCACCCGGCTGTCGGAGACCCCGCCGCTGGTGCAGGCCCTGGTCGAGGAGTCGGTGCCGCACCTGCGCCCGGCCATGACCACCCTCTCCACCGTGCTGCTGGAGACGCTGATCGAGCGGCACGAGGAGCGGATCGCGCTGGCCGGCACGGCCAACCTCACCCGGGGTGGCCTGCTCGACTTCCAGGGCTCCCTGCGCCCCATCCTGGAGGCGCTGGAGGAGGAGGTCGTCATGCTCAAGCTCATCGGCGAGGCCGAGCCGAGCACGACGCGGGTGCTGATCGGCGACGAGAACGAGATCGACAACCTGCGCGCCGCCTCGGTGGTCAGCACCGGCTACGGGCCGGGCACGACCAGCGTCGGCGGCCTCGGTGTGCTCGGGCCGACGCGGATGGACTACCCCGGCACCATCGCCACGGTGCGGGCCGTGGCACGCTACGTGGGCGAGCTGCTGGCCCAGAACTGACCAGTCAGGGCCGACGGCCGGCTCCCGCCGCCGACCGGCGCAACGCGAGACGAACATGAGGACACGGAACGCAGTGGCCAGGGACTACTACGGCATTCTCGGGGTGAGCCGGGAAGCCTCCGACGACGAGATCAAGCGCGCCTACCGCAAGCTGGCGCGGCAGTTCCACCCGGACGTGAATCCGGATCCGGAGGCCCAGGAGAAGTTCAAGGACATCAACGCCGCGTACGAGGTCCTCTCGGACGACCGGAAACGGCAGATCGTCGACCTGGGCGGCGACCCGCTCGCCCCCGGCGGCGGGGGCGCGGGTGGCCCGGGTGGCCCCGGCGGCGCCGGGCCGTTCGTCGGCTTCCAGGACATCATGGACGCGTTCTTCGGCGGCGCGGCCGGCGGCTCGCGGGGTCCCCGACCCCGGACCCGGCCCGGCGCCGACGCGATCCTGCGCCTGGAGTTGGACCTGCACGAGACCGCGTTCGGCGTCGAGGCGCCGATCACCGTCGACACCGCCGTGCTCTGCACCACCTGCTCCGGCGCCGGCACGGCGGCCGGCACCCACCTGGCCACCTGCGAGGCGTGCGCCGGCCGGGGCGAGGTGCAGTCCGTGCAGCGCACCTTCCTCGGTCAGGTGGTCTCCGCCCGGCCGTGCACGGTCTGCCAGGGCTACGGCACCACCATTCCGCACCCGTGCCCGACCTGCGCCGGCGACGGCCGGGTCCGCACCCGGCGTTCGCTGACCGTCAAGATCCCGGCGGGTGTCGAGGACGGCATGCGCATCCGGCTCGCCCAGCAGGGCGAGGTCGGCCCCGGCGGCGGCACGGCCGGCGACCTCTACGTGGAGATCCACGAGCGGCCGCACGACGTCTACTCCCGCAAGGGCGACGACCTGCACTGCCGGGTCACGGTGCCGATGACGGCGGCGGCGCTCGGCACGCGGCTGACCATCAAGACGCTGGACAGCGAGGAGACGGTCGACGTCAAGGCCGGCACCCAGCCGGGCAGCACCATGCGGCTGCGCGCGCGGGGCGTGCCGCACCTGCGCGGCACCGGCCGGGGCGACCTCTACGTGCACCTCGACGTGCGCACCCCCACCAAGCTCGACGCCGACCAGGAGAAGATGCTGCGCGACTTCGCCAAGACCCGGGGCGAGGAGGTCGCCGAGCTCACCAAGCAGGGCGGCTTCTTCTCCCGGATGCGCGACGCCTTCAACGGCCACGCCTGACCGGCCTAACCGCCCCGGGGTCCGCCAGGGCGGCTAGCCTGATCGTCGTGTCCGCGCCGCTGTTCCTGGTCGAGTCGCTGCCCACCGCCGACCAGCTCACCCTGGGCGGCCCCGAGGGGCACCACGCCGCCACCGTGCAACGGCTGCGCGTCGGCGAGGAACTGCTGCTCGCCGACGGCCGGGGCGGCACCGCGTCCGCGGTGGTCACGGCCGTCGGCCGGGGCACCCTCGAACTCGACGTCGTCTCCCGGGGGTACGTCGACGCGTCCGTCCCCCGGCTCGTGGTGGTGCAGGGCATCGCCAAGGGCGACCGGGGTGAACTGGCCGTGCAGGCGATGACCGAGGTCGGGGTGGACGAGATCGTGCCCTGGGCGGCGTCCCGCTCGGTGGCGCAGTGGCGCGGCGACCGGGGCGCCCGGGCCCGGGAGAAGTGGGTGGCGACGGCCCGGGAGGCGGCGAAGCAGGCCCGCCGATCGTGGCTTCCGGTGGTGGCCGGCGCTCCGGACGAGTCCACCGCGACGGTGGCCCGCCGGATCGCCGGCGCCGCCGCGGCGTTCGTCCTGCACGAGGAGGCGCGGGAGCGGCTGACCACCGTCGAGCTGCCCGCCGCCGGCGAGATCGTGCTGGTCGTCGGCCCGGAGGGCGGCATCGCCCCGGCCGAGCTGACCGCCTTCACCGAGGCGGGCGCCCGGCCGGTGCGGCTGGGACCCTCGGTGCTGCGTACGTCGACCGCCGGGGTGGCTGCCCTCAGCGTCCTGGCCACCCGCCTCGGCCACTGGTGACCGACGGCGGCACCCGGCCCGACGGGGGTCGGTCACCGGCGGTGCGGGCCTCGTCGGTGACCGTCGCCGGCCAGGGCATCGCGTCCAGGCTGGTCGGGGCGGGCGCCCGGCGGGGTCAGAGCCTGGGAAAGACGTGGACCGGCTGCTCCTGCGGGTCCAGGTCCAGCCCGGCCGGGCCGATGATCCGCGGGTCCGGTACGCCGACCACCTCGTGGTCCTTGTCGGTGTAGTCGAAGCGGCTCAGCACGTGGCGCATCGCCTCGATCCGGGCCCGCTTCTTGTCGTTGCTCTTCACGACCGTCCACGGGGCGTCGGCGGTGTCGGTGTAGAAGAACATCGCCTCCTTGGCCTCGGTGTACTCGTCCCACTTGTCGAGTGAGGCGATGTCCATGTCGGAGAGCTTCCACTGCCGCACCGGGTCGACCTGGCGGACGGCGAACCGGGTGCGCTGTTCGTTCTGGGACACCGAGAACCAGAACTTGACCAGGCGGATGCCCGAGCGCACCAGCATCCTCTCCAGTTCGGGGGCCTGGCGTAGGAACTCGAGGTACTCCTTGCGGGTGCAGAAGCCCATCACCCGCTCCACCCCGGCGCGGTTGTACCAGGACCGGTCGAACAGCACGATCTCGCCGGCCGCCGGCAGGTGCCCGAGCCACCGCTGGAAGTACCACTGGGTGGACTCCCGCTCGTTCGGCTTGGCCAGGGCCACCACCGACGCGCCGCGCGGATTGAGGTGCTCCATGAAGCGCTTGATCGTCCCGCCCTTGCCGGCCGCGTCGCGCCCCTCGAAGAGGATCACGAGACGCTCGCCGGACTCCCGGATCCAGTCCTGGAGCTTTAGCAGCTCGATCTGGAGCAGCCGCTTGTGGTGGTCGTACTCCGTGCGCGCCATCCGCTCGTCGTACGGGTAGTCCTCCCGCCAGGTGTCCACCGGGCTGCCGTCCGGGCGCAGCAGTACGGGATCGTCGTCGTGACCGTCGACCACCTGGTAGTCGTCGGTGAGGTCCAGCACGCTGTCCGTCATGCCGGCAACCCTTACCCCGGCAGTGCCCACCGTCACCCCCGCCACGCTGGGAGTTCGTTGAGGGACGGGGCCCGGGTCAGCTCCGCAGGTAGGACGCGCCGTTGAGGTCGACGATGGTGCCGGAGGCCCACTCCGCCTGCGGGGACGCGAGCCAGTGCACGGCGGCGGCGATCTCCTCGGGGCGGGCCACCCGGTTGAACGGGCTCTGCGCCCGGATCGCGGCGCCCCGATCCCCGCTCAGGTGGCCGGTGGTCATGTCGGTCTCCACGAAGCCCGGGGCGACCGTGGCGATCGTGATGCCGTACGGGGCGAGGGCCACCGCCAGCGACTGGCCCAGTGCGTTCAGCCCCGCCTTGCTCGCCCCGTACGCGGGCTGCTCCGGCTCGCCCCGGAAGGCTCCCCGGGAGGAGACGTTGACGATCCGGCCGCCCCGGTCGCGCATGTGCTGCGCGGCGCACCAGATGACGTTGCCCGCCCCGGTGAGGTTGGTCTCCAGCACCTGCCGCCACTGCGCGCGCCACTGCTCGTAGGAGGCGCCGAAGACCGGGTGCGGGGCGTCCCGCTCGCCGTACACGCCGGCGTTGTTGACCAGCACGTCCAGCCCGCCCAGCAGGCCGGCCGCCTCGTCGACCATGGCCCGTACGGCGTCCGGGTCGGTCAGGTCGGCGCGGACGACGACGTGCCCCCCGCCGGGCAGTTCGGCGCGCAGCCCGTCGGCCAGCTCCGCGGAGTCCCGGTGGTGGATCGCCACCCGGTCGCCGCCTGCCGCGAACGCGGTCGCCACCGCCCGCCCGATGCCGCGCGAGGCCCCCGTCACCAGTACCGCCCGTGAAGTCACGCCGGCCATCATGCCCGACCGCCCCGCCCCGCCCGCGCCGAGGGAACCACCCCGCAGGCGGTGAGGTCACCCGCCGCCGGAGGGCGGCGGGGGAACCCGCCACCGGGGCGTCGGCGGCGTGCCCTTCCTTACACTGCCCCGATGGGAACCGACTGCCTGTTCTGCCGCATCGTCGCCGGGGAGATCCCGGCCACGATCGTCCGGGAAACCGCCACCACGCTCGCCTTCCGCGACATCGACCCGAAGGCGCCGGTGCACGTGCTGGTCATCCCGAAGGAGCACTACGCCGACGTGGCGACGCTCGCCCAGGGCGACCCGGCGCTCGCCGGGGAGGTGCTCGCCACGGCCGCCGCGGTGGCCGAGGACGAGGGGCTGCTCGGCGACGGCTTCCGGCTGATGTTCAACACCGGCGCGTACGGCGGCCAGGAGGTCTTCCACGTGCACGCGCACGTGCTCGGCGGGGCGCCGCTGGGCCCCATGCTGGCCCGGAACCTCGCGTGACGGGGGTCGACGACCGCCTGTCGCGGATGGTCCGTACGGTCCAGGCGCAGGCCCGGGTGCCGGCGGTGTCGGCGGCACTGCACCGGGCGGACCGCCCGCTCTGGACGTGCGCCGTCGGCGGGACCGGCAACGACACGGAGCTGGGGCCCGGCACCCGGTTCCGGATCGGGTCGGTCACGAAGACGTTCACCGCCGTGCTGACCCTCCAGTGCCGCGACGACGGCCTGCTCGACCTCGACGACCCGCTGGACCGGCACCTGGACCTGCCGGCCCACGGTGGGCTGACCGTACGCCGGCTGCTGTCGCACACCGCCGGCCTGCAACGGGAGCCGTACGGCGACGTCTGGGACACCCTGCGCGCGCCCGACGTCGACGGGCTGGTCGCCGACCTGGCCCGGGCCGAGCGGGTGCTGCCCCCGGGCCGCCGCTACCACTACTCGAACCTCGGCATGGCGCTGCTCGGTCGGCTCGTCGGCCACCTGAGGGGTGGCACCTGGGCGGAGGTGCTCGCCGAGCGGGTGCTGACCCCGCTGGGGCTGGCCGGGACCTCGGTGACGCCCGGGCCGTACGCCGCGACGGGGTTCCTGGTCGACGCCTACTCCGACGAGGCGCACCCCGAGCCGCCGACCGACTTCGGGGCGGTCGGCCCGGCGGCGCAGCTCTGGAGCACCGCCTCGGACATGGCCCGTTGGGCCGCCTTCCTCGCCGACCCGGCGGCGCTGGACCCGGCGGGCGCCGTGCTCGCCCCGGCGACGCTCGACGAGATGCGCTGGCCGGCGACGGTCACCGACGAGACGCTCTGGGCCGGCGGCTTCGGGCTGGGGCTGATCCTGGTGCCGCAGGGCAAGCGGATCATGCACGTCGGCCACGACGGCGCGATGCCCGGATTCCTGGCCGGCGTCTACGGCCGGCGGGGCGGGGAGGGCACCCCCGGCGCGATGGGGGTCGCGGTGCTCGGCTCCTCCGGCACCGCCGGCGAGGTCCTCGACCTGCCGCACCGGCTGCTGGCCGCCGCGGTCGAGCACGATCCCGCCGACATCACGCCGTGGCGGCCGGGCCCGCCCGCCCCCGAAGGCGTACGCGGGCTGCTCGGTCGCTGGTGGGGGGAGGGTTTCGAGTACGTCTTCTCCTGGCACGGCGGCGAACTGCGGGCCCGGGGCGCCGACGACCCGGCGGGCAAGCCCCCCTCGGTCTTCGTCCCGCTGCCGGACCGGCCGGACGTGTTCCGTACGCTCTCGGGCCGGGAGGCGGGCGAACTGCTCCGGCTGACCAGGGACGAGCACGGCACGGTGGTCCGGATGCACTGGGCGACCTACCGGTTCACCCGCCACCAGGAGACCTTCGAGCGGTACGACTTCCGGGCCGGCTCCTGACGCGCGAGCGGACGGGCCGGGCCGGGGCCGGGCGGCCACCCCGTCCGGTCGCCCCTGGGCACTGCCGGTCCGCTCCGGTCGTACCCGGGGAAATGGGCGGGGTGTCACCGCCGTTGGAAAGATAAGATGGCAGGAACGTCAGCGCGCCGCGCCAGGCAGGCCCGGTGCCGAGATCGAGAGCAGGTGGCGCAGGGCCCCTCGGCCCGACCTATGACCGGCACCCCACCTCCCGGCCCGCCCCGGGTGCAGACCAGGATCACCGTCCCGGATTCCAAGATCATGGTCAACCTCCTCGGCGCGGGTGACGAGATCCTGCGACTGGTCGAGCGCTCCGTCAACAGCGACGTGCACGTCCGGGGCAACGAGATCACCATCACCGGCGCCCCCGCCGACAACGCCCTCGCCGAGCGGATCTTCAGCGAGTTGCTCGAACTCATCGAGAAAGGCGAGACCCTGACCACTGACGCCGTCCGGCGTACCGTCGGCATGCTCGAGCAGGGCGGCGCCGAGCGGCCCGCCGAGGTCCTGACGCTCAACATCCTCTCCCGGCGCGGCCGCACCATCCGTCCCAAGACGCTGGGGCAGAAGCGCTACGTCGACGCGATCGACGCGCACACGATCGTCTTCGGCATCGGCCCGGCCGGCACCGGCAAGACCTACCTGGCGATGGCGAAGGCCGTCCAGGCGTTGCAGGCCAAGCAGGTCAACCGGATCATCCTGACCCGGCCGGCGGTTGAGGCGGGGGAGCGGCTGGGCTTCCTGCCCGGCACGCTCAACGAGAAGATCGACCCCTACCTGCGCCCGCTCTACGACGCGCTGCACGACATGCTCGACCCGGATTCCATCCCCAAGCTGATGGCGGCGGGCACGATCGAGGTCGCGCCGCTGGCATACATGCGGGGGCGTACGTTGAACGACGCCTTCATCATCCTCGACGAGGCGCAGAACACGACGCCCGAGCAGATGAAGATGTTCCTCACCCGGCTCGGCTTCAATTCCAAGATCGTCGTCACCGGTGACGTCACCCAGGTGGACCTCCCCGGCGGCACGACCAGCGGCCTGCGGGTGGTCCGCGAGATCCTGGAGAACGTCGAGGACGTGCACTTCGCCGAGTTGTCCAGCTCCGACGTGGTCCGTCACCGGCTGGTCGGGGAGATCGTCGACGCGTACGCCCGCTGGGACGCCGAGCGGGAGAACCAGCAGGCGCAGAGCGTGCACGCCGTGCCGGGGCGTTCCGCCCAGGGCGGCCGGCCCGGCCGGCGCCGATAGACCGAGGGAAGACTGTTGTCCATCGAGATCGCCAACGAGTCGGGTGTCGACGTCGACACCGACGCCGTGCTCGCCGTGGCCCGGCACGCCCTCGACGAGATGGGGGTCAACCCCCTCGCCGAGCTCTCCGTGCTGCTGGTCGACATCGACTACATGACCGAGCTCAACCACCGGTGGATGGGCGGCGACGGCCCGACCGACGTGCTCGCCTTCCCCATGGACGAGGGCAGCGTCGACCACGGGCCGGGTGAGACGTCCGCCGCCGGTGGCGAGCCCGCGTTGCTCGGCGACATCGTGCTGTGTCCGGAGGTGGCGGCGAAGCAGGCGGCCGCCGCCGGCCACACCGCCGCCGACGAGCTGCACCTGCTGACCGTCCACGGCGTGCTGCACCTGCTCGGCTACGACCACGCCGAGCCGGAGGAGGAGCGGGAGATGTTCGCTCTCCAGGCCCGACTGCTGGCGAGCTGGCGGTCGACCCGGTCCCGGTGATGACCTCCCCGACACTGGCGGCCGGCGCCACCGGCCTGCCCGATCTGCAACTGCTGCTCTTCGCGGCCGGCCTGGTGGTGCTGGCCGGCCTGATCGCCATGACCGAGGCGGCGCTGGCCGCGGTCTCGCCCGCCCGCGCCGCCGAGCTGGCCCGCGACGGCGCGCGGGGCGCGCGGACGCTCCAGGTCGTCGCCGGGGACGTGGTCCGCCACCTCAACCTGCTCCTGCTGCTGCGACTGCTCGCCGAGCTGACCGCCACCACCCTGGTGGCGCTGGTCGCGGTGGACACCTTCGGCGCGGGCTGGCGTGCGGCGCTGGTCACCGCCGGCGCGATGACCGTGATCAGCTTCGTGGTGGTCGGCGTCGGCCCCCGGACCATCGGCCGGCAGCACGCGTACGTGGTCGGGCGCTCCGTCGCCCCGCTGGTGCGCTGGCTGGGCCGGGCGCTGAACCCGCTCGCCTCGCTGCTGATCCTCATCGGCAACGCGGTCACGCCGGGCCGGGGCTTCCGGGAGGGACCGTTCGCCACCCAGGTGGAGCTGCGCGAGCTGGTCGACCTGGCCGAGCAGCGCGGTGTCGTGGAGCACGGCGAGCGGCAGATGATCCACTCGGTATTCGCGCTCGGCGACACCATCGCCCGCGAGGTGATGGTGCCGCGTACGGAGATGGTGTGGATCGAGGAGCGCAAGACGCTCTCCCAGGCGCTGGCGCTCTTCCTGCGCTCCGGCTTCTCCCGGATCCCGGTCATCGGCGAGAGCGTCGACGACGTGCTCGGCGTGCTCTACCTCAAGGACCTGATCCGGCGTACCCAGGGCGGCGCCGCCGAGGACCGGCAGCTCCCCGTCGCCGAGCTGATGCGCCCCGCCACCTTCGTGCCCGAGTCCAAGCCGGTCGACGACCTGCTCTCGGAGATGCAGGCCGCCCGCAACCACCTGGTCATCGTCGTCGACGAGTACGGCGGCACCGGCGGGCTGGTCACCATCGAGGACATCCTGGAGGAGATCGTCGGAGAGATCACCGACGAGTACGATGTCGAGCGCCCGCCGGTCGAGCACCTCGACGACGGGGCGGTGCGGGTCACCGCACGGCTCCCGGTGGAGGACCTGGGCGAGCTGTTCGACACCGACCTCCCCACCGACGAGGTGGAGACCGTCGGCGGCCTGCTCGCCCAGTCCCTGGGCCGGGTCCCGATCCCCGGGGCACAGGCCGAGGTGGCCGGGCTCCGGCTGATCGCCGAGGGCACCACCGGCCGACGCAACCGGATCGACACCGTGCTGGTCAGCCGGGCGGAGTCGACCGACACCCAGAACGGCCCGGGCCGCGGCGAGCACGCGGAACACCGGGACGACCCGAACCGATCCGAGGAGAGGCAACCCGCCGATGCCTGAGTCACCCGCCGTACCGGCCGCCCGGCCCACCCCGTCCGACCCGGTCGAGCTGAGCGCCGAGGACGGCAAGCTGGTCGTCCTGGCGCGGGGCGCGCGTGGCCGGGTGGGCGCCGTGGAGGGCGCGGCGGTCCGCGACCAGGACGGCCGGACGTACGCCGCGGCCAGCGTCTCGCTGCCCTCGCTGACGATCACCGCGCTCCAGCTCGCGGTGGCCTCGGCGGTGGCGGCCGGCGCGACCCGGCTGGAGGCCGCGGTGGTGGTCACCGAGGCGTCGACGCTGGACGGTGCCGGGCACGCGGCGGTACGCGACCTCGCCGCGGACGCGCCGATCCACGTGGCCGCCCCGGACGGGTCCGTCCTCGGCACGGTGGTCGAGTGAGCGGGCACGGCGGCGTGCCGCCTCGGGGCACCCGGAGCGGGGCGGCGCAGTGAGCGACCTCCAGCCGCGCCCCTACCGGGCCGGATTCGCCTGTTTCGTCGGCCGGCCGAACGCCGGCAAGTCGACGTTGACCAACGCGATCGTCGGGCAGAAGATCGCCATCACCTCGAACAAGCCGCAGACGACCCGGCACATCATCCGGGCCGTCCTGCACCGCCCGGAGTCCCAGCTCGTGCTGGTCGACACCCCGGGCCTGCACCGACCCCGCACGCTGCTGGGCGAGCGCCTCAACGACCTGGTCCGGCAGACCTGGAGCGAGGTCGACGTGATCGGCCTCTGCATCCCGGCGGACGAGCCGATCGGGCGGGGCGACCGGTTCATCACCGGCGAGCTGGCCGAGCTGAAGGCCACCGTGCTCGCGGTGGTCACGAAGACCGACCTGGTGGACCGCAAGCGGCTGGCCGAGCAACTGCTCGCGGTCAGCGAGCTGGGCGAGTTCGCCGCGGTGGTGCCGGTCAGCGCGGTCTCCGGGCACCAGGTGGACACCCTGGTCGACGTGATGACCGGTTACCTGCCCGAGTCGCCGCAGCTCTATCCGGACGACATGCTGACCGACGACCCGGAGCAGGTGCTGGTCGCCGAGCTGATCCGGGAGGCCGCCCTGGAGGGCGTCCGTGACGAGTTGCCGCACTCCATCGCGGTGGTCGTCGAGGAGATGATCCCCGAGGGCCAGCTCACGAAGATCTACGCGGACGTCTATGTCGAGCGGCCCAGCCAGAAGGCGATCGTGATCGGTCACCGAGCGAGCCGGCTCAAGCACGTCGGCACCACGGCCCGCCGGCAGATCGAGGAGCTGCTCGGCACCCGGGTCTACCTGGACCTGCACGTCCGGGTGGCGAAGGACTGGCAGCGGGATCCGAAGCAGCTGCGCAAGCTGGGCTTCTGACGCCGAGGGCCGGGGCGCGGCGCGTCCCGGCCCTCGAGCCTGTCCGGCGCATGATCGGTATCGGTCGTACGTATGGAAGATGTCACCTTCTGGTGGGTTCCCTTCTGTTTGCCGCGCTCGGCCCGGAGGGTAGGGGATAGGACAGCCCCCGTACCCCCGGACATAGATGCAGGCTGATGCGAAACCGATACCTGGACCTGCTCCGCTTCCTGGCCATCGTTCGAGTCGTCGTCTACCACGTCACCGGTTGGGCCACGCTGACCCTCGTCTTCCCGGCGATGTCGGTGATGTTCGCGCTCGCCGGCTCGCTGATGGCGGCCTCGCTGCACCGGTGGGGACCGGGGGCGGTCGTCCGCCGGTTGCGGCGACTGTTGCCGTCGCTCTGGGTGCTCGCCGCCGTCTTCGTACCGGCCATGCTGCTCACCGGGCTGCCCCTGACCCCGAAGGTGCTGCTCTGGATCTTCCCCATCGCCGACCCGCCGGCCAACGGCTGGGGTGCGATCGCGCTCAGCGTGATCTGGTACCTGCGCGACTACCTCTGGTTCGTGCTCGCCTCGCCGGTGGCTCTGTGGCTGTTCCGGCGCGCACCGGTGCCCACCCTCGTCGCCCCGTACGCCCTGCTCGCGGCGGCCGAGCTGGGCCTGCTCCCGGCGCTGCCGGTGGCGCTGCACCAGTTCGGGCTCTACTTCGGGGCCTGGCTGCTCGGCTTCGCCCACCAGGCCGGCATGCTGCGCCGCCTCGCCAACCGGGTGCTGGTGCCGGTCGCGCTGGCCCTCGCCGCCGCCGGTGCCGCCTGGATCGTCACCCACCCCGGTCCCCGCGGGTACGACCTGAACGACAACCCCCTGGGCAACGCGCTCTGGTCGGCGGCGTTCGTCCTCGTGCTGCTCGGCCGGGGGCCCGCGAGCGCGCCGTGGGTGGACCGCAGCGCCGCGTTCGGCCGGGTGGTGACCGTGTTCAACCGGCGGGCGCTGACCGTCTACCTGTGGCACATGCCGTTCGTGGTGGCGCTCACCCCGCTGGTCGACGTGGTGGGCTGGTCGCACCAGGACCCGGTCGGCCTGGCGATCCGGGTGGTGCTCGTCTTCGCGCTGGTCGCCGCGGTGACCGCCCTGGTCGGCTGGGTGGAGGACGTGGCGGCCCGCAGGCCGCCGGAGCTCGTCCCCGGCCGCATCCGCCCCGCCCCGGCCACCGTCCGCACGGCTGCCGGCCGCACCGGCGGTCCGGGCGCCACCCGCGCGGCTGCCGGCTGGCCGGTCGATCGTCCCGACACCGCCCGCCCGGCCGGCGACGAGACGGTCGGTGCCCCCGCCACGGGGCGGGCGGCGGTGCCGGCGCCCCGGGAGCCGGAGACCGTCGAGATCAGCGCTGGGTGACCGTCACGTTGCCGCTGCCGGTGGAGAGGTCGAGCACCAGCGTGGCGGACGGGTCGTCCGTGACGCCCAGTTCCGCGTCGCCGCTGTCGGTGCTGGAGCGGACCCGGTAACGGCCCGCCGGCACGACCAGCTCGACGTTGCCGCTGGAGGCGTGCACCCGCGCCGAGGCGGGCGTCGTGAGGTCGACGGTGACGTCACCGGAGCCGGTCTCCGCGTCCACCCCGCCGTCGAGGCGGTGCCCGGTGATGTCGCCCGACGAGGTACGCAGCGTGACCGCGCCCGCGGCCTCGTCGACCTCGACGTTGCCGGAGCCGGTCTGCGCGCGTACGGGCCCGGTGGCGCCGGCCACCTGGATGTTGCCGGAACCGGTCTCCGCGCGTACGGGGCCGCTGGCGGCGGTCACCCGGATGTTCCCGGAGCCGAGCCGCATCTCCACCGGGCCCACCCTGCTCAGGTCGACGTCACCGGAGCCGGTCTCGCCCTTCACGCTCACCCCGTCCGGGGCGGTGACCTCGTAGGAGACGCTGCACCGGGAGCCACAGTCGGTGTCCAGCACCAGTTCGCCGCCCTTGACCTCGTACGTCGCGTCGGGCTGGCCGCCCTGGTAACGCACCACCCGCTTGATCCGCACCTCGTCCTGCGCACCGATGGCGCGTACGGTCACGTCGCCGGCCCCCGGGAGCACCCGGATGCTGCTGATCCGGACCGCCTCGGTGTTGTCGTAGTCGAGCCGGCGGAAGGACAGGTTGTCGCACCCGGCGGTGACGATCAGGGTGGTGGCCGCAGCGAGCGCGGCGGCGGTGCGGTGCAGAGCCATGCGAGCACGCTACGAGGCGTGACGGCCCTCGCGCATCGGGGTTCGGCGCGCGGACACCCCGAGCTGACCCTGATTCCGCACCCCGAGAGAGAATGGTCCGATGGCCGGGTACCGCCGACAGCTCTACCGCGACGACGCGGTGGTCCTGCGCGTGCAGAAGCTCGGCGAATCCGACCGGATCATCACCCTGCTCACCCGCCGGCACGGCCGGCTGCGCGCGGTGGCCCGGGGGATCCGCCGCACCAGCAGCAAGTTCGGCGCCCGGCTGGAGCCCTTCGGCCACGTGGACCTCCAGCTCGCCGGCGACCCGAAGGGCAACCACGGCAGTTCGCTGCACACGGTCAGCCAGGTCGAGGGCATCGACCTCTACGGCAAGCGTTTCCTCGGCGACTATTCCCGCTACACGGCCGCCAGCGCGATCGCCGAGACCGCCGAGCGGCTCACCCCCGTCGAGCGGGAGCCGTCGCTGCGGCTGTTCCAGCTCACCCTGGGCGCGCTGCGGGCGCTCGCCGAGGGCAGCCACGCCACCACCCTGGTGCTCGACGCGTACCTGCTGCGCGGCATGGCGCTGGCCGGCTGGGCGCCGGCGCTGACCGCCTGCGCCGTCTGCGGCACGCCGGGGCGGCACCGGGCGTTCTCCGTACCGGCCGGGGGCGCGGTCTGCCCGGACTGCCGGCCGCCGGGCGCGGCCCACCCCGCCCCGGCCACCGTCGACCTGATGTCCGCGCTGACCACCGGCGACTGGCGGGTCGCCGACGCCACCGAGGCAGGCGTACGCCGGGAGTGCAGCGGCCTGGTCGCGGCGCACCTGCAGTGGCACCTGGAGCGCGCGCTACGCTCGCTGCCGCTGGTCGACCGGGGCGCCCCGCCGGCCGGCCCGGTCCCGCCGCCGCCCGGCGTCGGCTCCGGTGCGGACAGCGTGAACAGGGGGAGGACGGAGTGATCCGATCGTTGAGGGCCGGGCGTCGTGAGCCGGTGCCGCCGACACCGCACCCGTCGGGCGCCCGACCGCCGGCCCTGCCCGCCGACGCGGTGCCGAAGCACGTCGCCGTCGTGATGGACGGCAACGGCCGGTGGGCCAAGGAGCGTGGGCTGCCCCGCACCAAGGGCCACGAGGCGGGTGAGTTCTCCCTCTT
The DNA here is from genome assembly GCF_059359355.1 of Micromonospora sp. ZG13. Taxonomy (NCBI): domain Bacteria; kingdom Bacillati; phylum Actinomycetota; class Actinomycetes; order Micromonosporales; family Micromonosporaceae; genus Micromonospora; species Micromonospora sp. ZG13. Next base: position 77,262 of record NZ_JCADBQ010000021.1, read on the forward strand.
CGACACGGTCGAGGGCGCCATCGAGCTGGGCATCCCCTACCTGTCGGCGTACGCCTTCTCCACGGAGAACTGGCGGCGCTCGCCGGACGAGGTCCGGTTCCTGATGGGCTTCAACCGCGACGTCATCCGCCGCCGCCGCGACCAGCTGGTCGACCTGGGGGTGCGGGTTGTCTGGTCCGGTCGGGCCGGCCGGCTGTGGAAGAGCGTCATCTCCGAGTTGCAGACGGCCGAGGAGATGTCGCGGGGCAACTCGACGCTGACCCTCCAGTTCTGCGTCAACTACGGTGGGCAGGCCGAGATCGCCGACGCCGCCGCCGCCATCGCCCGCGACGTCGCGGCGGGCCGGCTGGACCCGGAGAAGGTCAACGAGAAGACCGTCGCGAAGTACCTCTACCACCCGGAGATCCCCGAGGTGGACCTGTTCCTGCGGCCCTCCGGCGAGGAACGGATCTCCAACTTCCTGCTCTGGCAGACCGCGTACGCCGAGCTGATCTTCCTCGACACGCTCTGGCCCGACTTCGACCGGCGCCACCTCTGGTACGCCTGCGAGCTGTACGCCCAGCGGGACCGGCGCTTCGGTGGCGCGCTGCCCAACCCGGTCGCCCCGCCGAGCTGAGGCTTACCGCCCGGTCGTACGGGGTACCACGGTGGTCAGCAGCCACCGACGGAGGTGAACCCACATGATCCAGAAGCGTATTGCCCAGTGGGCGATGATGGCGGTCGCTGTACCGCTGGCGGCGGGCGGCGCGCGCCGGCTCAGCCGCACCCTGGAGGCCCGCCGCGGCCCGACCGGGATCAGCCGCCTGCTCACCAAGGGCGCCGACATGCTCCGCCCGCAGAAGGCCAAGCGCCGTCGCTTCTTCTGACCACTCACCCATGACCTGACCCCGACCCCCGACCCGCTCGCCGATCATGCAGTCGTGGTGCCCCGCGAAAGGCCCGTACCGGCGCGTTTCGCCCACCGAAAGTGCATGATCGCCTCGCGGGTCGGGGGTTCGCGCGCGTCAGGCCTCGATCTCGGTCCTGTCGGTGGGCCAGTTGGTGTGGAAGGTGCCCTCGCGGTCGACGCGCTGGTAGGTGTGCGCCCCGAAGTTGTCGCGCAGCCCCTGGATCAGGGCGGCGGGGAGCCGCTGCGCGCGCAGCGCGTCGAAGTACGCCAGCGACGAGGCGAACGCGGGGGCCGGCACGCCCGCCCGCGCCGCGTCGGACACCACCCGCCGCCAGCTCGGCACCCCGTCGTCGACGGTGTCCGCGAACCACGGCGCCACCAGCAGCGTCGGCAGGTCGGGCCGCTCGTCGTACGCCTGGCGGATGCGGTCGAGGAAGCGGGCCCGGATGATGCAGCCGCCCCGCCAGATCGTCGCCGTGCCGCCCAGGTCGATGCCCCAGTCGTACTCCCGGGAGCCGGCCCGGATGTGGTCGAAGCCCTGCGCGTACGCGACGATCTTCGAGGCGAGCAGGGCGCGCCGGACGTCCTCGACGAAGGCGTCGCGGTCCTCGACCCGCCAGGTGGCGCCCGCGTCCGGGAACGCCCGGCGGGCCGCCTCGCGCTGGTCGGCGTGCCCGGACAGCGACCGGGCGAAGGTCGCCTCGGCGATGCCGGTGATGGGGATGCCGAGGTCCAGCGCGCTCTGCACCGTCCAGCGACCGGTGCCCTTCTGCTCGGCGCGGTCGAGCACGACGTCCACGAACGGCCGTCCGGTGCCCGCGTCGGTGTGCGCCAGCACGTCCGCGGTGATCTCGATCAGGAAGGACTCCAGCTCGCCGGAGTTCCAGCCGCGGAAGATCTCCGCGATGTCCGCCGGCTCCGCGCCCAGACCGGCCCGCAGCAGGTCGTACGCCTCGGCGATGAGCTGCATGTCGGCGTACTCGATGCCGTTGTGCACCATCTTGACGAAGTGCCCGGCGCCGTCCGGCCCGATGTGCCGGCAGCACGGCACCCCGTCCACCTGGGCGGCGATCCGCTCGAAGATCGGCCCGAGCGTGCGGTACGACTCCGCCGATCCGCCCGGCATGATGCTCGGGCCGCGCAGTGCGCCCTCCTCGCCGCCGGAGACACCGGTGCCGACGAAGTGCAGGCCGTACGCGCGCAGCGCCTCCTCCCGCCGGCGGGTGTCGGCGAAGTGCGCGTTGCCGCAGTCCACGACGATGTCTCCGGCGTCGAGCAGCGGGGCCAGCTCGTCGACCACCGCGTCGGTGGGGCCGCCTGCCTTCACCATCACGAGCACCGCCCTGGGCCGCTCCAGCGAGGCGACGAAGTCGGCCATCGACTCGGCGGGCACGAACGTCCCCTCGTCCCCGTGTTCCGCCACGAGGCTGCGGGTGCGCTCCGGTGAGCGGTTGTGCACCGCCACGGCGAAGCCGTTGCGGGCCAGGTTGCGGGCCAGGTTCCGGCCCATCACCGCCAGCCCGGTCACGCCGATCCGCGCCGTCGCCCGCCCGGCCATCCGCCCGCCCTCCGCCGTCGACACCCGCCGCTGTGACCGTATCGCTGGGCGCGACGGCCCGGAGGCGGGTCGGCCGTTCCGTCACCACCGTGTGCTCCGCTGCCCCATCTCGCTGGCCGGGGCTACGCCCAGCGACGAGGCGGCGGGGGCGCCCCCGGCACCGTGGCCACGCAGGGGCGTCGGGGCGGGCCGGGGGCGTCGTACCCGGCCCGCCGCCGATCGTCCCGGTAATTAGGCTGCGCGGGACCGGCCGGGCGGCTAGCGTGTGGGCATGCGTAACTGACGCCCCACCTCCGAGCCGACCCGCCGCTGCTTGCCGTGGGTCCGCGTGCTCCCGGGCGTCCGCATTCCACACCTGCCGTCGAGGCGGTGGTGTTCCTCGTGGTCGATCCCGGGCAGCAGTCCCGATCCCGCCCGACCGTCGCGTGACGGTCACCGAACGAGGCGGGCCCCGCTGACCGGACGTCGTTCCGGCGCGCAAGAGCCCGCAGCCAGAGGAGGCACCGGATGCCCGCCAGGCGCAACCCGAAGAAGTCCCGTACCACCGTTCCCACGCCGTCCGCCGCGGACCTGACGCCCGTCAACCTCGACGAGGTGGCGGTCGCGCCGGTCGTGCCGGCGCTGCCGGGCGCCCGGCCGGCCGCGCCGAAGGCCGGTCCGCCGGTCTCCGGCGCCGGTCGTGCCGGCACGCTGCGCGGCCAGAAGGCCGGGCAGGCCCGCCGGTACGCCTTCCGGCGCAGCTGACGGTGCCGGCCGGGGGGAGCCGCCGTGACCGGCGGCTCCACCCGGCCCGTCCGCCGTAGGACGTGTTGCAGAAGTGGTGGCGTCGTCACCGGGGCGGGCGGCTCAACCGATCAACGGGCGGAAGGTGCCGACCAGCACGCTGACGGCGAGCGCGGCCCCGGCGAGCACCGCCGCACCGACGATCAGCAGGCCGTCGGCGGCGACGAAGCGCTGTCGCCGGGCGACGGTGCGCGGGATTCCGGCGTCGAAGCCCCGGGCGTCCATCGCCACGGCCAGCCGGGTGCCCCGGCGGATCGCCCCGACCAGCAGCGCGAACGCCGTCGAGGCGAACAGCCGCAGCTTCGCCAACGGGTTGCGGCCGGCCTCCACGCCCCGCGCGCGACGGGCCATGGAGATCATCTGCCACTCCTGCCCGAGCAGCGGCACGAGCCGGAACGCGGCCAGCGCCCCGATGGCGAAGCGGGCGGGCGCCTTCGCGTTCTGGATCAGCGCGTCCGCCAGGTCGGTGGGGTCCGTGGTGGCGAAGACGATCACACCGGGCAGCGCCACCGCGAACATGCGCAGCACCAGGCCGAGCGCGGTGAGCAGCACCCCGGACGTGACCACCACCGGGCCGGCCTCGACCAGCACCCGGCCGGAACGCTCGGCCGCGAACAGCACCAGCGTCACCACCACGCCGACGGCGCCGACGAGCAGCGGCCAGGCCCGCCGTGCCAACACCCGCAGGCGGACCCCGAACAGGGGCAGCAGGGCCAGTTCGACGGCGATCGCGATGGCCGGCGCCACCGGGTCGAGGGTGGCGATCAGGATGAACGAGAAGACCAGCGCCGCGGCGAGCTTCGCCACCGGGTTGCGCCGGGCCAGCGGCGCATCCGGCGCGGCGACCGGCTCGAAGCTGATCACGGGCGCGCCAGGACGACTCGGCGATCCGCCAGGGCGGCCACGAACTCCGGGTCGTGGGTGACCGCGACCAGGCCGTGCCCGGCGTCGCGCAGTTCGGCGAAGAGGTCCACCAGCTCCAGCCAGGTGCGCCGGTCCTGACCGAAGGTCGGCTCGTCGCAGACGAGCAGGCGGGGCGCGGTGGCCAGGGCGGTTGCCACGCTCAGCCGCCGTGCCTCCCCGCCCGAGAGGGTGTACGGGTTGGCAGCCGCGAGCTTCGTCAACCGCAGCCGGTCCAGCAGCGTGTCGACCGTGGACCGTACCGCCGCCTCGGGCTGGCCGGTGCGGCGCGGGCCGAGCGCCAGCTCGTCGAAGACGGTGTTGGTGACGAACTGGTGCTCCGGGTCCTGGAAGACCGAGCCGATCCGGCGGGCGAGCGCCGGGGCGCGCCAGCGGTGCGGGGGAGTGCGGGCGTCGTCGCCGGCCAGTGCGGGCGTCGCCGCGACCCGGCCGGTCCCGGGCCTGAGCAGGCCGCCGAGCAGCAGGGCGAGGGTCGACTTGCCGGCCCCGTTGGGACCGACGACGGCGAGTGCCTCGCCGGCGCGTACCGCCAGGTCGACGGCCGCCAGCCGGGGCGGCAGGCCGAGCCGGTCGGCGGTGACCAGCACGTCGCCGGGCGGCGCGGTCGCGTGTCGGGGTGGCACCGGTCGGCCGGGCACCCAGACGCCCTCGTCGGCGAGCGCGTCGCCGTGCGTACCGAAGACGGCCTCGGGCGTGCCGTCGGCGCGGACGCCGCCGCCCGGTTCGAGCACGACGACCCGGTCGACCAGGGACAGCGCCTCGGCGACGCGGTGCTCGACAAGGATCAGCGTGGTGTCGGCGTCCAGCGCGCCGGCCACGGCCGCCCGGATCAGCGCGGCGCCGGTCGGGTCGAGGTTGGCGGTCGGCTCGTCGAGCAGCAGCAACCCGGGGCGCAGGGCCAGTACGCCGGCCAGGGCGAGCCGCTGCTGCTCGCCGCCGGACAGGGCGGCGGTGGGGCGGTCCCGGGGGTACGGGAAGCCGACCCGCATCAGCGCCTCGTCGACGCGGGGCCAGATCTCTCCGGCGGGGGTGCCCCGGTTCTCCAGCCCGAACGCCACGTCGTCGCCGCTGCGGGCCATCACGAGCTGGCTTTCCGGGTCCTGGAAGACGATGCCCACCCGTTCGCGGCCCTTGCGGGGGTCGAGCCCGTCGATCTCGACGGTGCCCTCCTGCTCGCCCGAGTCCTCGGGCAGCAGCCCGGCCAGCGCGGCGAGCAGGGTGCTCTTGCCGGCCCCGGAGGGTCCGAGCAGCAGCACCCGCTCGCCGGCCTCGACGCGCAGATCGACCCCGCGTACGGCCCACGCCCGCCGCCCGGCGTGCCGCCACCCGAACCCGCGCAGCGTCACCGCCCCCACGCCGTCCCCCTCCCGTCCCGCCCCGTGGCGTCGATCATGAGGTTGGCGGCGCTCACGGAGATCCACATCGCCGTCAACCTCATGATCAACGCGCTTCCGTCGGGCCTGTCAGATCAGGGTGCGGTCGCGGGCGGCGGGGAAGCGGTCCAGGGCGCCCGTGGTGGCCAGGGCGCGGGTCAGGGCCCAGCCGCCGGCACCCGCGACGATCGTGGCGCTGGCGATGGTGAGCAGGGCGTACGGGATGCGGTAGCTGCCCAGCGCGTACTCGCTGTTCCAGACGAAGAAGTCGAACAGCGCCGCGCCGAGGCCGGTCAGCGCACCGGCGATCAGCGCGGTGGGCAGCCGGAACGAGCGGTACCGGAACGCGGCGAAGGCCAGTTCGGCGCCGAGCCCCTGGATCAGGCCCTGGACGATGGTGATGCCGCCCCACTCGGAGCCGAGCAGCGCCGAGACCGTCGCCGCCACCGCCTCGCAGAAGAGCGCCGCGCCGGGCTTGCGGATCACCAGGCCGCCGAGGACGGCCGGGATCAGCCAGACGCCGTACATGATCGCCTGGCCGGCGGGGAAGAACGCGAAGGCCGGGTCGACGGCCCGCCACAGCAGGCCCCAGGCCCAGAAGATGACGCCGAAGGCCACCGCGATCACCGCGGCGACGACGACGTCGACCGTACGCCACCGGGTGGCGGTGTTGTTGTCTCGCATGATTGCTCCCAGTCCCGAACGAGAACCAGGAGAAGACGCACGCCGCGCCCGAACGTGTCGGACGTCGACGCGGCTGGAGGTCGACCGAACTCCCTGCGCTGGCATTACCCAGATCAGGTTCGAGGGTCTGCGGGCGGTGCCCGCACTCTCAGCGCTGTGCGCTCCCCTGTCGGATGTGAAGTTGTCGCGCCGACGCTAACACCTTTGAAGATCAACCAGCAAAGTGATCTTTCCCCAGCTCACCAGCGCGTTCGATCGACGCCGTCCATCCCGGCCCGGTACTCTCGGGCGGCCACTGGGAAACCCGGCAGAGGGACACGTACGTGACATCCGAGGCTGAGCGCCGCGCGCCGGACGGGCCGCACCCGGGCGCGGTGGGCGTGGCCGCCCCGGGCGTACGCGAGCAGAAGCCGGCGCCGCGCGGCCCGGAGCGGCGGATCGGGTCGGTGGAGGTGCTCGCCGGCCTGCTGATCCTGCTGGTCGTCTTCCGCGACCCGTTCGCCCGGGCCCTGTCGGCGCCCCGGTTGCAGACCTGGACCACCGTCTTCGTCTCGGTCATGGTGCAGGCCGTGCCGTTCCTCGTCTTCGGGGTGCTGCTCTCCGCGGTGATCGCGGTCTTCGTGCCCCGGTCGTTCTGGGCCCGGGCACTGCCGCGTCATCCCGCGCTCGCGGTGCCGGTGGCGAGCGCGGCCGGAGTGGTGCTGCCCGGCTGCGAGTGCGGGGCGGTGCCGATCGCCGGGTCGCTGATCCGGCGCGGGGTCACCCCGGCCGCCGCCCTGGCGTTCCTGCTCGCGGCCCCGGCGATCAACCCGATCGTGCTGACCGCCACCGCCGTGGCCTTCCCCGACGACCCGGCGATGGTCCTCGGCCGGGCGGTCGCGAGCCTGCTCGTCGCGATGGCCATGGGCTGGCTGTGGCTGCGCCTCGGCCGGGCCGACTGGATCCGGCTGCCGCGCCGGCCGGAGTTGGCGGACGGCTCGCGCGGGCGGGCGTTCTGGGGGGCGGTCCGGCACGACGTGACGCATGCCGGTGGCTTCCTGGTCATCGGTGCGGCGGCCGCCGCCACGATCAACGTCGTGGTGCCGGAGCGCTGGTTGCAGACCCTCGCCGACGAGCCGGTGCTGTCGGTGCTCGCGCTGGCCGCGCTCGCCGTGCTGCTCTCCCTCTGCTCCGAGGCCGACGCCTTCGTCGCCGCCTCGCTGTCGCAGTTCTCGCTGACCTCCCGACTGGTCTTCCTGGTGGTGGGGCCGATGGTCGACCTCAAGCTCATCTCGATGCAGGCCGGGGTCTTCGGCCGGCGGTTCGCGCTGCGGTTCGCCCCGACCACCTTCGCGGTGGCCGTCGCGGTGGCCGCCGCGACCGGGGCGGTGCTGCTGTGAACCGGCAGGCGCAGGCGGTCGTCCTGCTGCTGCTCGGGGGCGCGGTGATCCGGGCCAGCCTCACCGACCTGCACCTGCGCTACGTCAAGGAGGGGCTGCGTCCCTTCCTGGTCGCCGCCGGCCTGCTGCTGGTGGCCGCCGCGGTCATGACCCTCTTCTACGAGCTGCGCCCGCTGCTGCGGCGTACGCCCGCCGGCCACGACGACCACGACGGACACGAGGGCGACGGCTCGCACGGCGGCCACGGGCACGACGACGGGCACGGACACCACGAGCCACGGGTCGGCTGGCTGTTGATCCTGCCCGTGCTGGGCCTGCTGCTGGTCGCCCCGCCCGCCCTGGGCTCGTACGCGGCCGGGCAGGCCGGCACCGCCGTCGCCACCCGTCAGCAGCCGTCCGACTATCCGCCGCTGCCCGACGGCGACCCGGTGCGCGTCGCCGTGCTCGACTACGCCTCCCGGGCCCTGTTCGACCGGGGCACCTCGATCGGCGACCGCCGGGTCCAACTGACCGGCTTCGTCACGACCGGTGCCGACGGCCGGCCGCTGCTGGCCCGGATGGTGCTCTCCTGCTGCGCCGCCGACGGCCGACCGGTCAAGCTGGGCCTGACCGGCGCCGCCCCCGACGGGTTGGCCGACGACACCTGGATCGAGGTGACCGGCCGCTACAGCGACCGCATCGCCCGCGACCCGGTCAACGACGCCGAGATCCCCTATCTGGACGTGGAGTCCTGGCGGCAGGTGCCCGTGCCCCGGCAACAGTACGAGTGAGCCGCGGCCCGCAGGTCCCCGGCGGGCGGCGGCGGCCCTGGGTAGGCTCACGATCATGCGGATCGAAGCCCGGGGTCTCACGTTCGACGTCCGCGTCGGCGGACCGCAGGGCGGCGTACCCGTCCTGCTGCTGCACGGCTTCCCGCAGCACGGCGGGGAGTTCGACGACGTGGTGCCCGCGCTGCACGCCGCCGGCCTGCGCACGTACGCGCCGGACCAGCGCGGCTACTCGCCCGGTGCGCGCCCCGAGGCCGTCGAGGCCTACCGGCTACCGGAGCTGGTCGCCGACGCGGTGGCCCTGCTCGACGCGCTGGGCGTCGACGCGGCGCACCTGGTGGGGCACGACTGGGGCGCCATCGTCGCCTGGGCCGTCGCGGCGCACCACCCCGACCGGGTCCGTACGCTGACCGCGGTCTCGGTGCCGCACCCCGCCGCGATGACCTGGGCGCTCACCGAGGACGCGGGGCAGAAGGCGCGCTCGGCGTACATGACGCTGTTCCGTAAGCCGGGCAAGGCGGAGAAGGCGCTGCTGGTGCTGGGCGCGACCGGGCTGCGCCGGATGCTGCACGGGGTCGGCGACGACGCGCGGGTGGCCGCGTACGCGGACCCGATGCGCGAGCCGGGCGCCCTGACCGCCGCGCTGAACTGGTACCGCGCCATGTCCCGCCGGGACCTGGCCGCCACCGGCCCGGTGACGGTGCCGACCACGTACGTGTGGAGCGGTCGCGACATCGCGATCGGCCGGACGGCCGCCGAGGCGTGCGCCCAGCACGTGCGCGCCGACTACCGCTTCGTCGAGCTGCCCCGGGTGAGCCACTGGATCCCCGACGAGGCGCCCGCCCCGCTGGCCGAGGCGATCCTGGCCCGGGTGCACGACCCGGTCTGACCCTCCCGCGACGTCGCCCGGCGGACGCCGGACCCCACCCCACGGAGGTACGACATGGACGGAAGAGACATGCCGCTGAGCGCCGACGAGTTCCTGACCGTGGTGACCGCCACGATGAACCGGGTGGCCGAGAGCCAGCGCGAGGCGGTGGGGCGGGCCGCCGATCTGATCGCCGAGGCGGTACGCGCCGACGGCGTGGTCCACGCGTTCGGCACGGGCCACTCCGAGGCGCTGGCCATGGAGATCGCCGGGCGGGCCGGCGGGCTGGTCCCGACGAACCGGATCGCCCTGCGGGACCTGGTGCTCGTCGGCGGCGCCCCGGCGGACATGCTCGGGCCGCTGCTGGAGCGCGACCCGGCGGTGGCGCACCGCCTCTACGAGCTGGCGCCGGTCGGCCCCCGCGACGTCTTCGTGCTCGCCTCCAACTCCGGCGTGAACGGCGCGATGGTGGAGTTCGCCTCGCTGGTCAGGGAGAAGGGCCACGGGCTGGTCGCGATCACCTCGGCGCAGCACTCCGGGCAGATGACCTCGCGCCACCCGTCGGGACGCAAGCTCGCCGACTTCGCCGACGTGGTGCTCGACAACGGTGCCCCGTACGGCGACGCGACCTTGCCGCTGCCCGGCGGCGGCGCGGTCGGCGCGGTCTCGTCGATCACCGCCGCGCTGCTGGCGCAGCAGATCACGGTCGAGGTGGTGGCCCGCCTGCTGGCGGCGGGGGAGCGGCCCCCGGTCTACCTGTCGGCGAACATCGCCGGGGGCGACGAGCACAACAACGCCCTGGAGGCCCGGTACGCGGGCCGGATCCGGCGCGGCTCCTGACGATCCGGAACGGTCCCGGACAGTGACGTGAGTCGGTTTCGCGCGTGAGCCGGTGGGGCATCAGCGATGCTGCCGCCGGCCGCCCCCGCCGGCAGTACCGTCTGACCGGAGGTAGCGCGTGTCCAAGGAAACCGAGAAGCAGCGCTGGCAGCGCAACTTCGCCGACCTGCTCCAGGAGCTTCGGGTCGCCCAGACCGGCGTGCAGATCCTCTTCGCCTTCCTGCTCACGCTGCCGTTCAGCAACGGCTTCACCCGTACCAGCCCGTTCCAGAAGGACGTCTACATCGTCGCGTTGCTGGCGGCGGCCGCCGCCACCGCGATGATCATTTCTCCGGTGGCCTTCCACCGCGCGCTGTTCCGGCAGGGCCGCAAGCCGGAACTGGTCCGGTTCGCCCACCGGATGGCAAGCGGCGGCCTCGCCTTCATGCTGATCTCGATGGTCAGCGCGGTGCTGCTGATCACCGACTTCGTGCTGGACCGGAGCGTCGCCATGGTGCTCAGCGGCCTCACCGGCCTCTGGTTCCTCACCTTCTGGGTGTTCCTGCCGTTCTCCCGGCGCAACTGGGGCGATGACGATGACGACGATGACGACGACGACCCCCGGTCGCTGAGCGACTGACCGAAGTCGACACGACTCGATATTTACCGAACGCTACCCCTGGGTAACACCCGGGGGTAGCGTGCTTTCTGTCGCGCACGTTGACGCATCCGGACCGAGGTTCGAGGGGGCCGCCGTGACCACGACACACAACAGCCGACCCGCACCCGACGGAGCAGGCGACGACCGGTCGGCGGGCACCGACCGACCGCCGTCGGCCGGTGCCGCCGGACCGCTGCCGACGGAGGCCGGCCAGGTCTCCGAGAAGGAGGCCCGCCAGGTCGCCGAAGCGGCCCGGGAGTCCTCCTGGGACCGTCCCAGCTTCGGCAAGGAACTCTTCCTCGGCCGGTTCCGGCTCGACCTGATCAACCCCTGGCCGCGCTCCGACCCGGCGGACGTCGCCCGCGCCGACGAGTTCCTCGGCCGGCTCCGCGAGTTCCTCACCTCCGAGGTCGACGGTGCCGCCATCGAACGTGACGCGTCCATCCCGGACGAGGTGTTCCAGGGGCTGGCCCGGCTCGGCGCCTTCGGCATGAAGATCGACCGCTCGTACGGTGGGCTCGGGCTGAGCAACCTGCACTACTGCCGGGCGCTCATGCTGGCCGGCTCGGTCAGCCCGGCGATCGGCGCGCTGCTCTCGGCGCACCAGTCCATCGGGGTGCCGCAGCCGCTGAAGATGTTCGGCACCGCCGAGCAGAAGCAGCGCTTCCTGCCCCGACTCGCCGCCGGCGAGATCTCCGCGTTCCTGCTCACCGAACCGGACGTCGGCTCCGACCCGGCCCGGCTGGCCACCACCGCCGAGCCCACGCCCGACGGCACCGGCTACCGGCTCAACGGCGTGAAGCTGTGGGCCACCAACGGCACCGTCGCCACCCTGCTCGTGGTGATGGCCCGCGTGCCCGCCGCCGAGGGGCGGCGCGGCGGGATCACCGCCTTCGTCGTCGAGGGCGACACCGAGGGCATCACGGTCGAACGGCGCAACGCCTTCATCGGCCTGCGTGGGCTGGAGAACAGCCTGACCCGCTTCCACGACGTCTTCGTACCGAAGGAGAACGTCATCGGCGGCGCGGGCAAGGGCCTGAAGATCGCGCTCACCACCCTGAACACCGGGCGGCTGTCGCTGCCGGCCATGTGCGTCGGCGCCGGCAAGTGGGCGCTGAACGTGGCCCGGGAGTGGGCCGCCGACCGGGTGCAGTGGGGGCGGCCCGTGGGCGAGCACGAGGCGGTGGCCCAGAAGCTCTCCTTCATCGCCGCGACGACGTACGGCATGGAGACCATGCTCGACCTCTGCTGCCTGCTCGCCGACGACGACCGCAACGACATCCGGATCGAGGCGGCGCTGGTCAAGCTCTACGCCAGCGAGATGGCCTGGAAGATCGCCGACGAGCTGGTGCAGATCCGGGGCGGTCGCGGCTACGAGACGGCCGACTCGCTGGCCGCGCGGGGCGAACGACCGGCCGCCGTCGAGCAGATGCTGCGCGACCTGCGGATCAACCGTATCTTCGAGGGCTCCACCGAGATCATGCACCTGCTCATCGCCCGGGAGGCGGTCGACGCGCACCTGTCGGTCGCCGGCGACATCATCGACCCGGACGCCGGGCTGGGCCGCAAGGCGAAGGCCGGGGCGCGGGCGGGCGCGTTCTACGCGAGGTGGCTGCCCACCCTCGCCGTCGGCCGGGGGCAGCGCCCCTCGGCGTACGCCGAGTTCGGTCCCCTCGCCGGTCACCTGCGGCAGGTGGAGCGCGCCTCGCGCAAGCTGGCCCGGTCGACGTTCTACGCGATGTCCCGCTGGCAGGGAAAGATGGAGCGCAAGCAGGCGTTCCTCGGTCGGGTGGTGGACATCGGCGCGGAGCTGTTCGCGATGTCCGCGGTCTGCGTACGCGCCTACGCCGAGCGGGACGCCCGCCCCGAGAACGTCGAGCTGGCCGACCTGTTCTGCCGGCAGGCCCGGGTACGCGTCGACGCGCTCTTCGCCGCCCTGTGGGACAACACCGACTCCGTCGACACGGCGGCCGCGAAGCGGATCCTCGCCGGACGCTACGCCGCGGTGGAGGACGGCGTGCTCACCCCCGCCGACGACCTGCCGTGGGTGGCCCCCTGGTCGCCGGGCCCGTCCACGGCCGAGGACGCCCGCCGCCGCGTCCCGCCCCCCTCCTGACCATCGTCGGGCCGGGTCGGGCCCGGCCCGGAGCGGGCCTGGCCGGGGCGGAGCGGGCGGGGCGGGCGGGGCGGAGGGTGGGGTCAGCGGGGGCGGGTCACGCCCAGGTGGCGTAGTTCCAGGGTGGCGAGGGCGTCGATGGTGGCGTCGTCGCCGGCCCGCCACGCCTCCGCCACGTCGGGCGCGATGCGGGTCAGCCGGCCCAGCGGCTGGGTGGCCAGCGCGCGCAGGGCGAGCAGGTCCCGGCCGGCCGGAGCGGCGGCCAGCTTCGCGGCGGAGCCGGCCCGGCGCATCCAGCGCACCCGCAGCGGCAACCAGCCGAAGAGCACCAGGCCGAGCGGGAAGACCAGCACGGCGACGGCCAGCGCGAGGGCGAGCTGGTCGACCAGCTCCTGCTGGTCCCGGCCCGCCTCGGCCAGCCCCCGGGCGGCGGTGGCGGCCCGCTCGAACGGCGCGGTCAGCTCGTCGCCGACCAGTGGCACCCGGCCGACCTTGCCGCCGGCGTCGGCCAGGTTGTCGGCGAGGCCGCCGCCGGCCCCCTCCAGCTTCTGCCCGGGTACGGCGAGCTTCTGCACCAGGTCGTGCAGCCACAGCGCGCCACGGATCGCGCCGTACACCCAGACGACGACGAGCAGGTCGGTGATCAACTGTCGGACGGCGGTCGGGAAACGATCGGCGTAGATCTTCACGCCGGACAGCGTGCCACGCCCGGCGCCGCCCGGCCACGCGCCGCGAACGCCGCCGTGCCCTCGGGGCGGCTCAGCCCGCGCAGGCCGGGCAGGTGCCGAAGATCTCCAGGGTGTGGCTGACGTCGGCGTAGCCGTGCTTCGCCGCCACCCGCTCGGCCCAGTTCTCCACGGTCGGGCCCGCCACCTCCACGGTGCGGCCGCAGGAGCGGCAGACCAGGTGGTGGTGGTGGCCCTCGCTGCACCGGCGGTAGAGGTGCTCGCCGCCCGGCGGGCGCATGACGTCGATCTCGCCCGTGTCGGCGAGCCCCTGGAGGGTGCGGTAGACGGTGGTCAGCCCGACCCGTTCGCCGCGCTCGCGCAGCATCGCGTGCAGCTCCTGCGCGCTGTGGAAGCCCTCCAGCTCGCCGAGCAGCGCGCTCACCGCCGAGCGCTGCCGGGTGTTGCGGACCGTGGCACCCGTCATGATCATGATCCCTCCCCGGCGTGGCTCACCGCGTCGGCCACGATGTGTGCGACGTGCTCGTCGACCAGCGCGTACGCGATCTCGCGACCCCGCCGGGAGCCGCGCACCACGCCGGCGCCCCGCAGCACCCGCAGGTGCTGGGAGACCAGGGGCTGCGCGGCGCCGAGCTTGTCGACCAGCTCGTGCACGCACCGCTCGCCCTCGGCGAGCTCGCTGACGATGGCCAGCCGGATCGGCGCCGAGAGGGCACGCAACAGCTCGCTGGCGCCCTCGAAGGCGTCGTAGCCTGATCCGTCGGTCACCCCGTAACGGTAACCAATCCCACCGACACAGCGCTGACCAGGATCAGTGGAGCACGACCTCGTGCGGTTCGGGTACGGGCGCGGCGTCCGGGGTGCGCCGCCGCAGCACCCGCCACCCGGCCCCGAGGACCGCGACCACCGCGAACGAGGCGATCGCCATCAGCACCACCGAGGCGCCGGGGGCGGTGTCGGCGTTCGCCGCCACCCAGACCCCGGAACCGGCCGCGAAGAGCCCGAGCGCCATCGCCGCCGTCATCGTGCTGCGGAAACCCCGGGTAACCTGCTGCGCGGTCGCCACCGGCACCACCATCAGGGCGCTGATGAGCAGCACCCCGACGGCCCGCATGGCGATCGTCACGGTGACCGCGGTGGCCACGGCGAGCAGCAGGTTGAGCGTGCGTACCGGCAGCCCGGAGACGCGGGCGTACTCCTCGTCGTGGCAGACCGCGAACAGGGCCGGGCGCAACGCCAGCATGGTCACCGCGATCGCCGCGCCGAGCACCGCGATGGTGGTCAGGTCCGCCGGCGTGATGGTGCTCAGCGACCCGAACAGGTAGGAGTTCAGGCTGGCGCTGGTGCTGTCGGAGAGCCCGACCAGCGTCACGCCGCCGGCGATGCCGCCGTAGAAGAGCAGGGCCAGCGCCAGGTCGCCGGAGGTGCGCCCCCGCGCGCGGACCAGCTCGATGGTGACCGCGCCGAGGGTCGCCACGAGCACCGCGACGAGCACCGGTGAGCGGTTGAGCAGCAGGCCCGCGCCGACGCCCGTGAGCGCCACGTGCCCCACCCCGTCGCCGATCAGGGCGAGTCGCCGCTGCACCAGGTAGATGCCGAGCGCCGGGGCGGCCAGACCGATGATCAGCGCCCCGATCAGGGCCCGCTGCATGTATGGGTACTGGAAGAGTTCCATCTCAGCTGCTCCACAGCCCGGCGGGCTCGTCGGGACCGTGCGGGTGCACGTGGTCGTGGTCCGGCTCCGCGTGGTGGCCGGCGGGCTCGGGCACCGCGCCGTCGTGGCAGATCCCACCCTGGTGTACGACGACCGCCCGGGTGATCAGCGGTCGCAGGGGCCCCAGCTCGTGGGCCACCAGCAGCACCGTGCCGCCCCCGGCGACGAAGCCGTGCAGCGCCCCCGCGAACGCCTCCTGGCTGGCGGCGTCGACCCCGGCCGTGGGCTCGTCGAGGACGAGCAGTTCCGGCTGGCCGGCCAGCGCCCGGGCGATCAGGGTGCGCTGCTGCTGCCCGCCGGAGAGAGTGGCCACGGGATCGCGGGCCCGGTCGGCGAGCCCGACCGCCTCCAGCGCGGCGGCCACCGCCGCCCGGTCCGCCGCGCCGGGCGGGCGCAGCACCCCGCGCCGGGCGAGCCGGCCGGAGGCCACCACCTCGCGGACGGTGGCCGGTACGCCGCTGCCGGCGCCGAGGCGCTGCGGGACGTACCCGATGCGGTGCCACTGCCGGAAGCGGCGCAACGGACGGTCGAAGAGGGTGACCGACCCGGAGCTGAGCGGCACCAGGCCGAGCGCCGCGCGGATCAGGGTGGACTTGCCGGAGCCGTTGGCGCCGAGCACCGCGACCACCTCGCCGGCGGTCACGGTCAACGAGACGTCGCGCAGCACGGGGCGGCCGTCGTAGCCGACCACCCCGTGCGCGACGGTGATGACTGGGGATGTCACTGGCAGCTCAACGCCGTCCTCAGGGTCGCAAGGTTGGTACGCATCACCGAAAGGTAGTCGCCGCCGCCGGGCGTCAGCCCCTCCAGGGGGTCCAGCACGGCGGTCTTCGCGCCGACCTCCTTGGCGATGGTCTCGGCCACCTTCGGGCTGACCAGCGTCTCGAAGAAGATCGTGGTGGCCTTGTGCTCCCGGGCCTCCTCGATCACCTCGGCGAGGCGCTGCGGGGCGGGCTCGTTGTCCGGGCTGAGCCCGGTGATGCCGATCTGCTCCAGCTTGTAGCGCTCGGTCAGGTAGCCGAAGGCGGTGTGGCTGACCACGATCTCCCGCCGCTGGCAGGTCTTCAGCCCGGTCGTGAACTCGGCGTCCAGCTTCTCCAGCTCGGTACGCAGCGCCCCGGCGCGGGCGGTGTAGTCGGCGGCGCGGTCCGGGTCGGCCTTGCCGAGCCGCTCGGCGAGCTTGTCGCCGACCGTGGCCAGGCGGGTCGGGTCCAGCCAGAGGTGCGGGTCCTTGGCGCCGTTCTCCTCGTGGCCGGGCTCCTCGGCCTTGGCCGACTCCTCGGGGTGGGCGTGCTCCTCGCCCTCGTGGTCGTGGTCGTGGCCGCCCGCGGCGGCGTCCATCAGCGGCTGCACGGTCGACACGTCGAACGCGCGGTCCTTGGCGTTCTGCTCGACGGCCTCGTCCAGCGCCGGCTGGAAGCCCTTGAGCAGGACCACCAGCTCTGCCTCGGCGACCTGGCCCACCTGGCCCGGGTTCAGCTCCAGGTCGTGCGGCTCCGCCCCGGGCTTGACCAGGTTGGTCACCTTCACCGCGTCGCCGCCGATGCGCTCGGCGAGGAACTGCAACGGGTAGAAGGCCGCCACCACGTCGACCCGCTGCGGGTCGGCGCCGGCGGTGCCGTCGTCGGAGCAGGCCGTGACACCGCCCAGGGCGAGCAGGGCGGCGGTGGCGACGGCGAGGGTACGTGGGGCGGAGCGGATGTTCATGCCATGAACTGTCCGCGACAACGATAATGATTGTCAAAAACGCATGCTTGCATGTCAGAACAGCTTCACCAGGCCCGCGGTGACCAGCAGGGTGAGCGCCACCAGCCGGATCACCCGCGTCGGCGCCGTCTGCACCGACCAGGTGGTGACCAGCAGCGCGGCCACCGCCGCTGCCAGCAGCAGGGTGAACAGCCCGCCGACCACGCCGGGGGTGAAGAACGCGACAAGCACCAGCACGAGGGTGACCAGGAACACCGTCGTCGGGTTCGCCCGGGCCAACCGGGCCGGCATCCGGCTCTGCGTACGCTGCATCCCACAGACTCTACGAGGAGGAACCCCGTGCTGGTGACGAACCGGTTCGTGGTGGACGTCGATGTCGCCGACGAGTTCACCGAGCGGGCGCACGCCGCCCTGGCCGCGCTCGCGGCCCGCCCCGGTTACCTGCGCGGCCAGGTCGTCCGGGCGCTGGACGACCCGCGACACTGGTGCCTGGTCACCGAGTGGGAGTCGGTCGGCACCTACCGGCGGGCCCTGGGCGGCTTCGATGTCAAGATCACCGCCGTGCCGCTGCTCGCCGAGTCGCTCGACGAACCGTCGGCGTACGAGGCGCTCGCCAGCGCCGCCCCCGGCGGGGAGGTCGTCCGGACCGCCAGCGATCGGGCCGCTGCTCCTTACCGCTGAGCCCGTGGGCACTACATTGCTTGCATGACCGCTCCCGGACCGGCGACCCCGCCGCCGTACCCTCCGCCGCCCGGCCAGCAGGGGGCGCAGCCGCCCGCCGTGCCCGGCCCGCCGGGGGACCCGGGCGCGCCCGCCCCGCCCGCCGGGCCGGGGGTCACCCCGCCGTTCGCGGCGCCGCCCACCGAGGGGCGCAACACCCGCCTCTGGCTCGGGCTGGGCGCCGGGGCGCTCGCCGTGCTGCTCTGCTGCGGCGGGGGCGGCGCGGCCGTGGTGGGGCTGGCCGTGACGGGGGTGCAGGCCGTACGCGAGCAGGGGCGCACCGTCTCCACCGACTACTACCAGGCGCTCGTCGAGCGCAAGTACGGCGCGGCGTACGACCAGCTCTGCGACGACGCGCAGCGGCGCGAGTCACGCCGGGAGTTCGAACGCCGGGTGGCCGCCGAGCCGCAGATCGCAACCTTCCGGGTGGGCGACGTGGACGCGGTCGCCCTCACCGTGCCCGTCGACGTGACCTACACCGGCGGCCAGCAGGACCGCCAGGAGGTCACCCTCGGGCAGGACCAGCAGACCGGTGGCATGGAGGTGTGCGGGGTGAGCTGACCCGCCACCGGTATTCTGCTGGGCCCGGGACGGCACGGGTCGTACCGTTGTCCCGAACTGTTCCTTCCGTCCTTACCGCGTCCCCGCCGACCGCCAGTCGGCGTAGGAGGAAACATGCCAGCCGACCGTATCGACGCCGTCGTCAGCCTCGCCAAGCGCCGAGGCTTCGTCTTCCCCTCCAGCGAGATCTACGGAGGCACCCGGTCGGCGTGGGACTACGGTCCGCTCGGCGTGGAGCTGAAGGAGAACGTCCGTCGCCAGTGGTGGAAGACCATGGTCCAGCAGCGCGACGACGTGGTCGGCCTCGACTCCGCCGTGATCCTGGCCCGCGACGTCTGGGCCGCCTCCGGTCACCTGGACGCCTTCGTGGACCCGCTGACCGAGTGCCAGTCGTGCCACAAGCGGTTCCGGGCCGACCACCTCGAGGAGGCGTACGAGGCCAAGCACGGCAAGCCGCCGGCCTCGCTGACCGAGCTGAACTGCCCGAACTGCGGCAACAAGGGCACCTTCACCGAGCCGAAGATGTTCAACGGCCTGATGAAGACCTTCCTCGGCCCGGTCGAGAGCGAGGAGGGCATGCACTACCTGCGGCCCGAGACCGCCCAGGGCATCTTCGTCAACTACAAGAACGTCGAGACGGTCGCCCGCAAGAAGCCGCCGTTCGGCATCGCCCAGACCGGCAAGTCGTTCCGCAACGAGATCACACCGGGCAACTTCATCTTCCGCACCCGCGAGTTCGAGCAGATGGAGATGGAGTTCTTCGTCGAGCCGGGCTCGGACGAGCAGTGGCACGAGTACTGGCTCTCCGAGCGCTGGAACTGGTACCTCGACCTGGGCCTGTCGGAGGGCAACCTGCGCTTCTACGAGCACCCGAAGGAGAAGCTCTCCCACTACTCGAAGCGCACGGTCGACATCGAGTACCGCTTCCAGTTCGGCGGCACCGAGTTCGCGGAGCTGGAGGGCATCGCCAACCGCACCGACTTCGACCTGACCACGCACAGCAAGCACTCCGGCGTCGACCTGTCCTACTTCGACCAGGCCAAGGGCGAGCGCTGGATGCCGTACGTCATCGAGCCGGCCGCCGGCCTGACCCGCGCGGTGCTCGCCTTCCTGCTGGAGGCGTACGACGAGGACGAGGCGCCGAACACCAAGGGCGGCGTGGACAAGCGCACGGTGATGCGTTTCGACCCGCGCCTGGCCCCGGTCAAGGTGGCGGTGCTTCCGCTGTCGCGCAACGAGGCGCTCTCGCCCAAGGCGAAGGGTCTCGCCGCGGACCTGCGCAAGCGCTGGGTGGTGGAGTTCGACGACTCGCAGGCGATCGGCCGCCGCTACCGCCGCCAGGACGAGATCGGCACCCCGTTCTGCGTGACGGTCGACTTCGACACTCTCGACGACAATGCGGTGACCGTGCGGAACCGGGACACCATGGCCCAGGAGCGCATCGCGCTCGACCAGGTCGAGCGCTACCTGATCGAGCGCCTTCCCGGCTGCTGAGCGGCGACTACGGGGGCCCGGCCGGCGGGGGAACGCGCCGGCCAGGCCCCCGTACACTTGTCCGGTGACCGCGCCGACCGTTCCCGCACTGCGCCCGCTGACCATCGGGCGGCACGAGGTGTGGCCCCCGGTGGTGCTCGCGCCGATGGCCGGCATCACCAACGTCGGCTTCCGGCAGCTCTGCCGGGAGCAGGGCGGCGGCATCTACGTCTGCGAGATGATCACCACCGTCGCGCTGGTCGAACGGAACCCGAAGACGCTGCGCATGATCGCGTTCGGCGACGACGAGCGGCCCCGCAGCCTCCAGCTCTACGGCACCGACCCCGAGATCACCGCCGCCGCCGTGCGGATCGTGGTGGAGAAGGACCTCGCCGACCACATCGACCTCAACTTCGGCTGCCCGGTGCCCAAGGTCACCCGCCGGGGCGGCGGCTCGGCGCTGCCGTGGCGGCGCCGGCTCTTCGCCCGGCTGGTCAGGGCCGCGGTGGACGCCGCGTCACCCGCCGGGGTGCCGGTCACGGTCAAGATGCGCAAGGGCATCGACGACGACCACCTGACGTACGTCGAGGCCGGCCTCGCCGCCCAGGACGCGGGCGTGGCGGCGGTCGCCCTGCACGGGCGTACGGCCGCGCAGCGCTACTCCGGCACGGCGGACTGGGACGCCATCGCCACCCTCAAGCAGGCCCTCGACGTGCCGGTGCTCGGCAACGGCGACATCTGGGAGGCCGACGACGCGCTGCGGATGGTGGCGCACACCGGCGTCGACGGGGTGGTCATCGGTCGGGGCTGCCTGGGCCGCCCGTGGCTCTTCGCCGACCTGGAGGCCGCGTTCGACGGCCGGCCGGAGCGCCGGCTACCCACCCTCGGCGAGGTGGCGCGCACCATGCGCCGCCACGCGGAGCTGCTGGTCGACCAGTTCACCGCCGGCTCGCGTACGCCCGCCCGGGGCGAGCGGGACGGCTGCACGGACTTCCGCAAGCACGTCGCCTGGTACCTCAAGGGCTTCCCCGTCGGCAGCGAGCTGCGCCGCGAGCTGGCCATGATCGAGAGCCTGGCCCAGCTCGACGACCTGCTCGGCAAGCTGGACCCGGCCGAGCCCTTTCCGGTGGCCACGCTGGGCCAGCCGCGCGGTCGCACCAACTCGCCCGGCAAGGTCTTCCTTCCCGAGGGCTGGCTGGCCAGCCGCGACGACGACACCGTCCCCGAGGGCGCGGAACTGGCCGACTCGGGCGGCTGAGTCGCCCCCGCGCCTCACGCCCGACAACGGTATGACGAAAGGGCCGGCCCCCGGGTGGGGGTCGGCCCTTGTCGTCGTTGCGTGGTGCGGGGCTGCTGGTCAGGCGGTGTAGCCGCGGGTGGCGATCCAGTCGGCGAGGTTGTCGACGCTCATGCGGT
>NZ_JCADBQ010000022.1:0-92174 GCF_059359355.1 Micromonospora sp. ZG13
CTTCGGCACAGCGACATCCTTCCAGCCCGCCCACAGGGCAAGCCATCTTAGATGTCACCTATCGGTGCAGCAGACCCTTGCGCGCCACGAAGCCTCGCCCAAGCGTCAAACTCGCTAGGGATCCACTCGACGAGCACCACCACGCTCCGATCCAGGCGCTGGATCTTCTCCATAACCTTGTAGGTCGGGCACCAGGCAAGGACCACGCCGCCATCTTGTGGGTGGCCGCTCCGCTCGGTCACGATGTCGAGCTTGGCGAGTTCGGGGTGGTGAGTCGCCGAGTTCTTGTCGGGCGCTACGACCGTCAGATGGGCGCTGCGCTCGCGCGCTACAGCAAGGCCGAGCCGCTTGCCAGGCTGGATCGTGTCCGTTTCGGTGCCACGCGGCACGTAGATGTAGCGATGCCTGAGCACCTCTTCCAGCTGGCCCGACACAGCAGCTCCCTCCAGGTCGTTCTGCTCAGGGAGGCTAGACGGCACCTCCGACAGTTCCAGCACAGCCCCGAACAGGCCCGGAAACCGTCACCGAGCAGCCGCCTGGCGGCTGACTCGCATCCGCACGCTGACTTCGCCGCCAGGGTTGGCGAGGCCGCCGGCGTCGACACCGCCGTCCGCGCGGTCGCCGACCTGGCACCGCTGATCGGGGCGGCCGGGATCCAGCGGGCCCACCCGATCGCCAAGGCCCGCGCCGACCTGACCGGGCTGCTGTACGCCGACGGCATCCACGACAGCCTCTACCGCTCCGGTGGCTGCACGCTTCTGACCGGACCGGTCGCCGAGGTGGCAGCGATCCGACCCGGCACCGCAGCCGCCGACCGCTACGACGAGGCAGCGAGAACAGCAAGGCAGCGCGCACCCTCATGACGAAGGGTGCGCGTCGCCGGCGCATGTCAGTGCGTGTGAAAGCCGTCCTCCAGGTCGAACATCGTGCCCTCGGCCTTGGCGCACAGCGCGGCGATCACCCGGCGGGCCAGCAGCGCCGACATCCGTTCCCGAATCTGATCCTGAACGCACCACGCCCAGCTGCGCAGCTCGTCCGGCGGCAGCTGGATATCAGCGGTGCCCAGCTCGTCGAGGGCGCCACCGTCGTAGACGAACATGACACCCTCGGTGCGTTCCGGTCGGGGCGGCACCCAGTCGGTCACCAGCAGCCGGCCGGGGACCATCGACTTGCCCAACTCCTCCTTGACCTCACGGACCGCCGCCCGCCAGGGCGACTCGTCGGCATCGACTCACCCACCGACGAGCTCCCAGTAGTCGTTGTAGATGGGCTCAACCAGCAGAGCCCGCCCGGCAGCGTCGGTGAGCAGAACCGCGGCGCCCATGGGCTCGGTGGAAGCGTCGCAGCTCTGGCAGAATCTCGTCACAACTTCGGGACAGTTCCGGCTAGGTTCCGCTGCTGCTCCGTCGGCGGCACGACGAGCGGCATCGACTTGATGATCTTCGCGTTGATGCTCGGTTTGACGCCCGGCAGCGTTCTCGCCACGATCCACTCCCGGACGCCGGGATGGGTGAGGTACCAGGCCAGATACTCTGCTCGAATTCCTTCCTTCGCGCGGACTCGGATGCACGTATTGCCGACCAGCCAGCCGCTGTGCTGGTCATCTGCGACTGCGGTTCTGCTGGTCTTGCCGACTCGTACCAGCAGCACGTCACCCGCATGGATGCGATACCGCCGGTCGAGTCCGGCGGCGGTGGCACTGCTCACGGTGAATTTCGGAGCGGTGGCGATCTCGTCGTTACGGACGTTGGTGGCGGTGACGACTGGGACACCTCCGGCGGCCTTCTTCGAAGGGGGAAGGGTTTCGCCGCTCACTCCCGGTTGCACCTCGCAAAAGTCGCCGAGGGGGCGGTTCTGCCAGTCGTCCGGCACGAGGCCGAGCAACGTGTCCATGGTGCCGTCGGTTCGCGGCAGCGGCCGGGCACGAGGCCGGCCTGCGTCGACCTGTAGGACGTAGTCGTTGTCGCGTAGTTCGGGGATGCTGACGCTGACGGCGTCGACACCCGCCCGCGCCGGCGTGAGCACTTCGCCGTTCTGCCAATTCCGGTAGACGCCGACGATCGTCTCGATACCGTCTCCAGTCAGCGCCCAGTGGGTCTTCTCGGTCCTTCGGGTGGCGGCGCTGGCGTCGATCAGCAGGACGTCACTTTGTGCGTCGTCTGGATGACCCAGCATCCAGATGCTGACTGCTGTCTTCGCCTCCCGGAACATATGCTCCCGGAGCTGGATTACGCACCTGATGACGCCCGCCTCGACCATCGCCGCTCGGACGTTCTGGTCTCTGGTGCTGCTTGCCTCGGTGGCGCTGGCCGGCATGATGACAGCGGCCCGGCCGCCAGGGGCGAGCGACAGGGCGGCGGCTTGCAGCCAGGCAAGGCCGGTGTTGTGGTGGTTCGGCTTGCCGTACGGCCATGACTGCGCGTCGTCCGCCGGCTGCCATTGCTCGCGGCTGAACGGCGGATTGAGCAGGATGGTGTCGAACTGTTCGGGTTCGGCGACGACTGTCGATAGCCCGGCCGCGGTGTCGTCGCTGATGGCGGCTCGGTAGCCGTGCACGGCGAGGTTCATGGTGGCGATGTGCCGGGTTCGTTTGGTGGCGGCGCGGCCGCTGACGACCGCCAACTCGGTGCTGGCACGCGACATGTGCTCGGCGGCGGCGACGAGCAGACCGGCGGTGCCGCAGCACGGGTCGTGTACGCGGCTCCCGGGCCGGGGATCGACCAGCCGCACCATCAGCTGCGCGATCTCGGTGGGCACAAGGTACTGGTCGAGCGTCTTGTGTCGCGCTTTGGCGAACCGGTCGAGCAGGTGGTCGAAGATCAGGTGCGGCGGTTGCCGCCGCTCGGACAGTACGGCGTCGATCTCGGTTACGGCATTCCTCCACCAGGGGTCCTTGAACGTGGTGCGGATGCGTGCCGTGAAGTATGCCGCGGCGGTCGTGGCCCGGGCGTGCTTCGCGTGGACGAGGGTGAGGACCAGCCGCTCGAACAGCCACGCATCGCTGCTGCGAAGCATTAGACCCTCGAGTGGCGCCGACCATTGCGCGTCAATCAGAATCGCCGAATTGGTCCGATGCCGCGTGTCATGGCCGTGGATCGCCTTGCGGAACCGGTCCCCGTAGGTCGTCCCGTGCTGCCGGTCGAACCACTCCGCTACGAGGGCCGTCGGATAGGTGTGCGTTCTTCCGGTGCTGCTCGGGCGGGGAAAGTCGGCGTACCGCCTAATCCAGTTGCTGACGGCCTGCTCCGTGACGCAGACCGCAGCGGCGATCTGCGACCTGGTCACCGTGTCTGGCGGGACAGGCGTCACCGGCCTTGCCCGTCCTTGCCCTGGGGGTTCCGCCAGGCGCCAATCAGCCGCGCCAGGCGACGGGTCCGCTGCTCATCGACAATCACCCAAGCGGCGAACGCCTCCACGGCCATGAAGAAAGCCATGGTCAAGTACAGAATCTCCGGCTCACTCAACACTTCGGCCAGCCTCAGGATCATGCGGTTCCTCCGGTGTGGTCGGTCACTGCATCCGACGATAGGTATCCCGCTCCCCGCGATCATCCGCGTACTCCGATCGTTTCTAGATCATTTTTGAGGCAGCGCTGCGATACCTCCCGACGGTCGGGCTGATGGCTCCGGGATGCTCACTACATCAATGGCCAGTCGTCAACTGACCTGACCCGATATCGGAGGGATTGGCGCAAATTGTTGTGCTGGTTGAGCACGTAGCGGTCGAGCAATCGGTGGGCGCGACGATGTGGCTCGCATCGCAGTGGGGAAGGTGGCCAGGGCCTCCACCATTTTGCGCCACCGTGGTTGACGATGGCGAACACCCGGTGGTGCTGGCGAACCGACCCGGAACGGCGACCACATCGGTCCGCAGACCCCATCCGGCAGGCTGGAGCCGATCATTCCGCCCAACGCAGACAGACTGCCCGACAGTTCGACAGCGACCCGGCGGTGGTCACGGTCGCGTCTCCCGACGATTGGGAGGCGGTCGAAGGCGGCGTGCAGCAGCGGGTTGCGATCGGCCGCGCCGCGGAACTGCTGCAACGCGGTGCCCAGCTCCCAGGTCTGGCGTTCATCGCCAGCCCGCACGATCTCCTGCAGGATCGAGGAGGCCGACTGGTGCTGCCCGATGCTGATCAACTGCTCGATGTCGCGCAGCGGCGCCACTACGGTCGGTAGCGCCGGGGTGGGCAGGAATGTCCGGCCGAGACTGTTGGCGACGTACCATGGGTCGAGCGTCGCGACCATGCCAATGAACGGCCGGTCGGTCGGAATCTCCGCGAACTCGGGCGCACCAGCCTGGATCTTGTCGAGGGTCCGGCCGAGTTGGTCGAACGCCTCACCCAAAGTCTTGACGTAGGCCTCTTGCACCGTGGCGTCGGCGGCGCGGGCTGCCAGCGGGGAGCGCGTCGCCTTGGTCTCGACCAGCAGCACCAGGTCGTTGAACACCACGAACCAATCTGTACTCGCTGCCTGCTGTCTGCGCTCCCGATACATGATCTCCGGATACACCCGAGCGTCCGGGAGGGTCGCGAACTGCCGTCCGACGTAGTCCTCATGCAGATAACCCAGCTCACGCGTGAACGACATCCCCCATCGGGCGATTCCTACGTAGTAGAGCTCCAGTGGCGTCAGGCGCCGCGGAATGAGGTGGCGGACCGGCGCGATGAGCCGGCCGTCCGAGAGCCGCACGAACGGCCGTGAGGTCAGCGGATTGAAGGCGTAGCGGTCGAGGTGCGGCAACGGTGTTCGCTGCTCAGCCGAAGTGTTCTCCTGGCGGAACTCCTCCATGGTCTGCCCGAAGACCGAACGGATGACACCCAGGATCTCGTCCCGCGGCAAGCACAGCGAGCAGCTCGGTGAACTGCGGCTGATCGAGCCAGGCCGGATCGAAGAAGCCGCTGTTGCGTTCCGCCGAGGTGGCGAGCATGACCACGATCTCCGTCGCGGTGACCGTCGGGGCACCGAGAAGCTGAGCAATCGCCTCCGGCGGGATCACCTTCAGCCGCCTGCTGCCGGCGTAGTCGTCAAAGAACACCACCGGACGCGCGAGCTCGGCCAGACCGTGCTCCTGGTACGGGAACTGTTCGTAGAGGGTGCGCGCCATGATCGCGAAGGCCGAGTTTAGGTGGGAGTGATCGAGCTCCTCCGGAACGAGGTTCCCATGCATCCAGCATGCCGTCACAATGTCCCGCTCCTGCGGCACGCTCCGCCGGTGCGAGTTGCCATGCAGGATGGACGCCTTCGCGACGGCGGCCAGCGCCCATGGCGGTGTCTCCATAAAAATCCGCGCACCGGGATCCTCAGGGGACAGCCGCAACGGCACCCGCAGCGATCGCCGCGCGAGTGCCTGCAGCAAGGCCTCTTGATTAAAACGCCGCACGAACGAACTAAACTGCTGGTACGAGAACTCGGAGACAGAACTCTGAGTCACCAGACCAGAATCACATGCCCGACAAGCTGTTTAGCTGGAGGCGCTGTTGCGTTGGTGGACCGGTGGGCACGCCGAGCCGCGCCAGCGGGCACTGGCCAGAAGGGTTCTACCGCTTGGTCGGGGGCTACGAGGCACTGTCTACCGTGGTTCATTGCTCACTGTTGGAGCATAACGAACAACGCCTAGTAGTGCTTTGTTAGGTCGGCGTGTCGTGGGGTCATCGGAGCGGTCTGAATAGTTCGATGTTGCGGTGAACCCTGACGAGTTTTCGGCTGTGCGGCAACGGCTTGAGGCGTTCGCCGTGGATGTGTTCACCCCGATGGTGCGCTCGGATCAGCGGGCCAAGGGTGAGACGTATCTGCGAGGGCTGCTGCTGGACGGTCGGCGTAAGAACTCCTAACGAAATGATGTTGGGCGTGTCCTCGGGACGTGAGGATCGTTCTGTCTGAACGTGAGGAGGGGTGAGCAGCCGCCGTGGATCGTCTCGGACGAACTGTGGGCCGAGATCGCACCGCTGCTGCCACCCCGTCCACCCCGGCGGCACCGCTACCCGGGACGCAAGCCTCTCGACGATCGCAAGGTGTTGTGCGGGATCCTGTTCGTGCTCTACACCGCGATCCCGTGGGAGTACCTGCCCCAAGAGCTCGGGTTCGGCTCGGGCATGACCTGCTGGCGCAGGTTGCGGGACTGGAACGACGCCGGCGTGTGGCAACGACTGCATGAGGTGCTGCTCGGCAGACTGCGTGCCGCCGGGCAGTTGGACATGTCCCGGGCGGTGATCGACGGCTCCCACGTCCGGGCGCTCAAGGGCGGCCCAAAACCGGTCCGAGCCCGGTCGACCGCCGCAAGCCAGGCTCGAAACACCACGTCATCACCGACGCGGGCGGCATCCCCCTCGCCGCGAGCCTGACCCGCGGCAACCGCCACGACGTCACCCAACTGCTGCCCCTGGTCGACAAGGTCCCACGGATCAAGGGCATCCGGGGCAGGCCACGGCAACGTCCCGACCGGATCTACGCCGACCGGGGCTACGACTTCGACTGCTACCGCCGGGAGCTACGCACGCGCGGCATCGCACCCGTCATCGCCCGACGTGGAGTCGGCCACGGCTCCGGCCTGGGCACCCGCCGCTGGGTCGTGGAGCAGACCATCGCCCTGCTGCACTGGTTCCGCCGCCTCCGGATCCGCTGGGAGATCCGCGACGACATCCACGAAGCGTTCCTCACCCTCGCCTGCGCCATCGTCTGCTGGCGCCGACTCCAACGCTCAAAGAGTTAGGAGTTCTAAGACGAAGCCAGACGCCGAGTCGGGCGCAGGACGCCACAAGAGACCGAACAACGGTCGATGGGAAAGTGGAGCTGAGCAGCTCTTATGCACGTCCGCTGAGCTTCAGCAGGCGATCACAGCGGCACGCACGTGCGACCGGCGCAGGACGCCTGGAAAGAGAGAAGCCGCAGGTCATCAGCCTGCGGACACAAACGGAGCGTCGGGTTAGGAAACCGTTGCTCTATCCCCTGAGCTACGAGGGCGCGAGCGCCTAGTCTAGCGACCTGAGGTTCGCCTGGGGTGGCAGGGAGTGGCCCACGTTCACCCACGTCACCCGGACCCCTCTTCTCCCAGCCCAGCGACCGGCTGCGGTGAACCGCACGGGCTGCGGGACCAGTTGTCGGCGCGCGGGGGCACCGCCATCGACGAAGTGACCACACGCACTGCGGGGCACTGCCTAACGGTTGAGGTAGGCGGCCAGGCCGCCGAGCTCCTCACTGGCGATGAATACCGACCGTACGTGGAGGATCGCCTCCTCGACGTGGGCGGGACAGCCCCACGCCGAGTCGCCCCACGAATCAGCAATCTTGATCTCGGCCACCTCCGCGCACCCCTGGGCGCCGCCGAGCTGGCAGCGTTCGGGGTGCGGCGTGGTGACCTGGGCGGCAGCGGCGGCACGCATCCGGGCGGCGAGTTCCGCGGCAGCGGCGGCGCGCTGCTCGGCCTCGGCGCGAAGTTCCCGCTCCGCGCGTACCGCTTTGGTCAGCTCGTCATGGGCGGCCTTGGCGCGCGCCTCGGCGGCCGTCTTCGCCTCTTCGATGTGGTGGCGTTCGATGGCCAGGGCGGCGGTGCCGGCGAAGACCCGGGTGAGGGCGAGGTCGGTGTCCTGCGGCACGCGCGGGGTGCGGTGGTACATGGCGAAGGTGCCCAGCAGGCTGCCGTCGCGGGCCAGGATCGGCGTGGACCAGCAGGCAGCCAGCCCTGCCCGCTCGGCCAGGCTGCGGAACTCCACCCAGAACGGGTCGGTGGCGATGTCGGTGACGATGACCGGTTCCCGCCGGTGGGCGGCGGTGCCGCAGGACCCGACGCCTTCGCCGGTGGCGATCCCGTCGATGGCCTGGTTGTAGAAGTCGGGCAGGCTGGGCGCGGCGCCGTGGCGTAGGTGCCGGCCGTCAGGATCGGCGAGCAGGACGGAGACGAGCACCTCCCGGGGCGCGAGGTTCTCGATGCAGCGGGCCATTCCGTCGAGCACCTCGGTCAGGGGCGCCTGGCGGGCGATCTGCTCCAGCAGGGCACGGTGTTCGGCCATCAGCCGCTGGGCGTGCATGACCTGCGTGGTCTCCACGCCGATCACGCGTATCCCGGTCACGGTGCCGTCGGCGTCCCGGCGCGGCTCGTAGGTGAAGTCGAAGAACGCCTCTCGCGCGTGCGGACCGACGCCAAGCACGACCCGGGCGTCCCGGCCGGTGTAGGGCTCGCCCGTGCGGTAGACCTCGTCCAGGAGAGCGATGAACCCCTGACCGGCGAGTTCGGGCATCAGCTCGGCGATCGCGACCCCGGTACGCGCCCGTTCTTGACCGATCGCGGCGAAGAACGCCGGGTTCGCCGTCTCCACCAGGTGCGCCGGCCCGGCGAGCGCCGCGAAGACAGCGATGGACTGCCCGAACAGGGCTCGCACATCCTCCTGAGCCGCTTGCCCGGCAACCGCCGGATCCGCAGCGATGGCCCGGTGCCGTGGTACCGCCGTCATGTGTGCCTTCCCCTCACCCGTGCATCACGTCGAACGAGTGGTGGTTCGCCAACGGTGAGGCCGCAAGGATACGGGCAAGGCGGCGCGGCCGCCGTGCGGTACGGCCGGCGTGACGACCCGGCTGGCGCAGCGGCGTGGGACGACGCTGGGCCGCCGGGGCGCGACGAGCGCCCCGGCGGCCTGTCTTGTCAGCGGATCGTCAGCCGTTGTTGTCGATGAGGCTGGCGATCTGGTTGTAGATCAGGTGGGCCTTTGCGCCCTGGTTCGACGGGCAGCCGCCGAGGTGGTGCAGGGCGATGACCCGGTGGCTGGAGTTCAGCACGGGCGAGCCCGAGTTGCCGCCGGAGGTGTCGCAGCTGTAGCTGATGTTCCAGCTGTTGTAGTTCGCGTTCTTGACGGTGCACGTCGCGCCGTTCTGGGTGTCCTCGAAGATCGAGAGACGCTTCGGGCTGCCGTCGCCGTGGCCCGGGATGTACATCCGGGTGCCGGTGGTGGTGGCGGTCGTCGCCAGGTACAGCGTGCCGAAGCTCTGGATGCTGGTGAAGTTGTTCACCGAGTACAGGGTGTAGTCCAGCTCGCTGGACCCGCCGCTGCTCACCTTGTAGAGCGTCGCCCCGCTCACCTTGGTGCCGGCGCCGGGGTTGTTGCCGCCGCAGGTGGCGCACTGGTAGTTGAACTGCATCTCGCTGCCGCTGACGGCGGACTGCGTGGAGAAGCAGTGCTTGTTGGTCAGCATGCGGTTGGTGTTGCCGACCCGCCAGGTGGTGCACATGCCGCCGCCGCTGATCAGCAGCCGCGCCACGGCCCTGCCGCGGGCGTACTCCGTGGGGTGGCTGTTCTGGTAGCAGACCACGTCGCGGCGGGCGTCGGTGCTGCACACCGACTGCGTGGAGAAGTTGTGCTGCGCGATCTCGGTGCGGTCGTAGCCGCGCCAGAACCGGTCGATGGTCGCGACGTTGCCGCGGGAGGCGCGGCTGCTGTGCAGCGTCACCACCGCCGTGTCGCCGTCGACCGACATCGCCCAGAAGCCCGGCTGCCCGTCCGTCGTGTAGTCCGAGCCGGTCGCCCGGTTCAGGTACCGGTCGTACCGGTAGCTCTCGCGGCCGTCGGGGCTCGACACCGTGACGTAGTCGCCGTGGGCGAGCCGCAGCGCGCTGAAGTGCACCTTGACGTACGACGCGCCGGGGTGCCGGATGACCTGGGTTCGCCCGTCGCTGGCGGAGGAGAGCGCGCCGTCGACGGTACGGAGCTCACCGACCGTGGTGACGCCCTCCGCCTGGAACTGCTCCGACTCGGGCGCCCGCTGGGACTGCGGCGCGACGGGCTGAACCGCGTACGCCTCCGCGGCGGGTACCGACATGACGCTCAGCCCGAGCGTGCAGGCGCCGAGTGCGACCGCCGCCGTTCGCAGGCGGCGTAGGGCAAGTTTCATCGTCGCTCCCTCCGAGAGACCAGCACTGGACGTGCTTCCCGTCTTCATACACGAGGAGGAGCAGACATGTAAATATGTCGATGCCTTCCCACGATGCTGGACATGGCGGGACGACGCCTCCGCCCACGACGGGCGGACCCGGCGGAGGAACGCCGCCGCCGGTCAGGACCGGCCGGAGCTGATCCGGTCGAGGTGGGGCGCGAGCTCGTCGGTGATCAGCAGGTCGCGGCGGATCTCGTCGTGCGGGTAGCCGGCCCGGCCCACCATGTGCGCCGCGACGGGCGCGGTGGCGAGCTGAAAGGCGCCGACGAGGACGAGGGTGGTGATGTCCACGCCGGTACGCAGCCGCAGCGCGCAGCCGAGCAGGACGAGCAGCAGGCCGAGCACCTGCGGCTTGGCCGCCGCGTGCATCCGGGCCAGCAGGTCGGGGAAGCGCAGCAGCGCCGCCCCGGCGGCGACGCAGAGCAGCGCGCCGGCGATCAGGCAGACCGAGGCGGTGACGTCGAGGACGGCGTCGAGCGTCACTTGTCGTTCCTCCGGGCGGCGAAGCGGGCGACGCTGACCGAGCCGACGAACCCGAGGATGGCGAGCACGACCAGTACGGGCAGCGCGGTGGCGTCGCGGCTGTAGGCGGCCTCGGTGGCGATGGCGGCGACGACGACGGCGAGCAGAACGTCGGTGGCGACGGCGCGGTCGAGGATGGACGGTCCGCGGATGATGCGGACGAGGGTCAGGCCGACGGCCACGGCGAGCAGCGCGGCGACGGTCACGGCGACGACGGTCATCTGGGTGCCCCTTCCAGGTGGGCCGGCTCCGGCGGGCCGGCGGGGTGGGGTTGCGTGACGCGGCTCAGCTCCTCGGGCGAGCCGATGGCGGCGACGATCCGTCCTTCGAGGTCCAGTACGCCCTGCCGGAACCGCTCCACCTCCTCGCGGCTGCGTACGCCGATGACGTGCACGTAGAGGGTGCCGGTCGCCCGGTCGGCCTCGATGATGAGGCTGCCCGGCACCAGCGACAGCGCCTCGGCGGTCAGCGTGAGGTTGAGGTCGGTGTTGACCCGCAGCGGCACGGCGATGATCGCGCTGAGCGGGGGCTGCCCGAACCGCACCGCGAGCCAGGCGATCTGGGCGGAGGCGACCACGAGGTCCCGCAGGAAACGCACCCAGAACCGCGCGAGCGGAAGGGGGCGGATCCGCCCGGCGAAGGTCACCGGCGGCAGCGGGAACACCGCCAGCAGCACGACGGAGAGCACCAGCCCGCTGATCACGTTGGCCCAGGAGAGGGTGCCCCACAGCAGCACCCAGACGCTGGTCAGCCCCGTCACGGCGACGATCCGGTTGCGCCGGCGGGCCTTGCGGGTCAGCGGCGGGTTCGCCGGTGGGGTGGGGGTGGTCGGAGTGGTCGGAGTCGTCCGGTCACTGGTCACGGGGCACCGTCCGGGAACACGGCCTCGACGTACGGGGTCCTGCGCAGCAGGTCGTCGGCGGCGTCGGTGCTGATGTCGAACAGCGGCCCGGCCACCGCGGTAAGCGCCAGGCCCAGCACCACCAGGGCGGCGGTCGACCCGATCATCAGCCGGGGCAGCACGACGCCCGACGCCTCGGGCCCGGGTGCCCGGCGCGGCTGCTCGGCGCCGTCGGTACGGGCGGCCCGGACGGCGTCGCCGGCGTCCGGCATGTCCGGGTGCGGGGCCCGCCAGAAGGCGAGGTTCCACACGCGGGCGATGGCGTAGAGGGTCAGCAGGCTGGTGAGCAGCCCGCCGGCGACGAGCGTCCACGCCAGCGCGCCGCCGTCGTCCACGCCGGCCTGCACGAGGCCGAGTTTGCCGAGGAAGCCGGAGAACGGCGGGATGCCGGCGAGGTTGAGCGCGGGCACGAAGAACAACACGGCCAGCAGCGGTGACAGCCGGGCCAGCCCGCCGAGCCGGTCCAGGGCGGTGCTCCCGCCCCGCCGTTCGACCAGGCCGGCGGCGAGGAACAGCGTGGTCTGGATGGTGATGTGGTGCACCACGTAGAAGATCGCCGCGGACAGCCCGAGGGAGGTGCTCAGGCCGACGCCGAAGAGCATGTAGCCGATGTGGCTGATGAGGGTGAACGACAGCAGCCGTTTGACGTCGGACTGGGCGACCGCGCCGAGGATGCCCACCACCATCGTCAGCGCCGCCACCACCAGCAGCAGGTCGGCGGTGCGGCCGCCGGGGAACAGCAGCGTCTCGGTGCGGATGATCGCGTACACGCCGACCTTGGTGAGCAGGCCGGCGAAGACCGCCGTGACGGGGGCCGGGGCGGTCGGGTAGCTGTCCGGCAACCAGGCCGAGAGCGGGAAGACCGCCGCCTTGATGCCGAAGGCGAGCAGCAGCATCCCCTGCAACACCAGCCGCAGGTCGTCCGGCAGCGCGTCCAGCCGGTCGACGAGCTGGGCCAGGTTGAGCGTGCCGGTCGCGGCGTAGACCAGGCCGATCGCGACCAGGAAGATCAGCGACGACAGCAGGCTGACCACGACGTACGTGGTGCCGGCCCGGATCCGGGTCTCCGTGCTGCCCAGGGTCAGCAGCACGTAGCTGGCCACCAGCAGGATCTCGAAGCCGACGTAGAGGTTGAACAGGTCACCGGAGAGGAACGCGTTGCACACGCCGGCGGTCAGCACGAGGTAGGTCGGGTGGTAGACCGACAGCGGGGTCTCCTCGTTGCCGTCGGCCGTGCCCTGCCCGATCGAGTAGACCAGCACACAGAGGGTGACGGCGGCGGAGACGACGAGCATCAGCGCGGCGAGCTGGTCGGCGACCAGGACGATGCCCAGCGGGGCGACCCAGCCGCCGACCTCGACGACCAGCGGCCCGTCGACGGACGAACGGAACAGCAGCGTCGCCGCCACGGCGACGGTGGCGGTGAGCACGGTGAGGCTGACCCAGCGCTGGGCGCGGGGGCGGCCGACGAGCAGCAGCGTCAGGGCCGCGCCGAGCAGCGGCATCACCACCGGCAGGGGTACGAGCCAGGTCATCGGCCCCTCCCCGCGTCCCCGGCCGGGCTGGCCGTGGCGTCGTCGGCGGGCACGGTGGCCAGGGCCGGGCCGCCGTCCCCGTCCCCGTCCCCGTCCGCGCCGTCGGTGTCGGCGGTGCCCGGCCCCTCGTCCCGGTCGGCCAGCTCCATGATGCGGCGGTCCTCGACGTCGTCCTGCACCTCGTCGTGCCCGTTGAGGTGCCAGCTCCGGTACGCCAGGGCGAGCAGGAACGCGGTCATGCCGAGGGTGATGACGATCGCGGTCAGCACCATGGCCTGCGGCAACGGGTCGCTCATGTCCTCCTCGGCGGTGGTGCCGACGATCGGCGGCCCGCCGGCCTTGCCGCCGGTGAGCAGCAGGAGGTTGGCGCCGTTGCCGAGCAGGATGACGCCCATCAGCACCCGGGTGAGGCTGCGTTCCAGCAGCAGCGTCACCCCGGCGGCGAAGAGGACGCCGACCACGAGGACGTAGGTCAGGTTCGGACTCACACCAGCTCCTTCGCCCGGTCGTCGGTCTGTTCGGTCTCGCGTTGGTCGGTCTCCTGCTGGCGGTCCATCTCCGCGCCCAGGCTGCGCAGGATGTCCAGGACCAGGCCGACCACGATGAGGTAGACGCCGACGTCGAAGAAGACCGACGTGACGAAGTGGACATGGCCGAGGACCGGCACGTGCAGGTCCAGCAGGGCGCTCTGGAGGAACTCCCCGCCCAGCAGCATCGCGGCGACGCCCGTGCCGACCGCGACGAACAGCCCGGCGCCGAGCACCGCGCCGGCGTCCACCGGGGCGGCCCCGTTGAGTTCCGTACGCCCGCCCGCCAGGTAGCGCACGGCCAGCGCGAGCCCGGCGACCAGTCCGGCGGCGAAGCCGCCGCCGGGGGCGTTGTGCCCGGAGAAGAGCAGGTATATCGAGAAGAGCACGATGGCGTGGAACAGCAGTCGGGTGACGACCTGGAGGATGACCGACTGCTGACGGGTGGTGGCGCCGGTGGTCAGCCAGCGGGGCCGCGACGACTCGGCGCGGCCGACGCCGGGGATGCCCCGGCGCAGGTCGAGGTCGCGGGAGTGACGGAAGATGAGGCTGGCCACGCCGGTGGCGGCCACCACGAGCACGGCGATCTCGCCCATGGTGTCCCACGCCCGGATGTCCACCAGCGTCACGTTGACGATGTTCTTGCCGCCGCCGTAGGAGACCGCCTCGTCGGGGAAGTCGACGGAGATCGGGGTGGCGGTCCGCGCGCCCGCCGCCACGTACGCCATGCCGGCGGTGACCACGCCCACGGCGACGCCGAGCGCGACGCGCCCGCGCCGGCTGGACCGGATGGGCCGCTCGGAGAACTTGGCGGGGAGGTGGCGCAGGACCAGCACGAACATGACGATCGTGACGGTCTCCACCAGGAACTGGGTCAGGGCCAGGTCCGGGGCGCCGTGCAGGATGAACATCAGCGCGGTGCCGTAGCCGGCGACGCCGACGAGGATCATCGCGGTCAGTCGGCGCCGGGCGCGGGCGGCGGCCACGGCGGCCACGATCACCACCGCTGCGGCGACGGCCTGCAACGGGGTGTCCCACAGCTCGAACCGCTGCGGCCAGGGCATCCCGGCCAGCAGCGCCCCACCCGGCAAGGTGATCATCACCAGCAGGATGACGCCGAGGTAGAACGGCAGGGAGCCGCGCTGGGTGGCGCCGGTCAGCTCCACCGCCAGCCGGTCCACGCCGCCGATGAGCCGGTGGTAGACCGCCGCCCCGTCGAAGGGCAGCCGGACCGCCGCGCCCAGTCGCCCCCGGTGCCGCAGGACGAACAGCCCCACGCCGCCGGCGACCGCCAGCGCCGACAGGCCCAGCGCCAGGGTCGGCCCGTGCCACAGCGCGAGGTGGTAGCCGGGCTCGGCGCTCGGGTACTGGTCCGCGTACGGGGCGAGGACCTTGTCGACGGCGGGCGCGAGGAGCCCCACCGCCAGGCCGGCGACGGCGAGCACGACGGCCGGCGCGAGGAAGGTCCACCGGACGGGCCGCGCCTGGGTGACGGGCACGTCGCCTTTGGTGGCGAACGCGCCCCAGACGAAGCGCAGGGTGTACGCCACGGTCAGCGCCGAGCCGAGCACCACGCCGGCGAGCACCACCAGGTCGGCGGTGCCGCCGTGCAGGAACGCCTCGACTGCCGCCTCCTTCGCCACGAACCCGGCCAGCGGCGGGAGGCCGGCCATGGAGGCCGCCGCGAGGCCGGCGACCGCCGCCAGGGCCGGCGCCCGCCGCCCCAGGCCGCTGAGTTCGCGCAGGTCGCGGGTGCCGGCGACGTGGTCGACGATCCCCACGACAAGGAACAGGGTGGACTTGAACAGCGCGTGGGCCAGCACCATCGCCACGCCGGCCAGCGCGGTGTCGCGGGTGCCCGCGCCGAGGATCACCATCAGCAGGCCGAGCTGGCTGACCGTGCCGTAGGCCAGCAGCAGCTTGAGGTCGGCCTGCCGCAGCGCCGCCCAGCCGCCGAGGAACACGGTGATCAGGCCGCCGGCGAGCAGCACCGGCCGCCAGGGCGAGACCCCCGCCACGGCGGGCCCCATCAGCGCGACGAGGAACACGCCGGCCTTGACCATCGCCGCCGCGTGCAGGTACGCGCTGACCGGGGTGGGCGCGGCCATCGCGCCGGGCAGCCAGAAGCTGAAGGGGAAGATCGCCGACTTGCTCAGCGCGCCGAGCAGGATCAGCACCAGGGCCACGGCCAGGTAGCCGCCGCCGGGCAGGTCGGTGGCGATCTCGGACCAGCGGTACGTGCCGGCGTGCTGGCCGAGCATGACGAACCCGGCGAGCATCGCCAGGCCGCCCAGGGTGGTCACCAGCAGCGCCTGCATGGCGGCGCGCCGGCTGGCCCGTTTGGTGGGGTCGCTGCCGATCAGCAGGTAGGACAGGACGGTCGTCAGTTCCCAGAACACGTACAGCAGCAGCAGGTCGTCGGAGACCACCAGGCCGAGCATCGCGCCGGCGAAGGCGACGAAGACCGCCGCGAAGCGGCCCAGGCCGGGGTCGTCGGAGCGGAAGTAACGGGCGCTGTAGGCGAGCACCAGCGCCCCGACGCCGCCGACGAGCACCACCATCAGCCACGCCAGGGTGCCCATCCGCAGGGCGACCTCCAGGCCGAGCTGGGGAACCCAGGTGACCGTCTCGACGACCGGGGTGCCGGAGCGGACCGTCGCGGTCCGGGTGAGCGCCCAGACCAGGGTCGCTGCGGGGGCCAGGGCCACCAGGTAGAGGGCTCGTCGCCCCCAGATACGTATCAGTCCCGGGGCGATCACGGCTGCGAGTGCGTGGACCGCCACCAGAACCAGCACATATCCTCCCAGGACCCGACAACCGGTTAGCCAACCCTAACCGGTAAGGGGCGTTACTGCCTACTGCCGATACAGGTCCGGTCGCCTGGCCACGCCGCGCGGACGGCACGACGGCGGCTCGTCGACGCCTGGCGGGAGGTCGCGGCGGCCGTCGTGGCGGTCCGGCGCCCGCGACCACGGTCCGCGCGAGCCGCACGGCTGCGCCCCTGCCGCCCGAGCGGCCCGACTGACCATGGCCGCCGGCCCAGGCCGCCGGGCGGCGACGCCGGCAGCGGGCGACGGTTGACCGCCCCGGCCGGTTACGGCGGTGCCGCAATCAGCGCTGCCAGCGCACCACGCCGCCGACCACGGTGAGCGCCACCGTCAGGTCGCGCAGCTCCGCCGGCTCCACCTGGTACGGGGCGGTGGGCAGCGCGATGAAGTCCGCGAGCATCCCCGGGGTGAGCCGCCCCTTCAGGTGCTCCTCGTAGGAGGCGTACGCGCCGGCCTCGGTGAAGCAGCGCAGCGCCGTGTCGAGATCCACCCGCTCGTGCGGGTCCACGCCGCCGGGCGGGGTGCCGTCGGGCTGCTGCCGGGTCACCGCGGCGTGGATGCCGAAGAACGGATCCGGGTCCTCCACCGGGGCGTCCGAGCCGAACGCCACCGTCGCGCCGGCGTCCAGCAGGCTCCGCCAGGCGTACGAGGCGAGGTCCCGGCCGGCGAGCATCCGGCTGGTCAGGGGGATGTCGCTGGTGCAGTGGGTGGGTTGCATCGAGGCGATCACGCCCAGCCGGGCGAGCAGCGACACGTCCGCCGGGCGCAGGTGCTGGGTGTGTTCGATCCGGTGCCGCAGCCGCCGTACCGCCCCGGCGACGCCCGGGTTGGCGCCCGCCGACTCCTGCCAGCGGGCGTACGCACGCAGCACCATCTCGTTCGCCGCGTCGCCGATGGCGTGCGCCGCGACGGCGATGCCCGCGCCGGCCGCCTTCGCCACCAGCCGCTCGAACTCCTCGGCCGGGGTGACCGCGATGCCGTGGTTGTGCGGCTCACCCTCGTACGGCTCGGTCATCAGGCAGGTGTGCGAGCCGAGCGCCCCGTCGGTGAAGATCTTGACCGGGCCGGTGCTCAGCCACCGGTCCCCGTCGCCGGTGGCCCAGCCCCGGTCGATCACCTCGTCCAAGGCGGTCGACGGGATCGTCTTGTGCACCCGCAGCGGCAGCTCGCCCCGGGCGTACAGGGTCTCGTAGGCGGCCCGGCAGTCCTGCCCGTCGAGGTCGTGGATGCTCGTGAGGCCGGCGGCGAGCAGCCGGGGCAGGTGGGTACGCAGCTGCGCCACCAGGTCGCCGGCGAGCGCGGAGCGCATGACGTCGTACGCCGCGTCCCCGGCCGCCTCCCGCAGGATGCCGGTCGGCTCGCCGCGGTCGTCGCGGACGATCTGCCCGCCGATGGGATCGGGGGTGTCGGCGTCGATGCCGAGCCGCCGGAGGGCGGCGGTGTTGACCCAGGTGGTGTGCCCGTCGATGCTGGGCAGCACGGCGGGCCGGTCCGGGCAGACGCGGTCCAGGTCGGTCCGGGTCGGCTGCACCGGCCGGTCCCACTTGTGGCTGTCCCAGCGCCCGCCGAGCAGCCAGGCGTCGGGCGCCAGGGTGGCGGCGTGCCGGGCGATGCGCGTCAGCGCCTCGTCGAGGCTGGTCGTGCCGCGCAGGTCGACCTGCTCCAGGCCGCGCACGTAGAGCGCCGAGTGCAGGTGACTGTCGATCAGCCCGGGCAGCACGGTCATGCCGGCGAGGTCGACCCGGCGTGCGCCGGCGCCGGCGCGGTCGCGGCACTCGTCGAGGTCCCCGACGGCGACGATGCGCTCACCGCGTACCAGCATCGCCTCGGCGTGCGGACGGGCGGGGTCGAGCGTGTGGATCCGGGCGTTCTCGAAAACCGTACCGGTCATGGGCTGCCTGCTTCGACGGTCGGGCGGGGCCGTCCATGCTAGACAGCCTCCGGCCCCGGGCCCAGGGGCACCCGGGGCGCGCGGTGGCCGGAACAGGCCCGCCGGGGGCCGCTTGCGGTACGCTGCCGGGCAGTCACTACTACGACCTGTCGTGGTTGTCGTCGGGCATCCCCTCCGGCGGCCCGACACGGAGGTGCCGGATGGCTGACGACGCGGAACTGACCGCGTGGGCGCTGGCCGCCGGCCGGGGTGACCGCAGCGCCGCCACCTGCCTCGTCCAGGCGACGCAGCAGCAGGTCCGGCGCTTCCTCGCCGCGCTGGTCTCGCCCCGCGAGGCCGACGACCTGACCCAGGAGACCTTCCTGCGGGCGGTGCGGTCGTTGCCGTCGTACGCCGGACGCTCCTCGACGCGGACGTGGCTGCTCGCCATCGCCCGCCGGGTCGCGGCGGACCACGTCCGCACCCTGACCTCCCGGCCGCGCACGGTGCCGATGCCGGACGGCTACGACGCCCCCGACCCGGCGCACAGCGGCTTCGACCGGCAGGTCGTGCTCGAACGCCTCGTCGCGGCGCTGCCCAGGGACCGGCGGGAGGCGTTCGTCGCGACCCAGGTGCTCGGCCTGTCGTACGCCGAGGCGGCGGAGGTGTGCGGCTGCCCGGTGGGCACCATCCGCTCCCGGGTGGCCCGGGCCCGCGAGGATCTGGTCGCCGCCGTGCGCAGCTGGTCCGAGCCGGACGCGCGCCGTGGCGGCGACGCCACCGGCTGAGCCGCGTTCCCCGCGCTGACCTGCGGGAAGAGCATGGTCCACGAAACTGCGCGGGAACCAACCGCGCCCGCGGGCCGACTACCGGTACATGGGGTGTGAGCAGTGGCGTGAGGTGCTGTCGGCGCAGTTGGACGGGGAGGAGACCGCCGCCGAGCGGACGGCGGTGGCGGACCACCTGGCCGGCTGCGACGGTTGCCGGCGCTGGTACGACCAGGCCACGGCGGTGAGCCGCCGGGCGCGGCTCTCGGTCGCCGTCGCCGGTGACGACCTCACCGACGCCATCCTCGCCGCGCTGCCCCCGCCGCCCCCGCGCCGGCGGCGGGTGCGGTTCGTGTTCACCCTGCGGGCGGTCCTGGGTCTGGTCGGGGCGCTGCAGCTCGTGCTGGGCCTGGCGCAGATCGGGCGCGGCACGGCGCACGCGCACGCGCACGCGACGGCCGGCGGGTTGATGTCGGGGCACCTGTGGCACGAGTCGGCGGCGTGGAACGTCGCCGTGGGCGCCGGCTTCCTGTTCGTCGCGGCCCGGCGCACCCCGCCGACGGGGCTGGTGCCGATGCTGAGCGCCTTCGTCGGCGTACTGGCGTTGCTGTCGGTCAACGACCTGCTGGCCGGGTGGGTGGACACCACCCGGCTGGTCAGCCACGGCTTCGTGCTCGCGGGCTACCTCATCGTCGTGGCCCTGTCCCGCCCTGGGCTGCGCCCCGACGGCCCGGTCCGGCGCGGCCGTCCGGACGAACCCCGCTGGAGCCTGCCCGCCGACGAACTCACGGAGTCGCCGGGGCTGCGGCTGCTCCCGTCGCCGCATCCCGGCTCCGCGCGCGTCTCCGATCGCCGCGCCGCCTGAACCGGTCCGCGGAACGGGAGCACCCGTCCGGGTCGGAACTTCCCCGCCCCGCCGGCCGACCAACCGGACGTCGTACGACCAAGCGAAGGGACCTGCCCGATGCGCCCGACCCTGTCCATTGGCCCGCGCCGCCGCGCGACCGCGCTCCTCGCCACCGCCGCCCTGCTGGCCGGCGGGGCGGCCGGCTGCGGGTCGTCGGACGGCTCCCCGTCCGCCGCGCCGAGCCCGTCGGTGTCGCTCGACGGCGGGGCGTCGGCGAGCGCCCCGGCGGGGGTGCTCGGCGTCCGGGACCCGTGGGTCAAGGCCGCCGACGCGGGGATGACCGCCGCGTTCGGCACGCTGGTCAACGACGGCGACACCGACGTGACCGTCACGGGCGCCAGCACCGACGTGTCGCCGATGGAGCTGCACGAGATGGCCATGCGGGACGGGCGGATGGTGATGCGGGCCAAGCAGGGCGGCATCGTGGTCAGGGCGAGGAGCTCGCACGCGCTGGAGCCCGGCGGCGACCACCTGATGCTGATGGACCTGCGGCAGCCGGTGCGCGCCGGCGACCAGGTGAGCTTCACGCTGACGTTCGCCGACGGCCGCACCCAGACGTTCACGGCGGTGGCCAAGCCGTTCACCGGCGCGCAGGAGAGCTACGCCCCCGGTCACGGCGCCCCGGGGGCGAGCGCGGGCCCGGCGTCGTGACGGGTCCGTCGACCGCGCGGCCGGTGAGCAGACGCGGCCTGCTCACCGGCGGGGCCCTGGCCGCCGGCGGGTCCCTCGCCGTCGCCGCCGCGCTCACCGCCGCCCGTTCCGGCGGGCCGGGGGTACGGACGGCGGAGCCGGTCGCGGCGGC
The DNA here is from genome assembly GCF_059359355.1 of Micromonospora sp. ZG13. NCBI lineage: Bacteria > Bacillati > Actinomycetota > Actinomycetes > Micromonosporales > Micromonosporaceae > Micromonospora > Micromonospora sp. ZG13. The sequence continues at coordinate 20,583 of NZ_JCADBQ010000022.1, forward strand.
CCGGATCGGCGACGCGGTCGAGCCGTTCCACGGTCCCCGGCAGGCCGGCGTCGCCACCGAGCCGCAGGCGTACGCGGCGTTCGTCGCGTTCACCCTGCGGCCGGGCACCGACCGCTCGGCGCTGGGGCGGATGCTGCGCCTGCTCACCGACGACGCCGCCCGCCTCACCCGGGGCCGCCCCGCCCTCGCCGACACCGAGCCCGAACTCGGGTTGCTGCCCGCCCGGCTGACCGTCACGTTCGGCTTCGGTCCCGGCCTGTACGCCGCCGCCGGGCTCGACGAGCGCCGGCCGGCGTCCGTGGCCGCCCTGCCGTCGTTCCGCGTCGACCGGCTCCAGCCCCGCTGGTCCGGCGGCGACCTGCTGCTCCAGATCTGCGCCGACGACCCGCTCACCGTCGCCCACGCCCAGCGGGTCCTGGTCAAGGACAGCCGGCCCTTCGCGACCGTGCGGTGGATGCAGCAGGGCTTCCGGCGCGGCGCCGGTGTCGAACCGGGCGGGCGTACCCAGCGCAACCTGTTCGGTCAGCTCGACGGCACCGCCAACCCGAGGCCGGGCGGCCCGCTGGAGACCGCCGTGTGGGTGCCCGACGGGCCGGCGTGGCTGCGCGACGGCACCACCCTGGTCGTCCGCCGGATCAGCATGAACCTGGAGACCTGGGACCTGCTCGGCCGCACCGACCGGGAACTGGCCGTCGGCCGCCGCCTCGACACCGGCGCCCCGCTCACCGGCGCCGCCGAGCACGACGTGCCCGACTTCGCCGCCACCGGCCCCGACGGCCTGACCGTCATCCCCGACTTCTCCCACCTCACCCGCGCCCACGTCGGCGACGACCGGCTGAAGATCCTGCGCCGCCCCTACAACTACGACGGGGTACCCACCGCCGAGGGGCACGCCGACAGCGGCCTGATCTTCGCCTCGTACCAGGCCGACGTCGCCCGCCAGTTCCTTCCCATCCAGCGGCGTCTCGCCGAGCGGGACCTGCTCAACGAGTGGACCACCCCGATCGGCTCCGCCGTCTTCGCCGTACCGCCCGGCTGCCCCGAGGGCGGCTGGATCGGCCAACAACTGCTCGGCTGACCACCCACGAGGAGAAGCACCAGACATGTACACCCGGCCCCGCCGCCCGACCCTCGCGGCCCTCGTCACCGCCGCGCTGGTCGCCGCCGCGCTGCTGCTCGTACCGGCCGCCCCGGCCGCCGCGCACAACACGCTGCGGGCAGCCAGCCCCGCCGACGGCGACCGCCTGACGACGCCGCCGACGCGGGTCACGCTGGAGTTCGCGCAGCGGCTCGACCCCACCTTCACCACCATCGCGCTGTCCGACGCCGCCCGGCGGAAGATCCCCACCGGGGCGCCGGCCGTCGACGGGACGAAGGGCACGGTGACGGTGGACGAGACGCTGGGCGAGGGCACCTACACCGTCGCCTACCGGATCGTCTCCGCCGACGGACATCCCGTGCAGGGGTCGTACACCTTCACCGTCGCCGGTGGCGGCGACACCTCCGGCGGCCCGACCGGCGCGACCGCCACACCGTCCGCCGCGCCACCTGCCACCGAATCCGCCGCTGCCGCGACCGGCTCCGGCGGTTCCGGTACGGGCGTCGTCGCGCTGGTGGCCGCCGGTGGCCTGGTCGCCGTCCTCGGCGGGGTCGCGCTGCTGCTGCGGCGCCGCCGGACCCGCTGACCCGGCGGCACTCCCCCGCCCCCGACGCTCCGGGGCAGCGCCGCGTGACGCCGGACGCCGCCTTCTTCCGCACACCAAAGGGACACCGACGTGCCAGACACCACTTCCCGCCCCGCCCGGCCCGCCCGGGTCCGGGGCACCGAAACCGTAGCGGGCGACGCCGGGGCGCTCGCCCGCCCGCCTGGCACCCGCGTCCGGGGCCGTGGCGGGATCCTCGTGCCCGTCGCGGCCGTGGCGGCGGCGGTGGCCGTACTCCTGCTCGGGCTGCGGGCCGGCGACGCGCTCGCGGTCGCGATCCCCGGACTGCCGGATCCGGGGCCCGTCACGGCGTGGGCGCTGCCCGTGGTCCGGCTGCTCGCCGACGCCCTCGCCACCCTGACGGTCGGGATGCTGGTGACGGCGGCCTTCCTGCTGCCGGGCGACGGGCGGAGCGTCTCGGCGTACGGCTGGCTGCTGCTGCGCCGCGCGGGCGCGGCGGCCGCGGGCTGGTCGGTGGCCTCGGCGGCGCTGATCGTGCTGACGGTCTCGGACCTGCTCGGCGTCCCCGTGGACCGCCTCGGCGTCGCCACCGTGGTCAGCTTCGCCACCTCGATCTCGCAGGGGCAGGCACTGCTGCTCCAGGCGGGGCTGGCGCTGGCGGTGGCGGTGCTGGCCCGGGCGGGCGTCTCGCGCGGGCTCGCCGCCGGGGCGGCGTTGATCGCGCTGGTCGGGGTGCTGCCGCCCGCGTTCACCGGGCACGCCGCCGGGGCGGGCAACCACCAGATCGCGGTCTCCAGCCTCGCCCTGCACGTGCTCGCCGCCGCCCTCTGGGTCGGCGGGCTGGTGGCGCTGCTGATGGTGCGGCGCAGCCGGCAGCTCGCCGACGCCGTCGACCGGTACGGCCGCCTCGCCCTGGGCTGCTTCGTGGCCGTCGCGGTGAGCGGGTCGGCCAACGCCGCCGTACGCCTCGGCGACGTGGACCAGCTCTGGCAGTCCCGGTACGGCTGGCTGGTCCTCGGCAAGCTCGCCGCCCTGGCGGTCCTGGGCGCCCTCGGCGCGTGGCACCGGTCGCGGACCCTGCCGGCCCTGCGCGCGGGTCGGCGGGGCGCGTTCGCCCGGCTGGCCGCCGGCGAGGTGGTCGTGTTCGCCGCCACCGTCGGACTGGCCGTGGCGCTGTCCCGCAGCCCCACCCCGGTGACGCAGGACCCCCTCGACGCCGACCCGATCACCGAGCTGCTGGGCTTCCCGATGCCCGCCGCACCGACCCCGGAGCGCCTGCTGGGTCAGCCGCTGCCGGACCTGTTCTTCCTGACCCTCGCCGTGCTCGGCGTCGGCGGCTACCTGGCCGGGGTGTGGCGGCTGCACCGGGCCGGGCACCGCTGGCCGCCCGCCCGTACGGCGAGCTGGCTGGCCGGGGTGCTGCTGCTGGCCGCCGTCACCAACCTGGGCGTGGCCCGCTACGCGTACGTGCTGTTCAGCGCCCACATGGTGCAGCACATGGTGCTGTCGATGCTGGTGCCGATCCTGCTCGTCGGCGGCGCCCCGGTCACCCTCGCGCTGCGCGCCCTGCGTCGCCCCACCGACCCGCAGGTCCGCGGCGCCCGGGAGTGGCTGCTGCTGGCGCTGCACAGCCGGCCCGCGAAGCTGCTCACCCATCCCCTGGTCGCGCTGGGCATCTACGCGGGCAGCCTCTTCGGCCTCTACCTCAGCGACCTGCTCGGCACGCTGATGCGCTCCCACCTCGGGCACCTGGCCATGCTCACGCATTTCGTGCTCGCCGGGTACCTGCTGTTCTGGGTGCTCATCGGGGTCGATCCGGGCCGGCCGAGGCTCGCCCACCCGCTCCTGGTGATCATCCACCTCGCGTCGATGATGGCGCACGGCTTCTTCGGCCTCGTACTGATGCAGACCACCACCCTCATCGCCCCGGACTGGTACGTCGCCGTCCACCCCGACTGGGCGTCGTCGCTCATGGAGGACCAGCGGCTGGGCGCGGGCATCGCCTGGGCGTTCGGGGAGATCCCCGCCGCGGTCGTGCTGGTGGTGCTGGTCCGCCAGTGGGTCCGCGCCGACCGGCGGGAACAGGACCGCCTGGACCGGGCCGCCGACCGGGCCGACGCCAGCGGCGAGCCGGACGACCTGGCCCGCTACAACGCCTTCCTCGCCGCCGCCGGCCGAGCCGATTCCGCCGCCCCTGGTGGTTCCGCCACCCCTGCCGGTTCCGCCGGTTCCGCCGGTCCCGCTGGTTCCGCCGCCCCCGGCGACGGTCGGGCTGACGCGCGGGGGCCCGACTAAGGGCGCCTCAGCCGGGCGCCGGTCAGGGCGCGGGCGGGTGGAAGGTGATGGCGGGCCGTCCGGTGGCCGGGTGCGCCGCGACGTCGGCCCGTACCCCGTAGACGTCGGCGAGCAGCCCGGGGGTGAGGACCTCGGCGGGCGTACCGGCGGCGACGACCCGCCCGGCGGCCAGGACGACCACCGCGTCGCAGAACATGGCGGCCAGGTTCAGGTCGTGCAGTGCCGCCAGCGTGGTGACCCCCGAGCGGCGGACCAGGTGCAGCAGGTGCAACTGGTGGCCGATGTCGAGGTGGTTGGTGGGCTCGTCGAGCAACAGCAGCAGCGGTTGCTGGGCCAGGGCACGGGCCAACTGCACCCGCTGCCGCTCCCCGCCGGAGAGGGTGTGCCAGCGGCGGTCGGCGTACCCGGCCAGGTCCACCCGGGCCAGCGCGTCCGCCGCGGCGGCGCGGTCGGCGGCGCTGTCGGACCAGCGCGAGCCACGGTGGGGCGTACGACCGAGCAGCACCACCTCGCCGACGGTGAGGTCCAGGTCCGTGTCGGCGTGCTGGGCGAGCAGCGCGGCACGGCGGGCCAGCGTGACCCGGGGCAGGGTGGCGACGTCGTCGCCGGCGACCGTGACCAGCCCGGCGTCCGGCGCGGCGAGCCGGGCGACGATGCGCAGCAGGGTGGTCTTGCCGCAGCCGTTGGGGCCGAGCAGCCCGACGAGACTGCCCGCCGGCACCACGCAGGTGACGTCGTCGAGGATCCGCCGGGCCGCGGCGGACCAGGACACGCCGGTGACGGCGAGCATCAGCCACGCACCTTCCGGCGGTGCAGCAACACCACGAAGGCGGGCACCCCGAGCAGCGCCGTCAGCACGCCGACCGGCAGTTCCCGGGGCGCGAACAGGGTCCGCGCGGCGGTGTCCACCCAGACCAGGAAGATCGCCCCGGCGAGGACGGCGACGGGCAGCAGGCGCCGGTGGTCCGCCCCGGTCAGGAACCGGGCGGCGTGCGGCAGGATCAGCCCGACGAAGCCCACCGCGCCGCTGACGGCGACCAGCGCCGCGGTGAGCAGCGCGGTCGCGACCAGCAGCAGCCACCGCACCCGGGCGACGGGGACGCCGAGGGTCGCCGCGGCGTCCTCGCCGAAGGCGAACGCGTTGAGCGTGCGCGCGTACGCCGCCATCAGGGCGAGCACGGCGACCAGGACCGGCGCGGCCCAGGCCAGGGCGGCCCAGTCGACGCGGGCCAGCGAGCCGGAGAGCCAGAAGGTGATGCTCTGGGTGGCGTGCGGGTCGGCGACCCAGATGATGACGAACGAGGTCGCCGCCCCGCAGAGCTGCGCGACGGCCACGCCGGCCAGCACCACCCGGGTGGGGGCCAGCGCGGCCCGGCGGCCGGCCACCGCGGCCACCACCGCGAACGCGGCCAGCGCCCCGGCGAAGGCGCCCCCGGTGAGCGCTACGGCCCCGCCGCCGAAGCCCAGGACGAGCACCGCGACCGCGCCGAGCGACGCCCCGGAGGAGACCCCGAGCAGGTACGGGTCGGCCAGCGGGTTGCGGGTGACGGTCTGCATGACCGCGCCGACGGCCGCCAGTCCGCCCCCCACCGCCGCGGCCCCGAGCACCCGGGGCAGGCGCAGCCGCCAGACGATGTGCTCGCGCAGCAGGGGCACCTCGGCGTGCGGAAGCCCCAGGCGGTCGGCCACGACCGACCAGACGGTCGACACGGGGATGTCGGCCGGCCCGATGGTGACGGCCACGCCGATCGACACGACCAGGCCCGCCAGCAGGGCCACCAGCAGCGCCGCCAGGCCGACCGGGTGCGCCGCGCGGAACCCGGCGGGACTGGCGCGGCGGGCAGTTCCGGGACCGGTGGGTCGGGTCGGGTCGGCGGCGTCGGTGCGGCTGTTCGGGTCGGCGGCGTGGCGGGCCACGGCGGTCAGCGGTCCGCCCCGGCGGGGAGCCGCGCCACACCCGCGGCGAGCGCCTCGACGCCGAGCACGACGCGTACACCGGCGGAGGTGGACGAGAACGGGATGACGACGAAGCGTCGCCCGGCCACGGCGGGCAGGTCCTTCAGGGTGGGGTGCCGGGCCAGGAAGGTCCGCTTCGCGGCGGCCGTGTCCCAGCCCGCGTCGACCAGCACGATCGCGTGGGGATCGCGGTCCACGACCGCCTCCCAACTGGTGTCGGCCCAGCCGCCGGTGAGGTCGCCGAACGCGTTGCGCACCCCGACCGCCGACATGATCATGTTGGGGCCGCCGCAGCAGGCCCCGACGCTCGGGGCGTCGGTGCCGGCGTCCCACCAGAGCACGGAGACGTCCCGCGCGCCGCCGATCCGGGCGGCGGCCGTGGCGATCCGGGAGCGCTGGTCGGCGATGAGCTTCTCGGCCCGCTCCGGCACCCCGAAGACGGCCGCCACGTCCCGGATCTCGGCGAACACGTCCTCGACGGTCAGCCTCGCCGGCCGGTGCTGCTTCGGGCATCCGGCCGGCGAGAGGTACGTGCCGATGCCGAGCCCCGCCAGCGCGGCGCGGTCGCCGACGCCCTCGTCGCCGAAGGCACTGTGGAACGAGGCGTAGACGAAGTCGGGCGCCGCCTCCAGCAGCTTCTCCTGCGCCGGGTATTTGTCCGACAGCACCGGCACGGCGGCGTACGCGGCGGCGTGCTCGGGCAGGATCGCGTCGTCCAGGTACGCCGTGCCGGCCATGCGGTCGGCGAGGCCGAGGGCCAGCATGATCTCGGTGGCGGGCTGGTTCAGGGTGACCGCCCGCTCGGGCGGGGCGGCGACGGTGACCGGCGTACCGCAGTTGGTCAGCGTGACCGGGGCGGCGGCCGGCGGGGGCGCCGTGGCCGGGTCGTCGGTGGCGCAGGCGCCGAGCAGGACGACGAGGACGGACAGGGGCGCGGCAACGCGCCGGGACAGGGTGGACCGCACTGCGCGCACGCGCATCGGGACCGCCTTCCAACACCTCGTGGACGGGTCATCGCAGTGCCGTGGCCGGTCTCCTGGCTGACGGGAAATGCGTCCGTGGCCGGCCTTCCCAGGCGTGTGACGCCCAGTGACCTCTTACGACGAGGGCCGCGAACTTCCCGATCACAGTGGCGAGGGCCGCACCGGTCTTCCACCGGCTTCCCGAACACCACGGCAGCGTCACCCTAGCCGCCGGCCGCCCCGGAAGTCACGGTGACGAACACCATCAGGGACGGTCGCGCCGAAGGCGGTCGGCGGGGCGGACGGGGCTACGCAGCGGCCGGCAGGTCGACCACGCGGGTCGCCCAGCGGGCCATCAGCGCCGGGTCGTGGGTGATGAGCAGGACCCCGGCGGCGTGCTGCCGCTGGTAGTCGGTGATGACGGCCGCGAGGTGCGCCTGGGTGGAGGCGTCGAGCATGGCGGTGGCCTCGTCGCAGAGCAGGTAGTCGGGCCGGTGCACGAGCGCGCGGGCGAGGCAGGCGCGTTGCAGCTGCCCGTCGCTGACCGCGTGCGGGCGGCGGGCGAGCAGGTCGGGCGTGAGGCCGACGAGGTCGGCCAGCTCCGCCGCCCGGGCCCGCGCCTGCTCGTCGGGGGTGCCGGTGGCCCGCAGCGGCTCGGCGATGATGTCGGCGAGGCCCAGCCGGGGGTCGGTGGCCGCGCGGGGGCTCTGGAACAGGATCGCGACGCGCGTACGGACGGCGGCGGGCAGCCGGTGCCGGGCCCCCGCCACCCGGTGGCCGTCGAGGGTGACGTGCCCGGCCTCGGGGGCGTGCAGCAGGGCGAGCACCCGGGCGAGGGTGGACTTGCCGCTGCCCGAGGGCCCGCGTAACCCGACCGTCTCACCGGGGGCGACGCGCAGGTCGACGCCGTCGAGGACGCGCCGGCCGCCGTAGGAGACGGCGACCCCGTGGGCCGCGAGCGCGGTGCTGGTCATGCCGGCGCTCCGAGGGTCAGCGGGTGGTGGCAGGCGACTCTGCCCGGTCCGCCCGCCGGGGGCGCGGGCGGGGTGCGGCAGACGTCGGTGGCGCGCCCGCAGCGCGGGGCGAAGGCGCAGCCGGGCGGCAGGTCGGTGAGCATCGGCGGGTGGCCGGGGACGGGCCGGAAGGCCCGTTCGGGCAGGGCGTCGAGCAGACCTGCGGTGTACGGGTGGGCGGGTGCCGCGAACAACTCGGCCGTCGGCCGCCGTTCCACGATGCGGCTGGCGTACATGACGGCGACCGTGTCCGCGACCCGGCGGGCGGCGGCCAGGTCGTGGGTGATGAGCAGGACGGCCCCGCCGGCGTCGCAGCGGCGGCGCAGCAGATCGAGGGTGTGGTCGACCAGGGGCCGGTCGAGTCCCGTGGTGGGCTCGTCGGCGAGCAGCAGCGGCGGGTCGGGGGCGAGGGCGAGGGCGGTGGCCAGGCGCTGGGCCATGCCGCCGGAGAGTTCGTGGGGATAGCGGTCGAGGTCGGCGGGGTCGAGACCCACCTCGGCGGCGACCCGCTCGGCCGCTGCGGGTGCCTCGCGCCGGGTGTGCCCGTGGGCGCGCAGGGTCTCCTCCAGCAGCCGCCGGCCCGTCCGTACGGGCGTCAGCGCGGTGGCGGGGCTCTGCGGCACCAGCCCGACGGCGCGTCCGCGTACGACGCGGGCGAGCTGGCGCTCGGAGGCGCCGGTGAGGTCGACCCGCTCCCCGGTGGGCCGGTGCAGGCGGGCCTGGCCGGTCACGGTGGCGTTGCCGGGGAGCAGGCCGAGCAGGGCGTGCGCGAGCACCGACTTGCCGCAGCCCGACTCGCCGACCACCGCCAGCAGTTCGCCCGGGTGGACGGTCAGGTGCAGGTCGGTGACGGCCTGCACCACGGCGTCGCGGAGCTGGAAGCGGACGGTCAGCCCGTCGACCTCCAGCAGGCCGGGCCGACCGCCGGCGCCGACACCACCCGCGCCGCCGGAGTCGGCCGGGTCGCCGGTGCCGCCGGGGGTGACGGTGCCGGCCGGGTCGACGGTGCCGGGGGTGGTGGGCGCGGGTTCGCGGGTGGTGGTCACAGGTTCAGCTCCGCTCGTACGCGCGGGTCGAGGCGGTCACGCCAGCGGCCGGTGAGGGCGGCCAGGGCCAGCGTGACGACGACGAGGAGCAGGCCGGGCACGATGCTGGCCCACCAGGCGCCGGTGAGCAGGGACCGCTGCCCGTCATTGATCATGTTGCCGATCGAGGCCAGGTGCGGGGGCAGGCCGAGACCGAGGAAGGACAGCGCGGTCTCGTGCCAGACGGCGTGCGGCACCATCAGCGTGGTGGCCAGCGCCAGCCGGGGCAGCACGTGCGGGAGCAGATGTCGGGTGATCACCCGGGTGCGGCTGGCGCCGCCGGAGATCGCGGCGTCGATGAACGGCCGGGTGCGCAGGCTGAGCAGCTCCGAGCGGACGATGCGGGCGGTGGAGAGCCAGTGCGTCAGCCCGATCGACAGGATCACCGCGCCCAGGCTCGGGCGCAGCATCGCGACGATGAAGATGCCCAGCAGCAGGTGCGGCAGCGCCGCGATGGTGTCGACCACCCGCATCAGCACCCGGTCGACCCAGCCGCCCAGGGTGCCGGCCACCGCGCCGACGAGGCCGCCGATCACGGTGGCGACGAGCGCGGCGACCGCGCCGACGAGCAGCGAGACCCGCAGGCCGTAGAGGCTGCGGTGGGCCACGTCGCGGCCCAGGTCGTCGGTGCCGGCCGGGTGCGTCCAGGAGGGCGCGAGCCGGGTCCGGGCCAGGTCCACCGCGCTCTCGTCGAGCGGCCAGAGGACGGGGGCGAGGAGGCAGGCCAGGCCCGCGCCGACGAGCACGGCCCAGGCGACGGCGGCACCGGCACGGCCCGTACGGAGCTTCGGCCGCCGGGTCCGGGCGGGCAGGGCGAGGTCAGTCATCGAGGCGTACCCGTGGATCGGCGGCGGCGTAGGCGAGGTCGGTGCCGAGGTTCGCGGCCAGCACCACGACGGTGGTGGCCAGGGTCGTGGCGGCCAGCAGCGGGAAGTCGCTGCCCAGCGCGCCCTGGACGGTGACCGCGCCGAGGCCGGGCAGGGAGAACACGGTCTCCACCAGGACGGCCCCGCCGATCAGCTCGGGCAGGTGGGTGCCGACGAGGGTGAGGAAGGGCAGCAGCGCGGTACGCAGGGCGTGGCCGAACAGGACCGTACGGCCCGGCAGCCCGCGCGCCCGGGCGGCGAGGACGTGGTCGTCGCGGAGGCTGTCGGCGACGGCGTCCCGGATGAACAGCACGAACCACGGCGTCTGGGCGACGGCCAGCACGCCCACCGGCAGGATCAGGTGCCGCGCCACGTCGGCGGGGTCGGTGCCGGTGGCGGTGATGTCGGTGAGCCCGCCCGCCGGCAGCCACCCGAGGGTGAGGGCGAACAGGGCGATCGCGGCCAGCCCGATCCAGAACACGGGCATCGACTGCACGGCGTACGCGGTGGCGCGCAGCGCCCGGTCGAACCAGCCGCCGCGCCGGTACGCGGCCAGCGTGCCCAGCAGCAGGCTCGCCACGAGGACGAGGGCGAGCGCGGCGCCGACGAGCAGCAGGGTCCAGCCGGCGCGGGCGGCGAGCACGGAGGTGACCGGTTCGTGGCGGCTGGTCGACCAGCCCAGGTCGCCCTGGAGCAGGTTGCCCACCCAGCGCAGGTACTGCACGGGCAGGGGGTCGTCGACGCCCCAGTTGGCGCGGATCTGCGCCAGGTTCTCCTCGCTGGTGGTGAACGCCGCCGCGCCCGCGTACTGCTGGGCGGGGTCGATCGGCGAGGCCGCGCCGAGGGCGAACATGCCGACGCTGGTGGCGGCGAGGATGGGTACGGCCACCAGCAGCCGCCGGCGGACCACCGCGCCGGCTCCCGCCAACCGCCGCGTCCGGCGTCGGGCGGTGGCCTTCGCCGGCGCGGCTGTCGGGGCGGAGGTCGTCACGACTTCCTCGTCCAGGTGTGGATGTTCCACCAGAGGCTGTTGGCGACGTCGTGCTCGTGCGGCTCCACCCGTGGGGTCACCCCGGCGAGCCCGTCCTTCACCACGTAGGTGTGCTGGAGGTAGGTCAGGAACACCCACGGCATGTCGGTGGCGAGCTGCTTCTGGAACGTGGCGTACGCGGCCTTGCGGGCGGCCGGGTCGGCGTTGGCGCGGCCGTCCTGCAACGCCCTGTCCACCACCGGCGAGCGGTAGGAGCCGGGGTTGAAGAAGCCCTGGCCGGCGAAGGCGGAACCGAACAGCTTGTAGGAGACGAAGTCCGGGTCGTACGGGGTGCCGTAGCCCATGACCAGCGCGTCGCTCTTCATCCGGGGGGTGATCGCGTCCCAGGTCAACCCCTCGGGGGTGATCTTGATGCCCACCTTCTTCGCGTCGGCGGTCACCGCGAGCGCGAGTTCCTTGCGGAGGCTGTCCGTGGCCGGGTACATCAGCGAGAACGCGGCCTGCCGGCCGTCGCGGACGCGGATGCCGTCCGGGCCCGGCTTCCAGCCGGCGGCGTCGAGGGCGGCGCTCGCGGCGGCCGGGTCGGCGGCGGGCTTGCCGACGATCGAGGGCTCGGCGAACTCCGACGTCGGCGGGACCGGCCCGAAGGCGGGCTCGCCCGCCCCGCCGAGCAGGCCGGTGACCATCGCCGCCCGGTCCACCGCGGCGTTCAGCGCCCGCCGCACGGCGAGGTCGGCGGTGACCGGGTTGCCCATCGGCAGCATCACGCCCCGGTAGTCGGCGGTGGGCACCCGCTGCACCCGGTAGCCGGCCTGCCCGTCGAAGCCGGTGGCCAGCTTCGGCGCCAGCTCCGCAACGTCGAACTCCCCCGCCCGCATCCGCTGCGCGCGTACGTTGTCGTCGGCGACGAACGCCACCACCACGCCGCTGTTGGCGGGCCTGCCGCCCCAGTAGCTCTCGTTGGCGGCGAGCACGAGGCGGTCGCCCGGCGTCCAGGACGTCACCCGGTACGGGCCGGTGCCCACCGGCTTGCGGTTGAACTCGGCCTTGTTGATGTCCTGCCCGGTCAGCGCCTTGGCCGGCACGATCCCGAGGGCCAGCCGCTGTGCGAACGGCGCGTAGGCGTACTTGAGGGTGAAGACCACGGTCGACGGGTCGGGCGCGGCGACCGAGGCGAGCATGTCCAGGTCGGAGCGGAGCGTGGAGTCGACCTTCGGGTCCAGCACCGCCTGGTAGGTGAAGACCACGTCCTGCGCGGTGAACGGGCTGCCGTCGTGGAACAGCACGCCCTCGCGCAGCTTCGCGGTGACCGTCCTGCCGTCCGCCGACACGGTCGGCAGCTCGCGGGCCAGGGCCGGCACCAGCTCGTTGCGGGCGTCGCGGGCGACCAGCCCGTCGAAGATCAGGGAGCCGCCGTCGACCCCGAAGTTCAGCACCGGGTTCAGCGCGTCCGGCTCACCCGCCGTCGCCACGACGAGGGTGCCGCCTCCCGCGCCCGTCGACGTGGTCGTCGGCGACGAGCAGGCGGTCAGGGCGAGGACGCCGGCGACGGCCACCGCCGTCACGCGCCTGGACACACGCGTACGCATGACATGCTCCCGGGTCTGTTCGTCGCACGACCGCCCGGTGTGGTGCCGGGCCGGCGTCCTGGTCTGACCGACCGTGCCCGCAGCGGTCCACGGTCACGAGCAGACGGACGCCCCGGCGATGGTCAGGATCATCGCGTGCCGGGGGCAGCCGGCCACTATCGCCAGCATCCCGCAATTGCCAAAGTCATGCAACAAGCGACGACCGGGCATGTCGCCCAGGCCACACCCGTGCGCGTCGAAGGGGGCGGCCGGCGTCCTAGAAACCGCGGTCCCGGCCCCGCTCTTCGATCGCCTGCCGGACGGCTCCGCGCCGGGCACCAGGCGCCGCGGGCGACCGGAAGCAGGGTACGCCGACGCCGCGCGGCCGACCGTACCGGCCGCGCGGCGACGCGGTCCGGCCCGGCCCCGACGCCGCGGGACGCCCCGGGCGGGCCCCACGCCGGAAGCGGCCCCGCACGTCTTCGGCATGCGGGGCCGCTTCCGGTGGCGCGACGGGTCGCCGGACCGCCCGTCGGCGGGTCAGCCGAGGGGCAGGGCGTTCAGCCAGTCCTGCCAGGCCCGCTCGGCCTGAACCGGGTCCTGCCCGACGGCGAAGACGTGGTGGCCGAGGACCAGGGCGTCGCCCCGCTCGGCACCGGAGTGGAGGAAGCGGTAGAGCGCGTCGGGGGTGCGGACACCGACGTAGGTGGGGAGGCCGGCCAGGTCGACGACGCCCTCGATCGGCGGCAGGCCCGCGACGGTGAACCGGACGCGGTCGCCCTCGGCCGGCGGACCGGCGACGCCGAAGGCGTCGGCCACGGCCGCCCACGCCCGGTCCGCGCCGCCGACGCCCGGACGGAACGCCGAGACCGGGGTCGCGGTCCGGCCGGAGAAGTGGGCGAGGTACGCGGCCAGCGTCCCGAGGTACATGTCCCAGCCGACCGCCATCGCCTCGTACTCGGTCTCCCAGTTGTCCCCGAGGACGCCGCTCTGCACGAGCCGCAGGGTCGTACTGCCCCGCTCGCGGCCCTCGATGAGGTATTCCGAGGCCATGAACGTGCCGTCCGGGGCCGGCTCGGTGCGGTCGGCGAGCCGCTTGCCGGGCTCCCACGCGGTGATCGTCGCCTCCTCGGTGTGCCCGGCCAGCGTCAGGCGGGTACGGCCACCCTCGCCCGGCTCGACCTCGCTGCGGCCCATGAACCAGGAGTCGATGCCCGGCCCGGTGGCGATGGCCTCCCACACCTGCTCGGGCGTGGCGGCCAACTCGACGTCCTTGCGCAGCTCGAAGTGGTGTCCCATGTCAGTGCTCCTCGTTCGCGGTCGTGTCTTCGGAGTCGGCGCTGGGGTGCAGGGCGACCACCACCCGGTGCTCGCGGCCGCCGGGGGCGTTCTCGTCGTGGTACCTGCCGACCAGGGCGGTGACGGTGGCCGCCAGTTCCTCGGCGAACGCTGCCCGGTCGCGCGCGGAGGCGAACCGGACGGTGCCGTCGACGGCGAACGTGGCCACCCGCTGCTTCGCCCGCTCGGCGCCGGTGATGAGCGCGCCGACGTCCTGCACCAGGCGGGCGGCCAGCGCGAGCAGCCACCGCGCCGACAGCCGGTCCGGCGACTGCGCCGGGTCGGGCCGCACGGCCGCGAGGGCCGCGGGGGAGATCACGTACGACGCCGCCGTCGCCCGCATGACCCGCTCGGTCACGTTGCCCTTCCGGCGCTCCTCCACCAGCTCGACCAAGCCGTGCTGCTCCAGCGCCCGGAGGTGGTAGTTGACCTTCTGCCGGGGCAGGCCGACGCGGGCGGCGAGCATCGTCGCCGAGGCCGGCTCGGCGAGCGCGGCCAGCAGTCGGGCCCGCATCGGGTCCAGCGACGCCTCGGCCGCCGCCGGGTCCTCGATCACTGCGATGTCGAACATGACCACAGCGTCGCACCGACAGATTTTCTTGTCAAGACAATCCAGTTGTTCGGCGCGCTCCCTCACTCGTCCACGGGACGCAGGCGTACGCCGCGCAGGAGCTGGGCGTTGAGCGCCACCACGATCGTCGAGGCGGACATCAGGATCGCCCCGACCGCCGGGCTGAGCGTCACCCCGGCCCACGCCAGCACGCCAGCCGCCAGCGGGAGGGCGACGACGTTGTAGCCGGCCGCCCAGGCCAGGTTCTGGATCATCTTCCGGTACGAGGCCCGGGACAGCCGGATCACGCCGGTGACGCCGCGCGGGTCGGAGGAGGCGAGCACCACCCCGGCGGACTCGATCGCCACGTCGGTGCCGGCGCCGATGGCGATGCCCACGTCGGCCCTGGCCAGGGCGGGGGCGTCGTTCACCCCGTCGCCGACCATCGCCACCCGCAGCCCCCGCCGTTGCAGGTCGGCGACGGCGTCGTCCTTGTCGGCGGGCAGCACCTCGGCGAAGACCTCGTCCACGCCGGGTCGGAAGCCGAGGTCGGCGGCCACCGCCTCGGCGACCGGCCGGGCGTCCCCCGTGATCATCACGATCTTGCCGACGCCCTGCTGCCGCAGCTCGGCGATCGCCGCCCGGGCCTCGGGGCGGACCTGGTCCTCCAGCGCGAGGGCGCCGAGCACGCTGGCCGCGTCGCCGTCGAGGCGCAGCAGGTGCAGCACCGCCGCGCCCCGCCGCGACCAGTCGGCCTGCCGCCCGGCCAGGTCGTCGGGCACCTGCGCGCGCAGCTCGCGGAGCAGGGCGGGCCCGCCCACCGCGTACGCCACGCCATCGACCTCGGCGCGGACGCCGCGCCCGGTGAGCGAGCGGAACCCCGTCGCCCGCCGCGCCCCGCCGCGCTCGGCCCCGGCGGCCACGATGGCCCGGGCCAGCGGATGCTCGCTGTCCGCCTCCACGGCCGCGGCCAGGGCGAGCACCTCGTCCTCGTCGCCGCCCCCCGTGGCCGCCACTCCCGACACCACGTGCTCACCCCGGGTCAGGGTGCCCGTCTTGTCGAACAGCACCGCGTCGACCGTGCGCATCCGCTCCAACGCCAGCCGGTCCTTGACCAGGATCCCGCCCTTGGCCGCCACGGCGGTCGACAGCGCGATCACCAGCGGGATGGCCAGGCCGAGCGCGTGCGGGCAGGCGATCACGAGCACGGTGACGGTACGCACCACGGCGTCGCCGGGGTCGCCGAGCACGGCCCAGGTCACCAGGGTCGCCAGGGCCACCACGGTCGCCACGTAGAACAGCCAGGCGGCGAAGCGGTCGGCGAGCACCTGCGCGCGGCCGCTGGACTGCTGGGCCTGGGAGACCAGGCGCTGGATGCCGGCCAGCGCGGTGTCCTCGCCGACCGCCTCGACGCGGACCCGGATCGCCGCGTCGGTGGCCACCGTGCCGGCGACGACCCGGTCCCCGACGTCCCGCGAGACCGGCCGCGACTCGCCGGTGACCATGGACTCGTCCAGCTCGGCGCCGCCCTCGGTGATCCGCCCGTCGGCCGGCACCCGCGCGCCGGGGCGGACCAGCACCAGGTCGTCGACCCGCAGGTCCCCGACGGACACCCGATCGACGCCGCCGTCCGCCGTCACCCGCTCCGCGTCGTCCGGCAGCAGCGCCGCCAGGGCGGACAGCGCGCCCTGCGCCTGCCCGATCGCCTTCATCTCCTGCCAGTGCCCCAGGAGCATGATCGTGACCAGGGCCGCGAGCTCCCACCAGAAGTCCAGGTCGAAGACGCCCAGCGCGGTCGCCGCCGAAGCCACGTACGCCACCGTGATGGCCATCGCGATGAGCAGCATCATGCCGGGCGCCCGGTCGCGCACCTCCCGTACCGCGCCGAGGAGGAACGGCCAGCCGCCGTAGAGGAAGACGACGGTGCCGAGAACCGGGCCGACCCAGGCCACGCCCGGGAACTCCAGCCGGTAGCCGAACCAGTCCATCACCATCTCGCTGGTCAGCACGATCGGCACGGTGAGCGCCAGGCTCAACCAGAACTTGCGGCGGAACATCTCCGGGTCGTGCCCGGCGTGCTTGTCGTGCCCACCACCGCCATGCCCGGCGCGCTCGCCATGCCCGCCGGAACCGTGCTCGCCGTGCCCGACGGAGCCCTGGCCACGCCCGACCTGCTCGTCGCGCCCGACGTATCCCTGGGCGCGCCCGGCGGACCCGTCCGCGTCGGCGGCGCGCTCCCCATGGCCGGGGGGCCCGTCCGTGTGCCTCGCGGCGGGTGGCCCGCCCGGTGCCGGATCAAGCGGCCGAGGGTCATGGTGCGCGTGGCGCGGGTCGTGGGACATGGTCGCCTCCTCCCGACCACCATATACCCCCCTCGGGTATCCGATCGCCAATCCCGGAGACCCAAGAAAAGCCGGGCCACGTCCTCCGAGGACGCCCCACCTCGGCCCACCGACTCCATCGCAGCACTGTGATCATGAAGCTGTCGCCCTGGGTAAGCGTTTTCCAGTGCAACGACTTCATGATCGTGCGCGTACCCCCGCCGGTGGGGCGGCGGCGCGGCGGTGCCGGCGTCCCAGGCGGGACGCCGGCACCGATGCGCGGCCGGCCCACGTCGGCCGACCCGGGGCGGGTCAGCTCATGGTGGCCAGCAGCTCGCGGCAGGCCCGCTCGCACGCCCGGCAGGCGTCGGCGCAGACCCGGCAGTGCTCGTGCATGCCCGCGTGGCCGGCACACTCGTCGCCGCAGGACTTGCAGGCCGTGGCGCAGGCCTCCAGCAGGCTGCGGCTGATGTTGGCGTCGTAACCGGTGTGCCGGGACAGCACCCGGGCGGTCGTCGTGCAGATGTCCGCACAGTCCAGGTTCGTCCGTACGCACTTCGTCAGCTCGGCGACCATGTCCTCGCTGAGACAGGCGTCGGCGCAGGCCGTGCAGGCCTGGGCGCAGGTGTTCAGCGCGTCGATGACGGCGGCCAGCTTCGCCCGGTCCAGGTTGATCGACTTCGGGTACGTCTCGAGCATCGGCATCGTGGTGCTGGGCACGGCGTTCTCCTCTCGGTCGTTGCCTGTGCACTACCCGCGACCGTCGCGCGGCATGCCGACGCGCCCTGGCGTGAGCCGGCCGGAGATCGGGTAGAACCAGACCATGGGCCAGCTGAGCAGTTCCCCACCCCCACCGCAGGCCGTTGAGCTGCGCCGGTGGACCCTGTCGGAGGCGGCGGACCTGCGTGCCCTCCGGGCGTCCCTGCACGAGGAACTGACCGGCGACGTGCTCGGTGAGGGCGAAGCCCTGGCGGAGGTCCCCGAACTGGTGGCGTTGATCGCGACGGAGCTCGCCACGAACGCCCTGCGCCACGGGATCCCGCCGACCATCGTCCGGCTGCTCGCCACCGACGACTACCTCATCCTCGACGTCGCCGACCACGACCTGGGTTCCCTGCCGCAGCTCGCCGAGGCGCGACCCACCGGCGACGGCGGGCGCGGCCTGGAGCTGGCCCGCGCCCTCTCCCTGGACGTCGGCTGGTACGCCACCAGCACCACCAAGAACATCTGGGCGTCCTTCCCCCGCTCCGAACACCTGGCCCCCACCTGACCCCCACCCACCCCCGGGCGAGCACGCAGTCGTGGTGCCCGTTCGGGGCCCTTCCGGGTGTTCTGCACCCCACCACGACTGCGTGATCGGCGGTCAGGGCGTTCGCGGGGACGGGGTGGGTCACCGGGCGGCCTACACTGGGTGCGTGAGGGAACGGGCATGAGCAGTAGGGCGCCGCGCGGGGCGCCGGGCGGCCATCTCTGCTGGTCGTACGACGATCCGGAGGCCCTCGCCGACCAGACGGAGCGGCATTTCGCCGCGAGCCTCGCCGCCGGCGAGCGCTTCTGGTATGTGACACCGCGCCCCTCGGACCTGGCGGCCGAGCGGCTGCGCGCCCTGCCGGGCTTCACCGACGCCGAGCGCCGGGGCGCCGCCGCGGTGGTCCCCCTGATGTCGACCTACTCGCCCGACCACGTCGTCGACCCGGTGGCGCAGGTCGCGGCCTACGCGACCGCGACGGACGAGGCGCTGGCCGCCGGGCACACCGGGCTGCGGGTCGTCGCGGAGGCCACCGAGCTGGTCCGCACCCCGGCCCAGCTCGACGTCTTCACCCGCTACGAGCACCTCATCGACCGCTACATGCGCACCGGGCCGTTCAAGGCCGTGTGCGCCTACCACCGGCCGAAGCTGGGCGACCGGACGGTCACCGAGCTGGCCTGCATGCATCCGCAGAGCAACGTCGACGACCTGTTGTTCCGGTTGTACGCGGTGGCGCCCGAGGACGGGCACGCAGCGCTGGCCGGCGAGCTGGACATGTCGAACCACGAGCTGTTCCGCACCGCCCTGGACCGCGCCGACCTGCGCCCCGTCGGCGGTGAGCTGGTGCTGTCGGCGACCAACCTGCGCTTCCTGGACCACCGCGCCCTGAGCCTCCTGGCCGAGTACGCGCACCGGCGCGGCGCGACCGCCGTGCTGCGTACGCCCCGCCCGGCCACCGCCCGCCTGGTCGGCCTGCTGCAACTGCCCGCGATCCGGGTGGAGGTCACGCCGTGAGGACAGGCGCGGCCGCCCAGCACCACGGCTACTACCACGAGGCCGTCCGCTACGGCTCCGACGACGAGTTGCTCGCGGTGGTGGTGCCGTTCCTGCTCGGCGGCGCCGACGCGGGCGAGCCGACCTTCGTCGCGCTGGGCGAGCGCACCGGCGGGCTGGTCCGCTCGGCGCTGCCGGCCGGGTGCAAGGTCGAGTTCCTGCCCGGTGGCGACCTCTACTCCCGGCCCGCCGCCGCCATCCGCTCCTACCGCGAGCTCCTCGCCGAGCAGGTGACCGCCGGCGCCGGGCAGATCCGGATAATCGGTGAGATGCCGCCCGACTCGTTCGGCGCGACCTGGGACTGGTGGGCCCGCTACGAGTCGGCGATCAACCACGCGTACGACGACTTCCCACTGTGGAGCATGTGCGCGTACGACACCCGGACCACGCCGCCAGCGGTGCTGGCCGACGTGGCCCGGACGCACCCCCGCTTCGCCACCGCCGACGGGCGGCACGTGCCGAGCCCGACCTGGACGCCGCCGCAGGACTACCTACGGCAGGACCTCCCGGTCGTGCCCGACCCCCTCCAGGCGCGGCCGCCGGCCGTCGAGCTGACCGACCCGACGGCGGCCGAGGCGCGGGCCGCCGTGCACAAGGTCGACCAGGGTCAGGTGCCGGTCGACGACGTGGAGGATCTGGTCGTCGCGGTCAGCGAGATCGTCACCAACGCGCTGCGCCACGGCAGGCCGCCGGTCCGGCTGCGCGTCTGGGCCGGCGACGACCGCATCGTGGCGACGGTCAGCGATGCCGGCGACGGGCCGGGCGACCCGTTCTGCGGGCTGCTCCCCGCGTCCAACGGCGCACCGGGCGGGCTCGGGCTCTGGATCACCTACCAGTCCTGCAACCACGTGACCTGGCAGCGCGACGACGACGGGTTCACGCTGCGGTTGACGGCCGGGAACGCGTACACCGGCTGAGCGCGGCGGGCTCGCGACCCGGTGCCGGACCGGACGGTGGGGTTGCGGCGGAGCGCGCCGGCCGGCGCGGCCGGCGCCGGTGGTACCAGGCGGCGAACAGGGCGGTGGCGAGCAGCAGTTCGGCGACGTCGCCGCCGTAGTACATCAACCGGGCCGCTTCGCGCAGCGCCCCGACGTCCCGGTCGGGCAGCCCGGGCGGCAGGGTCGCGGCGTGCGCGTAGAGGTACTTGGCCAGCACGGCGTGCCCTGCCCCCGCGGCGAGCAGCGCGCCGGCCCGCACCGCCGGGCGCGGCCGGCGCGGCGCCGGGTCCGGGCCGGCCACCGACCAGGCGAGGAGGTAGCCGGCGGCGACGTAGTGCACGTGCAGGGCGTGGTGCAGCACGGGGTTCCGCTCGGCCGCCGCGTAGAGCGGCGTGAGCAGCACCAGCGCGAGCCCACCGGTGCTGAGCAGCGCCGCCGTCACCGGATGGGCGAGCACGTGCACCGGCCTGGCGCGCAGGAGCCGGCCCACCCGGCGGCCGACCGGCGGCGGCACGACCCGCAGCAGCAGGGTCACCGGCGCGCCGAGGGCCAGCGCGAGCGGCGCGACCATGCCGAGCAGCAGGTGCTGCGCCATGTGCACGCGTGGGTCGCCGGGGCCGGCCGCCAGCGGGCCGAGGGCGACCGCGAGCACCGCGCAGCCGGCCAGCCAGGCGACCGTACGCCGGCGACGCCAGCCGCGCCGGTCGCGGGACACGGCGAGCAGGTAGCCGGCGGCGAGCACCGCGACGGCCGCGAGCGGCAGCGGGTCCGGCCCGGCGGCGGCACCGGTGTGCGCGAGCGCCGTCACGGCACGTCGCGGCCGTGGCGGGAGCGCACCCGCCAGGTCACCCACGCGCCGAGCAGCAACAGCACCACCGCCGCCACGTTCCACACCACGTCGTACGGGAGCAGGTGCACCCCGTAACGGATCTGGTGCAGCCGCAGCACCTTGTGGTCGACGATGCCGTCGAAGAGCTGGAACGCCCCCGCGCCGAGCAGGAACCCGCCCCAGGCGGCCCGGGGCAGCAGGGCGCCCCGGCGGCGCAGGTCGGCGTACCAGAAGAAGCCGCCGACCAGGGCGATCAGCTCGGCCGAGTGCAGCAGCCCGTCGGAGAGCAGCCCGACGGAGAGGGTGGACCGGTCGTAGAAGTGGTGCCAGCCGAGGATCTGGTGGAAGACGATCTCGTCGACGGCCGCCATCACGGCCGCGCCGATGACCGCGGCGGCGAGGACCGATCGGCGGAGATCGGGCGCGGCGGCGCCGCTTACCGGCACTCCCGCCATCTCATCACCTCGCATCGCTCGGGTCGGTGTCGAACTACCCGGGGGCGGCCGAAGCATGCGGAAGTCCCCGCGACGGGACGGTCGTGCCGTACGGTTCCGGTGGCTCCGGTCACGACCGGCGGACGGCGGGCGGGCCCGCGGGTACCTTCGGCGGGCGGGCGACGATCGTCTCCCGGGGCGGGAACAGCAGACTCCGGGAGGACACGGCCGTGCCGGACGCCGAGGAACTGGTCAGCGACGCGCTCGCGGCGGTACGCGGCACCGACGTACGCCTCGCGGAGCGGCAGCTGGACCGGCTGATGATCGGCACGGGCGCCGCGGACGGCGCGGGCGCGGTGGACGCCGCCCTGCTGCGCCGCCTCGCCCTCGGCGTGGGGCGACTGGCGCGGCACGGCTGGCAACCGGTGGATCTCGGCCGGCTCGCCGCCCGCCGCCTCGACCCCCGGGCAGCGGGACTGGTCACCGACGCACTCGCCGCGCACCGCCGCGACCTGGCCGGGCCGGTGCCGTCGTGGTGGGACGACCAGCTGCGCGACCTCGGCGCCGGGGTGTGGTGGGACGCCGACGAGGGCCACCTGACCGCCTGGGCGACCCGTGTCGGGTGCGACCGGTTCACCGCGCTGCGGGCGGCGGTCGACGCGCTGGCCATGGTCGAGGGGCTCCCGCCGGTCGCCGTGCTGCGCCCGCCGCCCGGGGCGCCGTCGACGGGCGTCACGAACGGCGGATCGGGCGGCGGATCCCGGATGCTCGACCGGGTACGGGCGCTGCTGGCGAAGGCGGAGTCGACCACCTACCCGGCCGAGGCGGAGGCGCTGACCGGCAAGGCCCAGGAGTTGATCGCCCGGCACAGCATCGACCAGGCGCTGCTGGCCGGCGTCGCCGAGCCCGCCGACCGTCCCGGCGGGGTGCGCCTCGGCACCGAGCCCCCGTACGCGGGCGCGAAGGCGCTGCTGGCGCAGGAGGTGGCGGCGGCGAACCGCTGCGAGGCGGTCTGGTCCGACGACCTCGGGTTCACCACTGTGCTGGGCTGGCCCGCCGACCTGGAGGCGGTCGAGCTGCTCTACACCTCGCTGCTGGTGCAGGCCACCACCGCGATGCTGCGCGGCCGGGGTGAACGGCGGGCGCGGGGTGCCGGCCGGCGCACCCGGGACTACGACGAGTCCTTCCTCAACGCGTTCGCGCTGCGGATCGGCGAGCGGCTGCGGGCCGCCACCGACGCGGCCGACCGGGAGGCGACGGCGCAGGCCGGGCCGGAGCGGCTGCTGCCGGTGCTCGCCACCCGCGCGGAGGCGGTACGCGAACGCCTCGACACGCTCTTCCCCGGCGTCGTACGGGGGCGGCTCACCGTCCGTGACGCCGAGGGCTGGTCGTCGGGCACCTCCGCCGCCGACCGGGCCTCGCTCGGTTCCGGCCCCGCCCCGAAACGGCAGGTACGCGGGCGGCGCTGAGATTCCTCACCGCCGGATGTCGAAACCGGCGGGTCCGTTCCGACCCCTGTCTGGAGGCGCGCCGCCGTGGGCGGGCCCCGGCGTGGGGCCGACGGGTCCCGGCGTCAGCGGGGAGTCACATCGACGGACGCCGGCCGGCGTGCGGCACGGGGTGCAGGCCGGTCGGCGTCCGCCGTCGGGGTCGGCGACGCCGGTGCGCACCGGCTCAGGCGCGGCACTCGCGGGTCAGCTTCGGCGGGATGCCGGTGAAGGTGGCGTCCATCCAGGCGGCCGGCCGGGACGCCCGGGAACCGGCGTCGATGCGCTCGGCGGTGTCCTCGATCAGGGCGCGGATCTGCGGATCGGCGGCCCGGCGGGCCTGCGCGCGTACGTCGTCGGCCAGCTCCGCCAGGTTGCGCCGGAGCTGGTCGGCGACCTGCGCCCCGGTCAGGTCACGGCTGACGGAGGCCGCCGAGTCGGTGGCGATCCTCCGGCTGCCGGCGACGATGACCCGGTCGACCTCGCGGCAGACCTCGGCGGTGTTGGCTGCGGTCGTGGCGACCGGGGACGGGCTGGGAGCGGTGGCGCTCGCCGTGGCCGTCGGGCTCGGCGGGGTGGCGCCGCTCCGGGCGGCCTCCTCCCGGGCGCTGTCCTGGCATCCCACGGCCAGCACCCCGAGCGCCACCGTGGCGGCGGCCCGGCGCGCGTAGACGACGGATCGGGACACGGGACCTCCCGTTCGGGCTCTCGGGCCGTCCTGCGGGTGACGGCACGGGTTCGGCAGACGTCGGGCGGCGGGGCGTCAATCTGGCAACGAGGGGCACGGCCCGCGGGACACGACCGCCGGACGCGCCAGTACGCCCTCCGCCGGGTCGGCCCGAAGGCCGATCCGGCGGAGGGCGCGTACGCGTGTCAGCTCTTGAAGGCGTCCTTGATCTTCTCGCCAGCCTGCTTGAGCTTGGCGCCGGCCTGCTCGTTGCGCCCCTCGGCCTCGAGCCGCTCGTTGTCGGTGGCCCGGCCGGCGCCTTCCTTCAGCTTGCCGGCCGCATCCTCGGTCGTGTTGTTGATCTTATCGTCGAAACCCATGTCAACCTCCCGATATGGCGGTGCCGGTACGCCCCTGATGTACCCCGTCCCACCGCCCTCCAACCGTCCCGGTCACCCACCGTCGTCCCGGGGCACGTGCCGGCACGCCGGCGGCTCCCGTCACGCGCCGTGCCGCCGGCCCTGCGACGAGGGCCGGCGGCACGGGACGGAGGGTCAGGCGACCGGGCGGAAGCCCCGCAGCCGGAGGCTGTTGGCGACCACGAAGACCGAGGAGAAGGCCATCGCGGCGCCGGCGATCATCGGGTTCAGCAGGCCGGCGGCGGCCAGCGGCAGGGCGGCCACGTTGTAGGCGAACGCCCAGAACAGGTTGCCCTTGATGATGCCGAGGGTGCGGCGGGCGAGCCGGATGGCGTCCACGGCGGCCATCAGGTCGCCTCGGACCAGGGTCAGGTCGGACGCCTCGATCGCCACGTCCGTGCCGGAGCCCATGGCCAGGCCGAGGTCGGCCTGGGCCAGCGCCGCGGCGTCGTTGACCCCGTCACCGACCATCGCCACCGTCCGCCCCTCGTCCTGGAGCCGCCGTACGACGTCGACCTTGTCGGCGGGCAGCACCTCGGCGACCACCTCGTCGATGCCCAGCTCGGCGGCCACCGCCCGGGCGACCGTCGTGTTGTCGCCGGTCAGCAGCACCGGCGTCAGGCCGAGCGCGCGCAGCTGTGCGATCGCCGCCCGGCTCGTCGGGCGGACCACGTCGGCCACCGCGAGGACGCCCCGGGCCCGACCGTCCCAGCCGGCCAGCACCGCCGTACGTCCCTCGGCCTCCGCCGTGGCCGCCGCCCGCGCGACCTCCTCCGGTACGTCGAGACCGTGCTCGCGCAGCAGCCGGGGTCGGCCGATCAGCACCTCCCGGTCCTCGACGGTCCCGCTCACCCCGAGCCCCTCGGCGTTGACGAAACCGGCCACCGGCGGCAGCGTGCCCGCCTCGGCCGCGCCGGCGGCGATGGCCCGGGCGATGGGGTGCTCGGAGGCGGACTCCAGCGCCCCGGCGAGCCGCAGCAGCTCCGCGCGGTCCTCGCCGGTCGCCGGGACCACGTCCACCAGGGTCATCCGACCGGTGGTGACGGTGCCGGTCTTGTCCAGCACGACCGTGTCCACCTGCTTCGTGGACTCCAGCACCTCCGGTCCCTTGATCAGGACGCCGAGCTGCGCGCCCCGGCCGGTGCCGACCAGCAGGGCGGTCGGCGTGGCCAGCCCGAGGGCGCACGGGCAGGCGATGATCAGCACCGCCACGGCGGCGGTGAACGCGGCGGTGGCGCCCGACCCGCTGCCGAGCCACCAGCCGAGGGTGCCCACCGCGAGGGCGATCACGATCGGCACGAAGACACCGGAGATCCGGTCGGCCAGCCGCTGCACCGCCGCCTTGCCGGTCTGCGCCTGCTCGACGAGCCGGGCCATCTGGGCCAGTTGGGTGTCGCCGCCGATCCGGGTGGCGGTGACCACCAGCCGGCCGCCCGCGTTGACGGTGGCGCCGACCACCGAGTCGCCCGGACCGACCTCGACCGGGACCGACTCGCCGGTGAGCATGCTGGCGTCGACCGCCGAGGTGCCCTCGTCGACCACGCCGTCCGTGGCGATCTTCTCGCCGGGCCGGACCACGAACCGGTCCCCCACCACGAGCTGGTCCACCGGGATCCGGGTCTCCGTGCCGCCGCGCAGCACCGCGACGTCCTTGGCGCCCAGTTCGAGCAGGGCGCGCAGGGCCGCGCCGGCGGTCCGCTTCGCCCGCGCCTCGAAGTAGCGGCCGGCGAGGATGAACACGGTCACCCCGGCCGCCGCCTCCAGGTAGATGTTGCCGGCGCCGTCGGAGCGGTTGATGGCGAAGCTGAACGGGTGGGTCATCCCCGGCGTCCCGGCGGTGCCGAGGAAGAGCGCCCAGACCGACCAGCCGAACGCGGCCAGGGTGCCGAGCGAGACCAGGGTGTCCATGGTCGCCGCGCCGTGCCGCAGGTTGATCCAGGCCGCCCGGTGGAAGGGCAGCCCGCCGTAGACCACGACCGGGGCGGCCAGGGTCAGCGACAACCACTGCCAGAAGTCGAACTGCCAGGCGGGCACCATCGCCAGCGCGATCACCGGCACGGTGAGCGCGGCCGAGACCCACAGCCGGGTACGCAGGACGCGCAACTCGTCCACCGGCTCGGCGGCCGGTGCGTCTCCGGCGGGACGGGGCGGGGGCGGCAGGGCCGCCGTGTAGCCGGTCTTCTCCACCGTGGCGATCAGGTCGTCCGGGGTGACCTCGTCGGCGTACCGGACGGTGGCCTTCTCCGTGGCGTAGTTGACGGTGGCGGTCACCCCGTCCATCCGGTTGAGCTTCTTCTCGATCCGGGCGGCGCAGGAGGCGCAGGTCATCCCGCCGATCGCCAGCTCGATCTGGTTCGGCGCGGTCAGCAAGGGCTTGGTGGTCATCACGGTCCCGTCAGTCGTGCCCGTGACCGGGGACGCCGTGGCCGGCGTCGGCGGTCGGGGAGCTCGTGGCGGCGGGGGTGCCCGCCGTCGGGGTGCCCGTCGCAGCCGGGACACCCGGCGCGGTCGGACTGCCGGCGACGACGGTGAACTCGGCGGTACGCACCACGCCGCCGTGCTTGAAGTCCAGGTAGAGGCGGTAGGCCCCGGCCGACGGCATCTCCGCCGAGAAGCTCACCTCGGGGCCGGGCCGCGTCCGCCCGTCGCCCGGTTCGCCGTGCGGGTGCACGTGCAGGTACGCCAGGTCGCCCTGGCGCAGCGCCACCAGGTGGCCGTACGCGCCCAGGTAGGGCTCCAGGTCGGTGACCGGCGCGCCGCCTCGGCTCACGCTCAGGGTCAGCTCGGCGGTGCGCCCGGGCTGCGGGGCGCCGGCGAGGGTGACGGTGTAGCCGTCGACCGTGGTGCTGGTCGCCGGCGCGGGCAGGGGCCGCCCGGTCAGCGCGCCGGGAACGGTCACGTCGACGCCCAGGGTCAGCGCCTCGCCCCCGGTCGGGGTGAAGTCGGCGAACGCCCGCCAGACGCCCGGCCCGGCGAGCGGCGAGTCGACCCGCCAGGTGCCGTCCGGCGCCATCTCGGGGTGCACGTGCCGGAAGCCGGAGAGGTCGCGGCGGGCCACGATCAGGTGCATGCGCTTGTCGTGCGCCACGTCGTACGCGGTCACCGCCCGGCCGTCGGGGCCGGTGACCTGGAAGGCGAACTGCCCCGCAGGGGCGTCCACCGGACGCAGGGTGTACCCGCGGTCGGAGACCAGCAGCCCGCCGGGCAGGTGGGCCGCCGCGCCGTTGTCGCCCTCATGTCCGGCTCCACCGTCGTCGCCGTGCCCCCCGCCGGCGTCGTGCGCGGCCTCGGCGGGCGGCGACACGGGGTCGGCCACCCGACCGACCCCGTACGTCGCGCCGAACACCACCGCGAGGCCGAGGGCGAAACCGCTCAGCTTCGTCGCCGTGTTCATGGTGTGCCTCGTCTTCCCCGTGCCCGCTCTCAGGCGCCGACGAGGTCGTAGCCGGCCTCGTCGACGGCGGAGCGCACGGTGTCGGTGTCCAACGGGCCCTCGCTGGTGACGGTGACCCGACCTGCGGCGACGTCGACCTGGACGTCGCTGACGCCCTGGATCGCGCCGACCTCGTTGCTGACCGCGGTGGCGCAGTGCCCACAGGTCATGCCCTGCACCTGGTACGTGGTGGTGATCATGGAACTCTCTCCTCTCGACGCCCCCAGCCTATACCCCCCAGGGGTAATCCGGAGGCATTCGGCTGCCCGTGCGGCGTACCGGTACCGGGTGGGGGTATCCCGGACACGGAGGACCGTACCATACCCCCGAGGGGTACGTTATTCTCGACCTCATGACCACACCGACGCCCACCCCGACCAGGGGCTACACCGCCACCAAGGACCAGCTGCTCGCGCGGCTGCGCCGCGTCGAGGGGCAGGTCCGTGGCATCGAGAAGATGGTCGACGACGACCGCTACTGCATCGACGTGCTCACCCAGATCTCCGCGATCCAGGCCGCCCTGGACAAGGTCGCGCTCGGCCTGCTCGACGGCCACGCGCGGCACTGCATGCACGAGGGCGCGGCCGAGGGCCGGGCCGACGAGATGGCCACCGAGATGATGGCCGCCGTCGGCCGCCTGATGAAGCGCGGCTGACCGCCGGCAGGTCCTTCATCCGGCGGCGCGCCGGGTCCGTGCGCCGGGGCTCCTCCCGGCAAGGTCCGGCCGGGGGGTGCCCCGGCGCGGCGACGGTCGCGGTGCCCCGGCGCCCCCGGGTCGGGGACGCCGGGACGTGCGGGTCAGAACCGGCCGAGGATCTTGCGCATCGTGTCGATCTCCGCCTGCTGGGTGCTGACGATCTGCTGGGCCAGGGCCTTGGCCTCCGCGTTCACGCCCCGGGCCAGCTCGTCGCGGGCCATGGTGATCGCGCCCTCGTGGTGGGCGATCATCATGGTCAGGAACTGCCGGTCGAACTCCCGGCCGGTGGCGGCCGCCAGCTTCGTCATGTCGGCGTCGGACATCATGCCGGGCATGCCGTGGTCCATGTGCGGCATCCCGCCCGGCGACGGCACCGGCCGCCCCCAGGCCGCCAACCAACCGCTCATGGTGGCGATCTCGGGTGCCTGGGCGGCCTTGATCTCCACGGCGAGCCGCTTGACCTCCGGGTCCGCCGCCCGCGTCGGCGCCAGGTCGGCCATCTCCACCGCCTGCCGGTGGTGCGGAATCATCATCTGGGCGAACATCGCGTCGGCGTCGCCGAACGCGGCCGCACCGGTGGCGGTGGCCGCCGGCCCGCCGGTGCCGGGGGTGCCGTGCCCCGCGCCCGGCGACGAGTGGTCGTCGCCGCCGCAGGCGGCGAGGGCGAGGGCGGTGGTGACGGCGACGCCGGCCAGGGCGGCACGGCGCGCGAGGGTACGAGTGGTCATGGTGGACCCTTTCGGTGTCGGAACGTACGCGGCACGACGAGGACGCGGAACGGCGTGCAGCCGCACCCGCGTCGAACGCGTCCTACCTGCGCAGCACCGAGACCGTGGCGAGCCGCAGACCGACCGGCCGGGGCGGCGGGGCCCGGGGCGGCGGGAAGGCGCCGACCGAACCGCCCCCGGTCGGGCCGACGGCGCGTACGCGGACCGACAGCAGCGCCGCCAGCAGCAGCGTGGCCGCGAACGCGCCCAGCACGGCCAGGCACACGCCCCACCCGGGCAGCCCTCCCCCCGTGCCGCCGCCCGCAGGCAGCAGTTCCTCGGAGGCGCAGCCCCCGGGACAGCCCACCACGGCCTGGAGGGCCGCCCCGACGGCGTGCGGAGCGGCGACGTCCCGCGAAGGCGGCACGAGCGCGGGCGCGGCGGGCGCGGCGGAGGCGATGGACGCGAGGGCGGCGTGCGGCACGTACGCGACGAGCGCGACAGCGGCATGCGGGACGGGCGGGACGGCTGCGTGCCGGACCGGCGCGAGGACGGCGTGCGGGACGGGCGCGACGGCGATGTGCGCCGACGGGTTCGCGGAATGACCGGTCTGGTGCGAGTCGTGGCCGATCGTGTGCATCGCGGCCAACCCGAGCAGCGTGCCGACGAGCAGCAGGAGCCGCGCGCCCCGCGCCGCCGTCACCGTCGTCCACACATCCGTCACGCTAGCGCGTCGACCCGTTCCGCACGGGTAGCACCCGCGGCGGGCCTCCGCACGTGTGCGGGCCGGGCGCGCGTAGGTCACGCGTGTGGGCGGGCCGGACCTGTGCGGCGAAGGTCGCGTCGCGACACCACCCACACGACCTGCGCCCCCGATGCCGGGGTGGCTACCATTCGGCCGGTGGCCCTCCGGACTCCGCACCACCCGCCCCGCGCCCCCCACCGGGCGACGGCGCCGACCACCCGTCGCCGGACGGGAGCCGACGACCACGGCACGTGACCACACCGCCACGTGGAGGCGGTTCCCCGCCCCACCCCCGTGGCGACGCTGAACCGACCGGCCCGCCGGCCCGTACCCCGCCCTGGACTCGTTGGGAGACACACGTTGGGCGCCGATCACACCCGTCCCGCTCCGTCCGCCCCGCCCAGGGTGCGGCGGATCCTCGTCGCGACGGTGGTGCCCCTCTTCGTCGCCACGCTGATCGCCGCCCTGGTGCTGTGGCCGTGGGACGCGCCCGACCCCGCGGCCGGCACCGAGCCGCCCCGCTACCACGGCACCGTGACCCGGGTGGTGACGGAGCCGTGCCCGCCGGCCCCGGAGGTGCCGGAGGGCAGCCCCGACGCCCCGCGGGGCCCCTGCGGCACCGTCACCGTACGGGTCGAGGACGGCCCCGACGCCGGCCAGCAGGTCCAGACGCCGGTCCCGGCCGGCCCCGGTGCGCCGACCGTCGCCGTGGACGACGAGATCATCCTGGTCGAGCTCATCGACCCCGCCGATCCCACGGCCAGCTCCTACAACATCGCGGAGCACCAGCGCGGCAAGCCGCTGGTCTGGCTGGTGGCGCTCTTCGCGGCCGCGATCGTCGCCTTCGGGCGGTGGCGGGGGCTGGCCGCGCTGGCCGGCCTGGCGGCGAGCTTCGCCATCCTGCTGACCTTCGTGCTGCCCGGCATCAGCGCCGGGAGCCCACCGCTCCTGGTCGCGGTCGTCGGCGCCGCCCTGATCATGTTCGTGGTGCTCTACCTGACCCACGGCGTGACCGCGCAGACCTCGGTCGCCGTACTCGGCACGTTGGGCAGCCTGGTGCTGACCGGCGTCCTCGGCACCATCGCCACCGCCGCGGCCCACCTGACCGGCTTCGGCTCCGAGGACGCCACCACGCTGTCGATGTACCAGGCCGACGTCGACCTGCACGGGCTGCTGCTGGCCGGCATCATCATCGGCTCCCTCGGGGTGCTCGACGACGTCACGGTCACCCAGGCCGCCACCGTCACCGAACTGGCGCACGCCAACCCGGGACTGTCCCGCAGGCAGCTCTACCGGGCGGCGACCCGGGTCGGGCGGGCGCACATCGCCTCGACGGTGAACACGATCGTGCTGGCGTACGCCGGCGCCTCGCTGCCGGTGCTGCTCCTGCTCACCGCCGACTCGCGGGCGGTGACCCAGCTTCTCACCAGCGAGTTCCTCGCCCAGGAGATCGTCCGCAGCGCGGTCGCCACCCTGGGGCTGATCGCCGCCGTGCCGCTGACCACCGGCCTGGCGGCCCTGGTGACCACGGCGGGCCGGCGGGCCGGGGAGCCCACCGACCGCGAGGCCGCCGCGCCCGCGCCGACGCCCCGGCCGGCGGCCGACCGGTCCGAGGCGCTGGAGGCGCTCAGCGGACCGCGCGGAGACACGCCGTCCGCCGCCCCCGCCGGATGGCCCGACCAGAACAGGAGAACGGACACCGCATGGTGACACTCCTCTGCGTGACGGATCATGGTTCCCGCCCTGATAGACGCGTCACTGGTCACCGTCAGCCATTACGAAATAACGCATTTAGTCGGCTTAGGGACGTAGATCCCCGGGAGTGCTCTCGGGTAACCTCGCTGCCGGTCACCGCCGAAGGCGCGCAGCGGCGCCTGCGGTGCCGCCGCCCAATCGCCGCCAGGCGAGCCGGGGACCCAGGCACGTGGGGTGAATCCGCGACAGCGGTAGGGGCCACTTCCGCCCCGAACCCGTCAGCTAACCCGGTCGGCGGTCGACGGAAGGGAAAACTGTGACGGCACCCCTACGCCGCTGGTTGACGCCCGTGGTGGCCGTACTCGCCGCCCTGGCGGTCTTCGCCGGGCCTCTCCCGGCGGTGGCCGCGCCCACCCCACCCAAGCCCTCCGGCCACGGCGACGACGAGCCCAAGCTGCTCGACGACCTGATCGAGGCCCGCAACCGGTCCTATGTGCAGGCCAAGGCGAAGCTGGAGAAGTCGAAGAAGCGCCAGCTCGAACTGGCTCTGGAGGTCAACCGGGCACAGGCCGAGCTGAACGCGCTGGCGCCGCAGGTCAGTCAGATCGCCGCCCAGTCCTACCGGACGGGACGGATCGGCGCGGTGTCGATGCTGCTGGACACCGCCAGCCCCGACTCGTTCGTCAAGCGTGCCGCCGCCCTCGACGAGCTGAACCTGGTCAACTCCAAGAAGCTCGCCGAGGTGAACGCGGTCAAGAACCGCGCCGAGCAGGCGAAGCTGGCGCTCGACGCCGAGGTCCGCGAGCAGCAGAAGCTGACGAACGAGATGGCGCGCGGCAAGCGGGAGGCGGAGAAGGCACTCGCGCTGGTCGGCGGCAGGGGTCTGACCAGTGGCAAGGTGGTCGCCACCTCGCCGGTGGCGAAGATCGCGCCGGGACGTACGGCCGACGGCGACTGGAAGCCCCTGGGGTGCACCGAGGACGACCCCACCACCTCCGGCTGCATCACCGCGCGCACGCTGCACATGTACAAGGAGGTCAAGCGGGTCGGCTTCAACCGGTTCGTCGGCTGTTACCGCTCCGGCGGGCCGTACGAGCATCCGAAGGGCCGGGCCTGCGACTGGTCGTTGCAGAGGAGCGGCTTCTCTCCCTGGCACAACGACGACACCTACATGTACGGCAACAACCTGACCGCGTTCCTGGTCCGCAACGCCGACCGGCTCGGCATCTACTACGTGATCTGGAACCGGCAGATCTGGTTCCCGGCGACGGGCTGGAGTTCCTACAGCGGCCCGTCGAACCACACCGACCACGTGCACGTGTCACTGCTCTAGCCGCCCGCCCACGGGCCGGCGAAGCCGGGACCGACACAGGGCCGCCCCCGCCGGACGCGGGAGCGGCCCTGTGTCGTCGTGCGGCCCGACGACGACCGGTCGGGACGGGTCGGCGGGAGGATCAGGCGGCGCTGGCGGCCGGCTCCGGCGCGTCGACCGTACGGGCGGGCACGGCGGCCACCGTCCGCACCTCGCCGGCGGTCAGCCGGTACGACATGCCGACCACCCCGCAGCGGCCGGCGGCCACCTCCGCGGCAAGGACGGCGGAACGGTCCAGCATCGCCTCGACGGTGTGCGCGATGTGGATGTCGACGATCCCGTCGATGTCCTCCACGCCCTCGGCGGCGGCCCGCCGCAGACTGGGCACCACGGCGTCCACCACGGCGCAGAGATGTCCGACCGGCGAGGTGCCGGTGGCGTCCGCCGCGCGCGCCGCCTGGACGGCCCCGCAGGAGTCGTGCCCGAGCACCACCACCAGGGGCGTGCCCAGGACGGTGACGGCGTACTCGACGCTGCCCAGCACCTCGGGGCCGATGGTGTGCCCGGCGGTGCGGACCACGAAGAGGTCACCCAGGCCACGGTCGAAGATGATCTCGGCCGCGAGGCGGGAGTCGGAGCAGCCGACGATCACCGCGAAGGGGTGCTGCCCGTCGGCGACCGCGGCGCGGTGCCCGGCGTCCTGGTTGGGGTGGCGCGGCGCGCCGGTCACGAACCGCCGGTTGCCCGCGTGCAGCTCGGCGAGCGCCTGCTCGGGACTCCCGGGGACGACCGGGGCGGTGCCGGCGTCGGCCGGGGCGGTGCCCGTGGTCGACACCGAAAGCGTCCGCTCCGGGCCCGGTTGACTGCCTGGCGATCCGGGACGACTCATCCCACACCTCGCTCCCTGACGTGAACGGCCTGGTCACCCGGGCCGACGCTGGACGCGGGCTGCCACCACGGTCACACGCACTGCAAGGTACGTCAAGGTATGCGTGATATCCATTTCATATGTTCGTCGGCGCGCTCATTACGCCAGCCGGCCGGCGGTTCACGCGCTCGCGCGTCGGCCAGCGCGCGAGGGCGCGCGGCGGGCACGCGGGAGGGGCCATACGATGGCGGGCATGGCGACGACTGGGGAGAACGGGAGCACCCGTAACTGGACGTTCCTCACCAACCACGGGCACGTGCTGCTCGCCATCGCCCGCAACCCCACCGCCCGGCTCCGCGATGTCGCCGACGAGGTGGGCGTCACCGAACGGGCCGCCCAGGCGATCGTCGCCGACCTGGAGGCCGGCGGTTACCTCAACCGCACCCGGGTCGGCCGGCGCAACGAGTACACGCTCAACCCCGCCGGCCGGTTCCGGCACCCCGCCGAAGCGGACCGGCAGGTCGGCGCCCTGCTCGCCCTCTTCACCGACGAGCAGGAGCCGGTCGAGCCCGCCGAGGGCCCCTGACGGCGGCGCCCACCCCGACCGCCACCGACCGTCCCGACCGCCCACCCTCCCGACCCGCGCCGCCCCCGCCCATGCGGGACGCTCCGGTCCGGCAAGGCCGACGTCAGTGCCGTGCCCGGAGGCGGCAGCGCGCGCCTGCGGCCCCCGGCGGTAATCTCACCGCGTGCGCGAGAGTTTCCGACCGGGCGGGACCGAGCGGGCCCGCCGACCCGGGCGCGGTGCCCGCGCGGTCCTGCGTGGAGCGGCCGCGGTCCTGCTCGGCACCGCCGTGGTCGTTCCGTCGCCCGCCTCCGCGGCCCTCCCCCGCTGCGGGCCCCCCGGCGTCGCCGCCCCCGCCGAGACGCCGTGGCCGCTGAAGCGACTCGAACCCTCGTCGGCCTGGCGGATCTCCCGGGGCGCCGGCGTCACGGTGGCGGTCATCGACTCCGGCGTCTCCGCCACCCATCCCGCGCTCAAGGGCCAGGTCAGGGTGGGCCGGGACTTCAACGGGCTGCCGCAGCAGCAGGGCCGCTGCGACCTGGCCGGGCACGGCACCATCGTCGCCGGCATCATCGCCGGGAAGGAGGCCGCCGGCACGTCGTTCAGCGGCATCGCGCCGCAGGCCAGGATCCTTCCGGTACGCGTCCTACCCGACACCCGGACCACCGTCGACGAAGGTCTGCCGGGGCAGATCGCCACGGCGATCCGGTGGTCCGTGCAGAACGGCGCCGACGTCATCAACCTGTCGCTGGTGACCCTGGACCGGAAGGAACTCGCCGACGCCGTCCGCTACGCCCTCGACGAGGGGGTGGTCGTGGTCGCCGCCGCTGGCAACCGCCAGGAGAACCAGCAGGACATGCCCGCGTACCCGGCCGCCTACCCGGGCGTGATCGCGGTCGCCGGCGTGGACGAGGAGGGTGGCCACGTCGGCAGCTCGGTGAGCGGGGACTACGTCGACCTCGCGGCGCCCGGGCTGAACATCCTCGGTCCGGCCCCCGGGGGCGAGGGCTACCTGGCCGAGCCGCAGGGCGGCACCAGCTTCGCCGCCGCGTACGTCTCCGGGGTGGCCGCGCTGGTCCGGGCCGCCCATCCCGACCTCGGCCCGGAGCAGGTCGCCGACCGGCTGGTCCGGACGGCCGACAGCCCGCCCGAGGGGAAGAACGCCGAGGTCGGCCACGGGGTGGTGAATCCGTACCGGGCGGTGGCGAGCCTGCTCGGCAGCCGCACCGACCCGCCCGCCGGCGCGATGCCGCCGCCGCCCTCCACCGAGGATCCGCTCGCCTGGCAGGGCACCGTCGCGGTCTGGGTCGCCGCCGTGGGCGCGCTCGTCGCCGGGTTGCTGCTGTCCGTCAAGCCGATCCTGATCCGCGGGCGGCGCCGGGGCTGGCGCCCGGGCCGTCGCCCCTCCGGAGTGGACGCCACGACCGGCTGACGTCCCTTCCCCACCCCGCTGCGAGGGTGGGCCCGGACTACGGGTCTGTTCCATGAACCGTGACTGGCCGCGCCGGACCTCGACGGCCGGCGGTGTAGTCCCCTCGCATGAATACCGTGACTCGTACGCCTGCCACGCCCCAGGTTCCGGCGCACCTCGGTTGTCGGCGGGCGCCGCACGGGCACCCGGACAGAGCGGAGCGCCGCCCACCGTGCGGTGGACGGCGCTCCGCGCGTCAGCGTCAGCGTCAGCGTCAGCGTCAGCGTCAGCGTCAGCGTCAGCGCAGGATGCCCGGCGTACCGCCGCCGTCGGCGCCCCAGACGTCCTCGTCCTCCTCCAGCCAGGTGTTGCGTGCGGTCTCCTCGTCGCCGTAGCCGGCGCCGCCCATACCGGCCATGCCACCGACGCCCCGGGCCCCCGCGCCGGCGCCCTTGACGCCGGCACCGGCGGCACCCGCGCGCCCGCCGCCACGGCCGGCCCCACCGGCCGCACCGCCGCCCATCATCGGCGCCATGCCGCCCGCGCCCAGCTTGCCGCCGGCACCGAGCTTGCCGCCGCCCCGACCGCCGTTGCGTCCGGCGCCGGCCGCGCCGCCGCCCATCATCGGACCCATGTTGGGGCTCACCGGCCGGCCGAGCGAGCCGCCGCCCGGGATCACGCCCCCGCCGCCCAGGCCGCCGCCACCGGAACCAAGCCCGCCACCGGCGCCGAGCCCGGAGGTGCCGGGCAGGCCGCCGCCACCGGCCCCGCCGAGGCCCGAGACGGCCGGGGTGCCCGCGCCGGCCAGCCCACTGCCGTAGTTCTCGCCGAGGCTGCCGGTGTTCGGCGGGTAGCCCCCGGTGCTCGGGGTGTAGCCGGTGCCCGGCGTGTAGCCGCCGCCGGTCAGGCCGGGGTGGGCGGTGGAGCCGATCCCGGTGGTCCCGGTTTCGGGCACACCGGCACCGCTGAGTGACGGCATGCCGCCGCCCGGCACGCCACCGGTCGAGGGCATCCCGCCCATGCCGGGTACGCCGCCGGTGCTGCCGGCGCCGGGGCCGGCGCCGAGGTCCGGGGTCTGCACGTCCGGCGACTGGGTGGTGCCCGGCGTGGTCTGCCCGGGCGTGCCCGAGTCGATGGTCACGTAGTCGCCGCTGACCTGGTTGTAGACCTTGGCGGCTTCCTCGGACTTGTCGTTGATCCAGTCCGCGAGCGAGGTGAGCGGGTCGAGCAGGCCCAGGAAGTCGGGCTTGACCTTCATCTCGAAGAGGCCCGTGTCGATCACGAGCCGGCCGTTGCGCGCCTCCAGCACGTCGTTGACGCAGCTCGCGGGGATGGGGAACTCGGCCTGCGCGGCGCTCAGCTTATCGGCGGCGGTCTTCAGCGACTGGACGATGCCGTTGTGCTTCTCGGCGTCGTCGACGACCCGGCCCGTGTCCGTGGCGATCTGCTTGATGTGGGTCTTGAAGGACTCGTACGCCGGGCCCTTCCACACCTCACCGAGATCGGCGACGTTCGTCTCCAGGCTCTCCTTGACGGAGTTCAGGTTCTTCAGCAGCTGCTCCCAGCCCAGCGCGGCGCTGGTGACGTCGCCCGGCCTGCCCGCGACGACGATCTGCTGGCACATCTCTTCCCAGCTCGGCATCCTGTCACCCTCCCGTTCAGCCGTTGGATCCGTTGGTGGCGGCTTGGCTGAAGGCGCGCTCCATCTCGGCGGCGGACATGGCGTTCGCCTTCTCCGCCGTCTCGTAGTTCTCCTTGACCTCGCGCAGCGCGTTGGCGGCCTGGTAGAGGTCCTCGGCGAGCTTGCGGACGCTCTGCTGAGTGGTGGTGAAGAGGCTGCCGTGCTTGCGGGCCAGGTCGCCCGCCCGGTCGAAGGCGCCGAGCGGGCTCGTCGCCCCGCCGCCGACGCCGTTCATGCCGCCCGACGCCGCCGCGCCGCCCATCCGGTCCTGGATCTCGACCATCGTGTACGACTGCTTGTTGAGAAACGAGGCGTGCGACTCCAACCACTCGATGGCCTTGTCCAGGCTGGACGCGTCCCACTCGGTGTTGTCGCCGCTCTCGCTCGCCCCCGGCACCAGGCCGGAGGGCGTCTGCGCCCGGTTGACGTTGTCCATCGTGATGCCGCTGATGTGCACGGTGGGTGCCAGCGGGGTGATGGGCATGTACGGAGTGTCCACCCGGATCTCGTCCGGCTGCTCCGTCCTGTCCACCTGTGGGCTCGTCCGGTCGTCCGTCATCGGTTCCTCCCCGTCGCCGACTGACAATGTGGCTTACTGCTGCTGCCCGCCGGGAGCCGGCGGGGGTGGGGGTGCCGTCGGCGCGGTGCCGGGCGGCGGCCAGGCACCGGCCTGGGATGCCGGCGGCGCACCGTACGGGTGTCCGCCGGTGGGCGTCGGGCCGTACCCGGGCGGGGGCCCCGCCTGGGGTGGTGCGGGCATGCCCGTGGGTACGCCGCCGGGCGGCGGATGACCGGGCGTGCCGAACTGCGGGTTGCCGTGCGGGCCCCCCGGCGCGCCGCCGGACTGCGGGTGACCGGGCGGCGGCGGGTAGCCGGGCGGACCGGCCTGCGGTGCCCCGGGCGGCGGATAG
The DNA here is from genome assembly GCF_059359355.1 of Micromonospora sp. ZG13. Classification (NCBI taxonomy): domain Bacteria; kingdom Bacillati; phylum Actinomycetota; class Actinomycetes; order Micromonosporales; family Micromonosporaceae; genus Micromonospora; species Micromonospora sp. ZG13. The sequence goes on from NZ_JCADBQ010000022.1 coordinate 58,293, forward strand.
CCGGGCGGCCCGGCAGGCGGCGGGTAGCCGGGCGCTCCGCCGGGCGGCGGGTAGCCGGGCGCGCCGCCGGCAGGCGGGTAGCCGGGCACGCCGCCGGGCGGCGGATAGCCGGGCGCGCCGGGCCGGGCGACGGCTGCCTTTCGACGGGACCGGCGTACCAGCACGATCACGAGGACCAGCAGCGCGACGGGCACGAGCAGGCAGAGGGCCCCCTGGACCAGCGCGCCCGTGTCCTTCTTCATGCTGATCGACACCGCCGGCCCGTCGTCCTGCTGCGGCGTGGCCGCGCCGGCGGACGGGGCCGCGGCGTCCGGGGCGCCGGCGAGCAGCGGGTGCGCGTCCACCGCCGGCACGGTGCGGGTCAGCGCGGCGAGCGGATCGATCGCGCCGAAGCCGTACTGGCTGTCGCGGCCGTCCGGGCCCTTGTCCCGGGCGGTGCGGATGAGCCGGTTGACCACGTTGGCCGCGTCGAGGTCCGGGTACTTCGCGCGGACCAGCGCCGCCACGCCGGACGTGATGGCGGCGGCGTCGCTCGTGCCGCTGCCGATGCCGTAACCGTTGGACGAGACCGACGTGGACCGGGGCGAGATGATCTCCTGCATCGGCGCGGCGAGCACGGCCTCCCGACCGGTGGCGCTCTGCGCGAAGAACTCGCCGTTCTTCGCCAGCCCGGTCACGGCGACGACACCGGGGATGTTCGCGGGGCTGGTGACGACGCGGTCGTTCTGCAGCCGGTTGCCGGCCGACGCGATCAGCACCACGTTCTTGTCCAGGGCGTAGCGGACGGCGGCGATCTCGTCGGGGGTCGCGGTCGTGCCCGTCCCGACGGACATGTTGATGACGTCGGCACCGGCGTCGGCCGCCCAACGGATACCCGCCGAGAGGTCTGCCGAGTCGAAGGAGTTGCCCATCGCGACGGGCAGGATCTTCGCCTCCGGGGCGATGCCCAGGTGCCGCATCACGCCACCGCCCCGGGACGCGATGATCCCGGCCATCGCCGAGCCGTGGGCCTTCCTGGTGTCGTCGTCGCGGCGACCGTCGGCCGCCGTGCCGGACGTGACGCCCTTGCCCGGCAGGACCTGGCCGCGCAGGTCCGGCAGGTCGGGGTTGACCCCGGTGTCGATGACCGCGACGGTGACGCCCTTGCCCTTGGTGAGCTTGTGGGCCTGCGGGATCTTCAGCTCGTCGAGGTACCACTGGAGGCCGCGTACCGTGTCGGCGCGCGCCGGGGCCGGTGCGGCCAGTGGACCGGTGCCGGCGCCGACGACCACCGTCAACGCCGCGACGGCCAGCCGGAGCTTGGATCGCGAAGGCTTGCCCGCACGCATGATTCTCCCAGGACCTATCGACGCACAACGCGACGCGGCTCCGGCCCGGTCGAACCGGACCGGAGCCGCGTCGGCGATTGTGTCAGTTCCACGCCTTGGCGTTGCTCATCTCGGTGCTGACGTAGTTCTCGCGAGCGATGCCCACGGCGCCACCGATGTCGTTCAGGATCTTGTTGATGTCCCGGACGGCGGCGTCCCACTGCGCCTGGTGCTGCTCGTACGCGGCACGGTCCTCACCGTCCCACTGGAGCTTGGACAGCATCGAACGCAGCGTGTCCAGCTTCTCGTCGATGGTCTTCGAGATGGCCATCATCTGCTGGTTGCTGCTCTCGAGGACCGCGTAGTCGACCTTGATGCTCATCTGTTCCTCCCCTGCTCGTGTCGGCGGATCACGGGTTGAGTGCAGAGTGGAACTTGTCCAGCATCTGCTGCTGCTCTTCGTCGTTGACCTGGTGCGTCGTACCCGACTTGTCGAGCAGGTCGGCGATGTTGTCCATCGCCGTCAGCAGCTTGGCCGTGTCCTCGTTCCAGCGCTGCATCAGCGACTGGAAGCCGGTGGACGCCTGCCCCTTCCAGGCGATGGCCAGGTCGTCGACCACGTTCCACAGCTTCTTCAGCTCGCCGTCGACATCGCTGCGCGTGGAGCGCACGTCACCCGCGGCGGTATGCAGAGTCGCTGCTTCGACCTCGAACGCCATGCTTCACACCCTTCCGTCATCTTGTGGCGGCGCAGTCGCCGCGTCCCTCCCCCGCCGCAAGGCAATCACCCCACCGACGGACACTCAGTCAAGACCGTAGCGGACGGTGTCCATACCCCGCAGCCCTGCCCTGAGCGGTTGCCCAACTGATGCCGGAGCGGCCCGTCCCGCCTATGCGGAACGGGAGTACGAGCGGACGTGCAGCACCAATCCGACCACGAAGAGGAAGGCGAGGATCGATACGAGCACCCACTGCACCGCGTCGTCGGCGAGGGTGCCGAGGGCCAGCCCGAACGCCGCCACCCCACTGAGCAGGACGATCTCCATCGCCCGGCGGGCCAGCCGCGAGCGGGAGAGCTGCGCGACCAGACCCAGGACGATGAAGGCCGGGATGGTCGCCAGCGCGTACACGAACAACATGCTCTGCCACACGGTGCCGCCCACCTCCCGGTCGGAAGCTCAGGCCCGGTAGAAGGCCGGGTCCTGCACCCAGTCGATCTGGATGTCCTGGATGTCGGGGTCCGCGTTCCCGGTCGCCCAGCCCGGCCGCGAGTCCGAGACGAAGTTGTACTGGCTGTTACCGCGGAACGCCGACGCCACCGTGGAGAACAGCGCCCCGATGTCCGTGAAGATGAGCCCGAGGATCGCCGCGGTGGCGGTGAGGCCGGCGACCCCGATCGCCTGCGCCAGTGGCGCGGTCGCCGGGAACGCCTGGAGGGCGACGGCCGCGATGACCGCGATGAGGATCGGCACCAACGCGCCGACCAGTGCGTCGATCGAGGCGTTGAAGTGGTCGCGTACGGCGGTCAACGCGTCCTTGTTGGCGTTGAGCGCCTCCGCGAGCGCCCCGATCTCGGCGTTCAGCTTCTGCACGAAGGCGTCGAACGCGTCCCGGTCCTCGAAGTTCCACTCCTCGCTGGAGGGGATCACGCTCTCCAGCGCCGCGCCGAACTGGTCGCCGCCGAGGAAGCGGGCGGCGTCGCCCCACTCCTTGATGGACTGGTTGACCTCGTCGTTGTCGAACGTCTCGAGGTGGATGATGGCGGCCGTCAGGAACGCGGCGCCGACGAGCCACACCCAGTTGGCCCGGGCCGCGCCGGCCAGCGAGCGCACGGGCGCGGTCTGCGCGGCGACGCTGTGCGTCCCCACCACCGAGCCCGAGGAATTCGCGATCAGGATCTCCGGCATCGAGCCCTCCCTGCGTCCCGCGCCCGCGAGGTCACTTGACCACCCAGGGCTGGTCCGACTTCTCCCAGTTGAGCGCGCTCTGTTCGAGGTTGGCGGCGGCCCGCTCCAGGTGCTCGACGCCGGTGCGCAGATTGTCGAGGTGGCCGTCGACGGCATCGTTGTGCGCGCTGACGGCGGACAGGCCGAGCAGCGTCATGGACATGCCCGACAGCTTGACGCCCTCCAGCGCCCGCTGCGCGTTGCGCAGGTAGGCCATCGGGCCGTCGGCGGCCGCGAGCTTCTGCCCGGCCTTGCGGATGGCGTCGACGTCGACGGTGTTGGCCACTGGGCCCTCTCCTCTCGTCAGCCGCGCAGCCGGCGCAGCGGGTCGTTGAGGTCCACCCCGAACTGCTGGAACCACTCCTCCGGGGTGACCTTGCCCGCCTCGGCCCGTCGGACCAGGTCGGCGCCGCCGAGCATCTCCTCCAGCAGCTCGCGCTGCCGTTCGGCGTGCGCCTCGTAGGCGGCGTCGATGGCGGCCTGGAGCGACTCGGCCAGGCTGAAGCTGTCCAGGCGCATCGCCCGGGCGTTGATCTCGATGTCGCCGACCTTCATGTCACCGTCGACGGTCACCTGGACCATGCCGTCGGGGCTCTCCCCGACGACCCGCAGCTCGGCGCGCTGCCGCTGGAAGTCCGCGAGCCGGCGCTGCTGCTCCTGCGCCTGACGCAGGATGCCCTCGAGGCCGGCCCCGCCCATGCCGCCGGGCGTCCACGATGTGCTCAAAACGGTCCTCTCGTCGGCTGCGACGCTCGTGCCGCAGGTTACCGGATGCCGTCACACCGGACCGCCCCACCGACGGCGCCGTCCCGGCGGTCGGGCGTCAGGACGGCTCCGCCCAGGCGGTCTGGATGAGCTGCTGGCCGTCGCGTCGGCGCACCAGCGTGCCCCGGCCCGGCGGCTGCGGGCTCGGCCGCAACGTGCCGAAGACCGCGCCCTCCTCCCGGTTGCCGGACATCAGCAGGCCGGGCTGGTCCAGTTCCCGCAGGCGTTGCAGGACCGGCTCGTAGAGCGCCCGGGCCACGCCACCCACCCGCCGGGTGATGATCAGGTGCAGGCCGATGTCGCGGGCCTGGGGCAGCAGCTCGTGCAGGGCGCTGAGCGGGTTGCTGCCGCCCGAGGCGACCAGGTCGTAGTCGTCGACCAGGATGTAGAGGTCCGGCCCCTTCCACCAGCTGCGGTCGCGCAGCTGCGCGGTGGTCACGTCCGGGCCGGGCAGCCGGTTGGACAGGGCGCTGCGGATCGAGGCGAGCCCCTGCGCGAACACCTGGTTCGACGGCGCGTAGTCGAGCAGGTGGTCCCCCTCGACCGCGCCGAGCAGGCCACGCCGGTAGTCGGCGATGACCAGCCGGGCCTGCGCGGGGCTGTACCGCTCCGTGATGCCCCGCGCGATCAGCCGCAGCAGGTTGGTCTTGCCGCATTCGGCGTCGCCGAAGACCGTCAGGTGCGGCTCGTTGACGAGGTCGAGGTAGACCGGCGCCAACGCCGACTCGTTGACGCCGATCGGCAGGCCCGGCGCCGACCGGTCGACGACCCGGGCCAGCTCGCCGAGGGGCAGCCGGCGCGGCAGCAGCCGCACCTTAGGCGCCGGCTGGCCCTTCCACGCCTCGGCGACGTGCCGGGACAGGGCGATCGACGCCTCGGTCAGGTCGTCGATGTCGCGCCGGCCGTCGATCCGGGAGATGGCGGTCAGGAAGTGCAGCTTGTCGCGGGTCAGGCCGCGCCCGGGCGAGCCGGTCGGCACGTTCGCCGCCGCCCGCCGGTCGATCTCCGACTCGTTGGGGTCGCCGAGACGCAGCTCCAGCTTCGTGCCGAGCAGGTCCCGCATGTTGATGCGGATCTCCGCCCACCGTACGGCGGTCAGCACCACGTGCACGCCGAAGCCCAGGCCACGGTTGGCCAGGGTGGTGATGGTCTGCTCCAGCTCCTCGTACTCCTGGCGCAGGGTGTTCCAGCCGTCGACGACGAGGAAGACGTCGCCGAACGGGTCGTCGGCGAACTCCCCGGCCGCCCGGCGCCGGCGGTAGCTGGCCACCGAGTCGATGCCGTGCTGGGCGAACCGGTTCTCCCGCTCGTCCAGGACGGCCACCACCTCGGCCACCGTGCGGCGTACGGCCTCGGTGTCCCGCCGCCCGGCCACGCCGGCCGTGTGCGGCAGCCCGTCCAGGCTGCGCAGCGCGCCGCCGCCGAAGTCGAGGCAGAAGAACTGCACCTCGCGCGGGGTGTGGGTGAGCGCCAGCGACGCGAGCATGGAGCGCAGCATCGTGCTCTTGCCGCTGAGCGAGGCACCGACGATCACCACGTTGCCGCCGGCGCCGGCCAGGTCCACGAGCATCGGGTCACGGCGCTGCTCGTACGGCCGGTCCACGATGCCCACCGGGGCGGCCAGCCGCCCGCGACCACCCCAGGAGGCGGTGCAGAGGCCGAACCTCGCATCGACGCTCAGCGGCGGCAGCAGCTCGCCGAGGCCCGGCGGCTCCGCCAGCGGCGGCAGCCAGACCTGGTGCGCCGGGCGGCCCCGCCCCTTGAGCCGGTCGATGAGCACGTCCAGCATCGCCACGACCTTGCCGTCGGCGGGCTGCTCCGGCTCGGGCGCGTCCGGCACCGGCAGGGTCGGGTTCTGCACGGGTACGAAGTCCACCCCGTACCGCACGATCCGGCGCTGCACCAGCGCCCGCGACGAGGCGGCGGCCTGCCCCGGGGCGCGGTACGGCCCGGACACGTACGCGGCCCGGAACCGCAGCATGGTGCTGGTGTCGGTCTTCAGGTAGCCGTGGCCGGGGGCGTTGGGCAGCTCGTACGCGTCCGGCACGCCGAGCACGATCCGGCTCTCCACCGCCGAGAAGGTGCGCAGACCGATCCGGTACGACAGGTGGGTGTCCAGGCCGCGCAGCTTGCCCTCCTCCAGCCGCTGGCTGGCCAGCAGCAGGTGCACGCCGAGCGACCGCCCCAGCCGGCCGATCATCACGAAGAGGTCGATGAAGTCGGGCTTCGCGGCGAGCAGCTCGCTGAACTCGTCGCAGATGATGAGCAGGCTGGGCATCGGGTCCAGCGGCTCGCCGGCGGCCCGGGCCTTCTCGTAGTCGTAGCGCGAGACGTAGTTGCCGGCGGCCCGCAGCACCTCCTGGCGGCGGGTCATCTCGCCGGCCAGCGCGTCCTTCATGCGGTCGACCAGCGGCAGCTCGTCCGCCAGGTTGGTGATCACCGCGCTGGTGTGCGGCAGCGCGTCCAGCGAGGCGAAGGTGGCGCCGCCCTTGAAGTCGACCAAGACGAAGTTGAGTTCCTCGGAGGAGTGCGTCACGGCCAGCGCGCCGACGATCGTACGCAGCAGCTCGCTCTTGCCGGAACCGGTCGCGCCGATGATCAGGCCGTGCGGGCCCATGCCCTCGTGCGCGGACTCCTTGAAGTCCAGCTCGACCACGTTGCCGTCCGGCCCGACGCCGAGCGGGATTCGCAGCCGGTCGCGGTGGCTGCGCGGGCGCCAGGTCTGCTGCACGTCGACGGCGGCGGCGTCGCCGACGCCGAGCAGGTCCGGCAGCTCCATGCTCTTGGCCAGCGGCTCCTCCGACGTGGTCTGCTGCTGTGACAGCCGGAAGGGGGCGATCTGCCGGGCCAGTCCCTCGGCGGCGGCCTCGGTGAGCCGGTCCGGCCGGCCGAGCCGCGACGAGGAGGTGCCCCGGACGAGTTCGAGGGCGCTGCCGTCGCCGACGTCGAGGCAGAGCAGCCAACGGCCGGCGTCGCGGGGCACGGTGCCGGACAGGTCGATCACGGTCGCGCCGAGCAGCCCCGGCCCCATGAGCTGGCACGCCGCCGAGACCTCGCCGCCGTCGACAACCACGACCAGGTGCGGAGCGGTGGTCAGCGGCTTCGCCTCGGGGGCGAAGCGGGGCCGGCCGGCCAGCTCACCGGCGAGCGCCTCCTCCGCCTCGGCGAGGCTCGCGAAGACCATCCGGCGGGCGCCCGCCGCGTCGGTCCGGGCGCTGTGGTGGTTGTGCGGCAGCCACTTCACCCAGTCCCAGGACGGCTGCCGGTCCGGTGCGGCGACGATCGCGACGACCATGTCGTCCGGGGCGTGGAAGGTGGCGAGCTGACCGAGCGCGGCCCGGGTCAGGTCGAGCACCGGCTCCCGGTCGCCGCGCAGCACCACCCGGCTGAACGCCCGCACGGAGAGCGCGGTCGGCAGGTCCGGCACGCTCGAGTGGGCGCGTACGAAGCGACGCAGCGCGATGGCGCTCATCGGCTCCAGGTCCTCGACCGGCTTGGTCTCCGGCGGGACGATCTCCACGGCGAGGCGCTGCGGGCCGGTGGCGATCCGGGTCTCGCCGAAGTCGTCCTCGGTGATCCGCCGCTCCCACAGCCGCCGGGAGGCGGCGATCGACCAGAGCGCGTCCGGCTCCGGGTGCCGCCAGGCCATGGCCGCCCGCTGCTGCTCGGCGGCGCGCCGGGTGCGCTTGCGCATCTGGGCCAGGTAGCGCATGTAGTCGCGCCGGTCGGCGTTCAGCTCGGCCTTGTCGTTGTTGCCGTGGCTGAGCGATCCGATCGCCATGCCCAGCATCGAGACGCCGAAGAGGCCGCCGGCGATGTAGGTCATCGTGCCGCCGCCCCGGCCGGCGTAGAGGAACGCCATGGCGCCCACGCCGCAGACCATCGGCAGGATCATCAGCAGCTGCCCCATCCCGCGCGGGGTCGGCTCGGGCAGCTCCGGAGGCGACTCCAGCAGCACCTCGCCTCGCGGCAGCGCTGGCCCCGGCTGACGCGGGAGCCGGCGGAACACCACCGTGCTCACGGCTGTCTCCTCCCAGAAGCGGCCCTGATGAAGTTCGGCGAGCGACCGGAGTCGTCGGGTGGGCATCGTACGTGCCCGCCATCGTAGGTAATCTCCCGTGGGCGTCAGGAACCCGTGCGTCGGCGCCGCCGGCCAGGGGTGATCGTAGAGAGCGCGAGGAGGCCACTGTGGCGACGAAGACGGCGACCGGCGGCCTGAGCCGGATCACCATCGTGGCGCCCCGCACCCGGATGGACCTCGCGCTGCCGTCGGACGTACCGCTCGCCGACCTGCTGCCGACCCTGCTCCGTTACGCGGGTGAGGACCTGGCCGACGAGGGGGTGCGGCACGGCGGCTGGAGCCTGGCCCGGCTCGGCGGCCAGCCGCTGGACGGCGGCCGTACCGCCACGCAGCTCGGCATCCGCGACGGTGAGGTGCTCTACTTCAACCCCCGCTCGGCCACCGCGCCGGAGATCGTCTTCGACGACGTGGTCGACGCCGTGGCCACCGCCACCAACCAGCGCCCGGGCGCCTGGCAGGTCGGCACCACCCGCTCCTTCGCGGTGCTCTTCGCCGCCGCGGCGCTCGGCGCCGGCGCGCTGGCGGCGCTGTTCACCGGTCCGCCGCACCTGCCGGGCGCGCTGGCCGCGCTGGTGGTCGCGGTCGCCCTGGTGGTCACCGCCGCCGTGTTGTCCCGGGCCGCCGCCGACAGCGCGACCGGGTCGGTGCTGGGCGTCGTCGGCCTGGCGTACGCGGGGGTCGGCGGCCTGCTGCTGCTCGCCGGCGACCGCCCGCTGACGGAGCTGGCGGCGCCGCACGTGCTCCTCGCCGCCACGGCGGTGGTGGTCTGCGCGGCGGTGGCCGCGCTGGCCGTCGGCGACCGGCTTCCGCTCTTCTTCGGCGCGGTCGCGGTCGGCGCCGCCACCGGCCTCGGCGCGCTGGTCAGCCTGGCCTTCGACACCGACGCGCCGGCCGCCGCCGCGGTGGTCGCCGCGATCGCGTTCGGCGCGGTGCCGGCGTTGCCGATGGCGGCGTACCGGCTGGCCCGGCTGCCGGTGCCGTCCATCCCGACCGGGCCCGACGATCTGAAGACCGACACCGAGTCGGTGGACGGCCGGCAGGTGCTCCAGCTCAGCGAGCGCGCCGACGAGTTCCTGACCGGCCTGCTCTGGACGGTGTCGCTGCTGGTACTCGGCGCCCAGGTGGTGCTCGCGCTGCACGGCAGCCTGCCGGCGGTGCTGCTCTGCCTCGTGCTGGCCCTGCTGTCGCTGCTGCGGGCCCGGCCGTTCCTGGGCCGCGCCCAGCGCACCCCGGTCCTGTTCGCCGGCACCGCGGGGCTCGGCCTGACCGCCGCCGCCACGTTCGGCAACGGCTCGACGGCCGTACGCCTCGGCCTGATCCTGGGCGGCCTGGTGCTCGCGGCCGTGGTGAGCCTGATCTACGGGCTCACCGTGGCCGGCAAGCGGATCTCCCCGGTCTGGGGCCGGCTGCTCGACATCGTGGAGATCATGCTGATCATCGCGCTGGTCCCGCTGGCCGTCTGGGTCGTCGGCCTCTACGGCTGGATCGTCAACCTCCGCCCCTGACCCGCCCGCGCGCTCAGCCGGTCGGGTGCAGGGTCGTCACGGTGGTGGCCGCCGGGGCGGTGGCGTAGACGCCGGGGCCGTGCTGGCCGTCCACGGGGCGGGCCGGGGCGCCCGACCGGCGCGCCACCTCCCGCACCGCCTTGACCAGCGCCTCCACGTGGTCGTCGAGCGCCGCCACCCGCAGCATCGGCGGGGCGACGCGCCCACCGGGCAGCACCACGACGGCCAGGGTGTGCGACGGGGCGGACGTCGCCGTCACCGCGTCCACCAGCGGGCCGAAGGGCGCGTCGGCCCGGGGCCGCAGCACCAGGCAGCGCTGGGTCCAGCCGCCGCCGCGCAGCCCGGTCCAGGTCTCCGCCGGGGGCGTCGGCGCCAGGTCCAGCCCGGCCGCCGAGACCACCGCCGCGCGCAGCTCGTCACGGCTGAGCGGCCGGTGGTCGAGCCCGGCCGCGGTCAGCGCCTTGCCCAGCCGGCCGATCCCGGCGGCCAGCGTGCGGTGCACGCCGGGCATGCCGCCGCCCCGGCTGACGGTCTCGACGCGGGCGTCGCGTACGGAGAGCCGCAGCGCCAGCCAGACCGTCCGGTGGGCCGCCGGGGGCGCGCCCGGCGCCGGATACCAGACCAGGGTGTGCGACACCACCTGGGCGCGGGTGACCGGGCCGGTGAAGTCGGCGAGTACGCGCAGCGCCCGGTCCAGCACCGCCGCCTCGACCGATCCGGCGGGCGCCCCGGCGCGGCCCTGCAACGCCACCGCCGCGAACCAGCCCTGCGCGTCCTGCCCGATGCCGAGCCGGGTGCCGCGGTCGGTGAGCTCCGTCACGGTCAGCTCGGGGGCAAGGGCGGCCAGCCTCGGGTCGGCCCCGCCGCCCGCCGCGACGGTGCTCCTGGCCGCCTCCCGACGCCGCCGCAGCCGGCGGCGCAGCAGCAGGTCCTCGTACCACCAGCGGCCACCGCGACGGGCGAAGACGGCGACCGCCACCGCCAGCGACAGCACTCCGACGGTGGCGGCGAGCCAGACGGGGCCGCCCAGCGCCGCCCAGACGGCCAGGGCGCAGAGCTCCAGCACGACGAGCTGCCCCACGGCGACGGGGCCGATCCGACCACGGTCGCGCCGGTCGGCCGCAACGACCGGCCGCCCGGCGACGCCGGACGGCTGCGGTGCCGGACGACCGGGTGGCGCCTGAACCTGCGTCATCGCTGACAGTCCTTTCTGGACGGCGGAGCGTCCGCCGGATCGGGTCGGGCGCTGGTCCCGGTGACCCGTCGACGGCCCCTTATCGTAGGGAAGCCCGCGACACCGACTCGGACCTGCTCGTCGCGGACCCACCCCCGCCGGAGGTAAGTCATGCGGACCCGCCGCGACCAGGTGCAGGCGTACCGCTTCGTCACCCGCCGGATCGTCTCGGCGCTGCTGTCGGGCGACCCCGAGACCAGCAACCTGCCGATGCGGCGGCTCGGCATGGCGGTCTTCGGCAGCGTGATCGCCGCGGCCGTGGTGCTCGGCGGCGTGGGCGCGTACGGGCAGTTCACCGGCAACAAGGCCCCGCTGGAGCCGAACACCCTGGTGATCGAGCGGGAGACCGGGGCGACGTACGTCTTCGTCGACGGCAAGCTGCATCCGACCCTCAACTACGCCTCGGCCCGGCTGATCATCAACGAGCCGGCCCCGCAGGTGCGCACGATGTCCCAGGCGTCGATCCGGGACCGGCCCCGGGGCCGTACGGTCGGCATCGTCGGCGCCCCCGACGCGCTGCCGGACCGCAAGTCCCTGACGGGCCTGCCCTGGTCGGTCTGCGACGTCCCGGACCCGGCCGATCCCCGCCGCTCCGGCACCCGGGTGGTGATCGACCGCCCGCTGCCCGGCGGCGCGCCGCTCGGCGACCGGGCCGTGCTGGTGGAGGCCGACGGCCAGCGGCACCTGCTCACCGGCGACACCCGGTTGCAGGTGACCGGCGGCGACTCCGCGCTGGCCGCGCTACGGATGGCCAACGCGCCCCGCCTGCCCGTGGGACAGCAGTTGCTCAACGCCGTGCCGGCCGGGCCCGTCCTGCGCAAGCCGGCGATCGCGGGCGAGGACGATGCCAGCACCCTGACCGAGCGCCCGGCCAAGGTCGGTCAGGTCTTCCGGGCGGCGGGCCAGCACTACGTGCTCACCCGGGAGGGCCTCTCCGCGATCGGCGAGATCAGCGCGCTGCTGCTGCTGCGCGACGGCGGCCAGGTCACCGACATCACCCCGGCGCAGGCCGGCAAGCTGCTGACCGACCAGCGGGCGGAGGAGGCCGGGATGCCGCAGGCCCTGCCCGCGCTGCACCCGGTCACCGCCGGCCGGACGGCGGTCTGCGCGACCTACCGGGCGGGCGCCGACGGTGGGCCGCCCACCACCACCCTGGAGGTCTTCGACCGCGTGCCGGCGGAACTGGCCGAGCCCGGCGGCGTTCCGGTGCGGCAGAGCGCGCGCGACGGCGTACGGACCGCCGAGGGTGTGCTGCTGCCCGGCGGCAAGGGCGTGCTCGTGCAGGCCACCCCCGGCGCCGGCGAGAGCGGTACGGCCGCCCCGGGCGCCACCGTTTATCTGATCAGCGCCCAGGGCGTCCGCTACCCGCTCGGCGTCGGCGCGATGTCGGCGCTGGGCTACGAGGGGGTCACCCCGTTGGCCGTACCCGCGTCGCTGCTGGCCCTCGTGCCCACGGGGCCCACCCTCTCGCGGGACGCCGCGCTCTCCCACTTCGCGCCCGGCCCCGCGCCGTCGGCCCCGGCGAAGCCGACGGGCGGCACGGCGAAGCCGACGGACAGCCCCGCGCCGGAGCGGTCCGGCGCGCCGGTGACGCCCTCCGGGAATCCGGAGTCGGAGGCGCCGGCCTCGCCGGACGCGTCGTCCGCCAGCCCGGGAGCGGACGGCTGAGGTCGGCCCCGGCCGCGACCGGGGGGCCGGGTTCCGCACGTGACGGATCGACACCGGTAGCGGGTCGCCCGCGTCGCGCCGGTCGACTAACCTGAGCCTCGCCAACGGTTATCGACGAATGACGTACGGGGATGCTGCCATGACCGGGCGCACGACAGTCGACCTGCTGTCCCTGGAAGACTTCCACCAGAAGTTGGCCAACCGGCTGACCGAGGCGGAGAAGGCGTTGCGGAAGCTGAGCACCGAGATGCAGTGCCGGCCCCCGGCGCTGGGCTCGTTCGCCGACGCCACCGAGAACTCCCGCCGCTACTCCGAGATCCACCAGTCCTACGTGGACCAGGTCGACCGGTTGCGTGCCGCGGTGAAGGCGGCGCAGAGCGCCACCGCGACGATCCTGGCCAACTACCGCACCGCCGAGGAGCGCAACGCGGCCAACTCCGCCGACATCGCCGCCGCGCTGAACGGGGTGGACGACGCGTTGAAGCGGAAGGAGGAACCGCGTGTCTGAATACACCCAGCGCTACCAGCACGTCAGCCACCAGCAGCTCTACGACGGCGTCATGGCCGGTCAGCCGGGCCAGATCGACGGCGTCGCCGCGCAGTGGACGGCGCTCAAGGGCATGCTCGACGGGCTGTCCCGCGAGCTCAGCGGCGACCTCGACAAGCTCGCCAACACCTGGACGGGTTCGGCCTCGCAGGAGTTCCAGCGGCGGTTGACGCTCGTCACCGACTACGCCGACAAGCTCGGCGAGGGCATGGCGGACGTGAGCCGGGGCCTGACCCTGATGGCCGGCGAGCTGCGCACCGCCCGCGCGCAGGCGGAGAGCCCGGCCGAGACCGACGACCACGACCAGGCGCTCTCCGGCGCGGCCAAGGGTGCCGTGTTCGGCGTGCCGGGCATCGTGGTCGGCGGGCTGCTGGGTCACCAGCAGGACAAGGCCGAGCAGGAGAAGGCGCACCAGCGGATGGTCAACGTGGTGGCCGAGTTGGCCGCCGGCTACGACCTCTCCGCCTACGGCCGGCTCGTCGCGCCGCCGCCGCCGCACCCGGACACCCCCGGCCTGACCAGCCGCGACTCCTCGACGACCCCGCGCAGCGGCCCGGGCGCCACCACGCCGACGGCCGCGCCGACCGCCTCCGGCCTCGCCGGGCAGCCGGGCGGCGTCACCGTCGCGGCCCCTGCCGGGCCGAGTTCGGGGCCGGGTGGCGGCGGCGCCGGGACGGCCACGCCGGGCACCGTCGGCGGCGGGCACCCGGGCGGCGGCTCCGGCAGCGCCGTCCCCGGCGCTCCGGGCGGCGTCGCGGTCGGCACCTCCCTCGCCGGTGCCACGCTGCTGACCGGCGCGACCGCCACCACGGGTCCCGCCGGGCTGGGCGGCACCTCGACGGCCTCGGCCGGCGGGCCCGGCATGCAGTTCGGCCCGCAGGGCGGCCCGGCCGGAGGGGTGCTCGGCACCGGTGCCCTCGCCGCGAGCGGCAACGCGCCGACCTCCGCGGTCCGCGCCGCCGGCGGCAGCCCGGTGGCCGACAACCGGTCCGCCACCGGAATGGGCCGGCGCTTCGACAGCGCGCGGGACGGTTCACGGCAGGGCGACCGGGCGGCCAACGCGGCGGGACGCGCACGCGGCACCGCGGGGCGCCCCGGCGTCCTGGGCGGCAGCCAGGGAGCGCACGACGACGACACCGACGGCCGGCTGACCTGGTTGACGGAGGACGACATGGTCTGGGGCGACGGCGCAGCCGCCGCTCCGCCCGTGCTCGGCACCGACGGCTGACCCACCACCGCACGACGACGGCCCACCCGGCGGGCGTACCACCGGGTGGGCCGTCGCACGTCCGGGGCTGTCCCGGCCGGACGATCCATTTCGGACATCGTGGCGGCGGTCACCCGCTCCCGGGCCGTCGCCGTGATGCACGCGCCGGGCGCGGGCGATAGGTTGGACACGTGCCGTCCGCAGCGTCCGTCGACCCGTTCTGGTCGGTCACGCTGCGCTCCCTGCGCGAGCTGACCCGACTGGCGGTCGCCGCGCTCGTGCTCGCCGTGGGCCTCGGTGCCGCCGCCGCACCGGCCCCGGCACCGTTCGCCACCGGCCCGGCCGCTGTTACCGCCGCCGTTCCGGCCGCCGACTCCCGGCTCGCGCTGCCGCGCCGGGAGCCTTTGGCGGAGCAGGTCAGCGGTGCCGCCGCCGCACCGGCGCCGCGGAGCGTCGCCGGCTCGTCCGACACCTCCGCCGCCCCGGTGGCCCGCCCGGACGGCCCCGCCCGCGACCCCGGCCGGGGCGACCCCGCCCGGCGCGGTCCGCCCGCCGCCTGACCGTCGGCCACCGGCTGAACAGCCAGGGGCGCCGCCCGCGACGGACCGTCGCCGCGCGACAACGGGTCCCTCCGACCCGCTCCCCTGCTCCGGTCGCCACGTCACCGGCCTACCCGGTCGCCCGCCGCCCCGTCACGGTCCGCCGCCGGATCGGCCACCGCCGCGGTACGCCCCGCACGCGCGCCCGATACCCACCCGCCCGTACGCCGGGCACAGACCCTGTCGATTCCCCTCGATCGACCGCGAGGTGCTGACCATGCAAAACGTGTTCTCCTCCGTCCTGCTCGACGTGCCCCGGGCCGCCGTGATCTGGCTGAGCCTGCTCGGCGTCGTCGCCGTCACCGTGGCCGGCCTGCTGCTGCGTCCCGGCCGGCTCACGTTCGACGCCGGTTCCCGGATCCGGCGCGCCGCGATGCCGAGCGAGTTGGAACGGGCCGAGGAGGAGCGCGAGCGCTCCCGGTACGCCGGGGAGGTCTCGGTCGCCGCGGAACGGGCCGCCACCACCGCCGCCCGGTTGCGGGCCGAGTGGCTGGCCGCGCAGGAGGAGGTCGAGGCGGCCTGGCAGGCGTACGAGGCCGCCGAGGCGGACGTCCGTCGGCTGGCGGTCGCCGAGGCGATGCCCCTGCCGCGTACCGTCCGGACGCCCGCCGAGTACGCGGAGCGCGAGCGCTTCCTGCACCGGGCCGCCCTCGACGCGTACTGGCGCAAGGAACTGTCGGTGGAGCAGCTCAGCGACGTCTTCGCGCACCGCGACGGCTGGGACCCGCGGCTGCACCCGGTCGAGCAGGAACTCGTCCTGCGCCGGGCGGTACGGGACAACCTGCTCGCCCGGCAGCGGGCGGCCCGGGAGCGGGAGCAGGCCGCGTGGCGGGCCGCCGAGACCGCCGCCGAGGCGGCGCGCAGCCTGCGGGACGAGGCGTTCGCGGCGGTCAGCCCCCACACCGAGGAGTCGCCGTCGCTGCTGCCACTGATCGAGGGCGCCGGTACGGCGGAGCAGACCCGGGAGTTCCCGGTGCTGACCGGCCGCGACGTGCCGTCGGTCGCCCGGGGCCGGGCGGCGGTCCCCGCGTACTGACCGGCGACGGGGCGCAACCGGTCCCGCTGGGCTAGCGTGACGGTGTGTCCAGGGAAGCGTGGGTCGTCGTCGGCGTCGTGGCGGTCGTCACGTTGGTCGGCGCGGTGGTGCTGGCCGTCCGCGTGATCCGCACCCGGCGGCTGCTCGGCACGCTCGGGGTGAGCGGCAAGGTCGCCTTCTACGGCGCGCTGCTCTACACCGTCCTGCCGATCGACCTGCTTCCCGACCCCATCTACCTGGACGACATGGCGGTGCTGACCGGCGCGCTGCTCTACCTCGGCCGGCTGGTCCGGCAGCGGCGCGCCGCGGACCGACCGCTGACCGGCGCACCCGACGTGCCGGCCGACCCCGCCCGGGGCCGACGCCACGTGCCATGATCGCTGCCGCACCGAGACAGGGGACCGACATGCCCGGCGACCATCGGTTGGCGCCCCACGACGAGCGGGTCGTGGCGTTCTGCCGGGAACGGCATCTGGCCACGTTGACCACCCTGCGCCCGGACGGCACCCCGCACGTCGTACCGGTGGGGGTCACCTTCGACGCGGCGGCCGGCCTGGCCCGGGTGATCACCGGCGGCGCGTCCCGCAAGGCGCGGCACGTGGCCGCCGCCGGCCCCGGGGGTGCCCCGGTGGCCGTCTGCCACGTCGACGGTCGACGTTGGCTGACCATCGAGGGCCGGGCCGTCGTGCGTGCCGACCGGCCGGCCGTGGCCGAGGCCGAGCGCCGGTACGCCGAGCGTTACCGGACCCCCCGCCCGAATCCCGACCGGGTGGTCATCGAAATCACGGTGACCCGCCTGCTGGGCAGCTTGTGACCACCTGACCGGTCTGTCCGGTATCGCCGCCCCATTCCCGTCGGATCCGCGCGATCCGGGGACGCCGCCCGCCCGGCGCCGGGGGTGTGACGTGCGGCATCCGTACGCCGGAATCCTGCTGCCCGCCGGCCGGTTGAACCCGACGTGCGGCCGTACGCCCGGCCGCGCGGGCCAGGAATGTCCTCCTCAGCAGGACCGTTGCGTCCCGAGTACGCCCGTGGGCCGACCGCTGCGGGTCGTCGAATCCCCACAGAGCCGAGCGCCTTTCCCGGTGCTGCACGCCTCCCCCCGGAGGCGTCGACCCCCGATTGGAGCCCGACCATGAATTCGATCGTGCAGAGGAGCGGCCTCTCCGTCGCCGGTCTGCTGGTGGCCGGCGGCTGCCTCGCGGGCCCGGCGGCCACCGCCCAGGCCGCACCGGCGGCGACCGCGCCGGTCGGTTCGGTGCGCACCGACGGCCACACCGACAGGAACGGCCGCGCCGACCGGCGTGCCGAGCGCTCGGTGGGCATCGAGTACCAGGCCCAGCCCAACTTCTACTACTGCGGCCCGGCCGCGACCCGGATCGCCCTGTCGGCGCTGGGCAAGGCGCTCTCCCAGGACGAGGTCGCCAAGCGGCTCGGCACCACCGAGGCCGGCACCGACTCCGCCCTGGACACCACCCGCGTGCTCAACGAGCTGACCGGCCGGGGATACCGGACCACCGAGATCCGGGACTCGGTGGCCAGGCCGGAGCAGGTCGACCGGCTGCGCTCCGACGTGGTCGCGGCCCTCGACGGGGGCCGGCCGGTGGTGGCCAACATCAAGGGCACCGCCGTCGACACGGTCGGCAACCCGCACTCGTACGAGGGTGGGCACTACCTGACCCTGGTGGGCTACCGCGACGGCGGGGACCTGATCCGCATCGCCGACCCGGCCGCCCCCGAGGGCGAGTACTGGATGACGCTGGAGAAGGTCGCCAACTGGATCGCCGAGCGCGGCTACTCGTCCTGACCCGTACCTCCACGAGGGCCGGTCCCCACGCGGGGGCCGGCTCTCGTCGGCGATCCCGACCGGGACCGCCGGGCGGCCGTCGCGGTGAGGGACGTCGATCGCGTCGCCGTGGGTTCGGTCGACGGTTCGCGGGTACCAGGGCTCACAGCCGACCGTTCCGCAACCGGTAAGGGGCAGACATGACCAACCATCAGGCAACCAGCGGTCAGGACGTGGTGGACGTCCTCACCGCCGACCACCGTGAGGTCGAAGCACTCTTCGTGCAGTTGGAGAGCCGGCAGGGCACCCCCGAGCACCGCCGGCAGCTGGCCGACGTGATGATCGCCGAGCTGGTCCGCCACGCCGTCGCCGAGGAGATGCACGTCTATCCGACCGCCCGCAAGGCACTGCCGGACGGCGACCAGATCGCCGAGCACGAGATCTCCGAGCACGCCGACGCCGAGCGGACCATGAAGGAGCTGGAGTCGGTCGACCCGTCCGACCCGCGCTTCGACGAACTGCTGGCGCAGCTGACCAGCACGATCCGGCACCACGTCAAGGACGAGGAGTCGGACCTCTTCCCCCGCCTGCGCGCCGCCGTGGCCGGCGAGGAGATGGTCGAACTGGCCGAGAAGGTGGAGGCGACCAAGAAGACCGCCCCGACCCGGCCGCACCCGGCCGCGCCCGACCGGCCGCCGGCGAACCGGCTGCTCAACCCGGGTGCCGGCCTGGTGGACCGGATGCGCGACGCGTTGAGCGGCCGCGCCACGTCGGTGGCGGAGCTGGGCGAGAAGCAGCGCTGACGGACCCGCGCCACGGTGGCCACGCCCGGCCCGGGGCGTGGCCACCGGCGTACGCACCGGCGGCGGCGGCCGGGTCCGCCCCGCGAGGTCACGCGGAGCCGGTCGGGTCAGGGCTCCGGCGCGATCCGGCGCAGACCGTCCGCTTCGGAGACGATGACCGCCTCCATCGGGCAGGAGTCCGCGGCGTCGACCAGCGCGTCGTCCGGCGCCACCCGCTCGGTCAGCGGACGGGCCAGCCCGTCCACCAGCACGAAGTGCTTCGGCGCGGTGCCCGCGCAGATCCCCGACCCGATGCACCGGGTCGAGTCCACATGCACCCGCCACTGCTCGTTCGGCGCACTCACCGGTTCACCACCTCACCGGCATGGCGACGAGGCCCCGCACCAGCAGGCCGCTCTTCCAGGTCAGTTCGGATTCCGGCACGGCCAGCCTCAGGTCGGGCGTGCGGTCGATCAGGGTCTCCAGGACGACCTGGAGCTCCATCCGGGCCAGCTGAGCGCCGACGCAGTGGTGCACCCCGTGGCCGAAGCCGAGATGGGGGTTCACCTCCCGGGTCAGGTCGAGCCGGTCCGCCTCGGCGAAGACCGTCTCGTCCCGGTTGGCCGACGAGATCGACACCACCACGGGCTCGCCGGCGCGCACCAGCACGCCGCCCAGCTCGACGTCCTCCAGGGCGTAGCGGGCGAAGGCCGAGGACGCGCCGAGCGGCACGAACCGCATCAGCTCCTCGACGGCACCCGGCACCAGCTCCGGCCGGGCCCGCAGCCGGGCCCACTCGTCGGGGTGGTTGAGCAGCGCGTACACGAAGTTGGGGATCTGGGTGACGGTCGTCTCGTGCCCGGCGGCGAGCA
This sequence comes from Micromonospora sp. ZG13, assembly GCF_059359355.1. Classification (NCBI taxonomy): domain Bacteria; kingdom Bacillati; phylum Actinomycetota; class Actinomycetes; order Micromonosporales; family Micromonosporaceae; genus Micromonospora; species Micromonospora sp. ZG13. The sequence goes on from NZ_JCADBQ010000022.1 coordinate 77,628, forward strand.
GCCCGGCGGCCAGGCGTACGACCTCTTCCTCGGCGAGCCGGTCGTCGGCGTCCCGGGCCCGGACCATCGCGCCGAGCAGGTCGTCGGTGGGCTGCTCGCGCCGCAGGGCGATCAGCTCGCCCATGTACGCGAAGAGGCTGTCGATGTACTCCTGGGCCCGCTCCGGGCTCAGCGAGGTGGTCGACACGATCGCCTCCGACCAGGTGTGGAAGCGGTCCTGGTCGGCCACCGGGACGCCGAGCAGGTCGCAGATGACCCGGATCGGCAGCGGGGTGGCCAGGTGCGCCACGAGATCGGCCGGCGGACCGGCGGCGAGCATGCCGTCGACCAGTTCGTGGGCCACCTGCCGGGTACGCGGCCGCAGCTCCTCCACCCGCCGGGCGGTGAACGCCTTCGCCACCAGTCGGCGCAGCCGGGTGTGCTCCGGCGGATCCATCGACAGGATCCCGCCCTCCTGCTGCCGCGGCGAGTTGCGGGGCTCGTCCCGGCCCACCGAGGCGGCCCGGCTGAACCGGGCGTCGCCGAGCACGGTGCGGACGTCGGCGTGACGGGTGGCGAGCCAGGCCGGCTCGCCGTACGGCATGCGGATGCGGGTGAGCGGTTCGTCCCGGCGCAGCCGGGCGTAGCGCGGGTCGAGGTCGAGCCGGTCGGGATCGCTGAACGGATAACGCTGGGGGGCGGTCGTCTCGGGGGCCTCGGTCACCGGATGGCTTCCTCTCGTCACGGCGCCCCAAGGGGTGGGCACCGGTCCGGTCGGGGGCGACTCCACGTTGAGTCATGTTCCGACTGCGGATGGTAGCGAGAGTGGTCGATCCTTGGCTAGCGGTACGCGTCGATCGGCGCAAAAGCGGGCGTCCCGGGTCGTCGACCGCGACGACCCGGGACGCCCGACGGGCTCAGCGGACCTGGTCGCCCTCGCCGGTACGCGCCTGGGCCTGGTCCACGCCCTTGTCGATCTGCTCGTCGTACTTGCCGCCGGTGCGCTTGTCGGCCATGTCGCCGCCCTTCTCCATGCCCTGGTCGACCTGCTTGTCGTGCTTGTCGGCGAAGTCCTTGGCCTTGTCCATGAAGTCGCTCATCGGGTCCTCCTCGAATCCGGGTCCGATCTCTGCGTTCCCTGAGGTCGGGGGCGCAAACAGACGGACGGGCGCCCGGAGCGCGATCGGGAAACGGGCGGTCTCCCCCGGTGCCTCGGCCGCCCAACTAGCGTGAAAGGGGACGCGGGTGTCGGAGGGACGCCGGCCGGGTACCGACTCGCCGGAGATCGAGGAGGGCCGACGTGGTCGCAGACGGTGCCGGGCGTACGCCCGAGGGGACGACGGACCGGGGCGCGGGCCCCCGACAGACCTGGGCCGCGCTTCCCTGGCTGGTCCGCTCGGCCGTGGTGTGGAGCGCCTGCCTGGTGGTGGTCGTCGCCGGGCTGTACCTGCTCGGAAAGATCGCGGTGCTGCTCGCGCCGCTGGCCATCGCGCTGGCCGCCACCATCTTCCTCACCGCCCTGCTCGACCCGGTGCAGCTCGTCCTGCGCCGGCTCCGGCTGCCCGCCGCCCTCGCCGCCCTGCTCACCGTGCTGCTGCTGCTCAGCCTGCTGTTCGGCGTCGGCGCGCTGGTGTGGAGCCTCACCGCGGGCCAGTTCAGCGAGTTGAGCCAGGAGTTGGGGCAGGGCCTGCAACGCACCCGGGACTTCGTGACCTCGACGCTGCCGGTCACCGACCAGCAGATCGACCGGCTGCTCGGCCAGGCCCGCGAGGGCCTGGGGCAGGACTCGGTCGATCCGGTCTCCAGCGCCAGGACGGCCGCGGAGGTGCTCGGCTCGGCGCTGCTCGCGCTCGTCCTGCTGTTCTTCCTGCTCAAGGACGGCCGCTCCATGTGGCACTGGACGCTGTCCCGGGCGACCGGGCCGAATCGGACGGTGACCGCCGAGGCGGGCCGGGCGGGTTGGCGGACGCTCGGCGCGTACAGCCGGGGCACGATGATGATCGCCGCGATCGACGCGATCGGCATCGGCCTGGCGCTGGTGCTGCTCCGGGTGCCGCTGGCCTTCCCGCTCGCGCTCATCACCTTCTTCGGCGGCTTCATCCCGATCATCGGGGCGACCGTGGCCGGCGCGGTGGCGGTGCTGGTCGCCCTCGCGGCGAAGGGGCCGGTGACCGCGCTGCTCGTCCTGGCCGCCGTGATCGCCGTGCAGCAGATCGAGGGCAACCTGCTCGAACCGCTGATCATGAAGCGCCAGGTACGCCTGCACCCGGCGGTGATCCTGGTGGCGGTGACCGCCGGCACCCTGATCGCCGGCATCGCCGGGGCCTTCGTCTCGGTGCCGATCACCGCCGTCGTCTGGCGGATCGTCGACACCGTCCAGCAGCACCGCCGACACCCGGCACCCCCGACCCCCGCCTGACCCGGGACGGCGCTCAGCGGGAGGCGGGCAGGTGGGTGGTGAACCAGTCGGCGGCGCAGTGGGCGACCTGCTCCAGGGCGCCGGGCTCCTCGAAGAGGTGGGTGGCCCCCGGGATCACCGTCAGCTCGGCCGTCTCCGGCAGCGCGTCCTGCGCCTGCTCGTTGAGCGTGATCACCTGCTCGTCGAGGCCGCCGACCAGCAGCAGCGTGGGCGCGCGTACCTGGCCGAGGGCCGGGCCGGCCAGGTCGGGGCGGCCGCCCCGGGAGACCACCGCGCCGACGAGGTCCGGTCGGGCGGCCGCCGCAACCAGGGCGGCGGCCGCCCCGGTGCTGGCCCCGAAGAGGCCGATCGGCACCGCGCCGAGGGGTCGCTCGGCCGCCAGCCAGTCCACGATCGCGGCGAGCCGGTCCGCGAGCAGGGTGATGTCGAAGCGCAGCTCGGCGGTCCGGGCGTCCACCTGGTCCTCGGCCGGGGTCAGCAGGTCGACCAGCACGGTGCCGAGGGCGGCGCGGTTGAGCACGTGCGCCACGGCGGTGTTGCGCGGGCTGTGCCGGGAGCTGCCGCTGCCGTGCGCGAAGAGCACCACGCCGGCCGGCTCCGCCGGGATCAGCAGATCGGCCGGGAGTTCGGCGTTCCCCGCCGGGATCGTCACCGCACTGCTGCGCACGTCCATCTCGCCTCCGTACGTCCTCGGTCTCCGGCCGCATACCCGTCCCCCGGGCCGGCAAGCCGCCCGGCGCGGCCCGCGTTTGTCGCCCGGGGGCCCGGGTAGGCGGCGGATGACCGCAGGCCGTACCGGCGCAACCGCGCCCCGACGGATCGCGAGGATCGCCATGGCGCAGCAGCGGGAGACCCGGCAGCAGGACACGGACCGGGACCGGCGGGAACAGGACACCGAACGCGGCCGGGACTGGGCGGACGACGCGGCCCAGGCGCGCACGGCCGACGACCCGCGGGCGACGGCGCCCCGAGACGCCGCCGGCCGCCCGTCACAGGGCAGGCCCGTCTGACCCCCGCCGCCGTCGGAGGGCACGCAGACCGGCGCCGCCGGCCCGCCGTGACGTACGCGGGCCGGCGGCGGCCGGTCACGGCTCGTTCTCGGGCAGGCGGAGCAGGGGCGCACGCCCCGGGGCCTGCTCCGGGACCGGGCCGGACACCTCCGCCGCGGGAATCGGCATCGTCACCGGCTCCCCGCAGGTGACCCGCACCGGCTCGCCGTGGTGCCGCAGCTCCAGCACGTCCCCCGGGTCGCCGCGCCGCAGCGCGTACGTGGTCTCGTGCGGCCGGACGTCGACCCGCAGCCGCATCCCGCGCCACTGGAGTGAGAACTCCAGCCGCTCCAGCCGGCTGGACAGCCGGGGCGCGAAGGAGAGGTTGCCGTCGTGGTCGCGCAGCCCGCCGAACCCGGCCACCAGGGCGATCCAGGCGCCGGCGAGCGAAGCCATGTGCACGCCGTCGCGGGTGTTCTCGTTGAGGTCGTGCAGGTCCATCAGCGCGGCCTCGCGCAGGTAGATGTGCGCCAGCTCCGGATGGCCCACCTCGGCCGCCAGCACCGCCTGGGTGCACGCCGACAGCGAGGAGTCGCGCACCGTACGCCGCTCGTAGTAGAGGAAGTTGCGCAGCTTCTGCTCGGGCGTGAACGCGTCGCCCCGCCAGTGCATGGCCAGGACCAGGTCCGCCTGCTTGACGACCTGCTTGCGGTACAGGTCGAAGTACGGGTAGTGCAGCAGCAGCGGGTACTTCTCCGGCGGGGTGTGCCCGAAGTCCCACTCCTGGAGCCGGGTGAAGCCCTCCACCTGCTCGTGGACGTCGATCTCCTCGTCGTACGGGATGTGCATGGCGGCCGCCGCGTCCCGCCAGGCCGCCGCCTCCTCGTCGGTGACGCCGAGGTGGAACGCCTCGTCCCGGTAGCGCGTCACGGCGTCGGCGGCGGCGATCAGGTTCCGCTGCGCCATCAGGTTGGTGTAGATGTTGTCGTTCTTGACGGCCGTGTACTCGTCGGGGCCGGTGACCCCGTCGATGTGGAACTGGCCGTGCCGGTCGTGGTGGCCCAGGGAGCGCCACAACCGGGCGGTCTCCACCAGCAGTTCGAGCCCGATCTCGCGTTCCAGCTCGGTGTCCTGGGTGACCTGCACGTAGCGGCGCAGCGCGTCGGCGATGCCGGCCGCGATGTGGAAGGCGGCGGTGCCCGCCGGCCAGTACCCCGACGACTCCGGCCCCTCGATGGTGCGCCAGGGGAACGCCGCCCCCTCCAGGTTGAGCGTCCGGGCCCGCTCGTGGGCGGCGGCCAGGGTGGCGTGCCGCCAGTGCAGCGCGTCCCGCACGGCGGCCGGGTGGGTGTACGTGAGCACCGGCAGGACGAACATCTCCGTGTCCCAGAACGCGTGCCCGTCGTACCCCGGGCCGGTCAGGCCCTTCGCGGCGATGGGCCGCCGCTCCGCCCGGGAGCCCGCCTGGAGGACGTGGAACATGCCGAAGCGGACGGCCTGCTGGATCTCCGGGTCGCCCTCCACCACCACGTCGGCGGCGTCCCAGAACTCCTCGAGGTATTCGCGCTGCTCGCGGCGCAGCCCGTCCCAGCCGTCGAGCCGCGCCCCGGTCAGGGCGGCCTCGACCTGGTCGCGCATCGCCGGCAGCGACCGCCGGCTCGACCAGCCGTACGCGAGGTACTTGACCACGCGCAGCGTCTCGCCGGGCTGGAGCACGCACCCGATGGTGGTACGCACCCAGTCCTCGTACCCCTCGGACTGGATGGTCTTGCGCGCCGGGGCGTACACCTCGTGTTCCATCGCGGCGGCCACCCGCAGCCCGGAGACCTTGGTCCGGTGGATCAGCAGCCCACCGTCGGCGGTGGTGAGCTCCTCCTCGGCCTGCAACGGCGACTCCAGCACGGCCGCGACCCGCGGGTCCTTGCTCTGCGGGGGCAGCGTCTCGTTCGCCACGAGTTCCGACTGGAGGATCAGCCGCAGCGGGCCGTCCACCGCCTCCACCTCGTAGTTGATCGCGGCGACGGCGCGCTGGGTGAACGAGACCAGCCGGGTGCTGCGGACCTTGACCTCGCGGCCGGCCGGGGAGCGCCAGTGCAGTTCCCGGTGCAGGGTGCCGGCGCGCAGGTCGAGGACCCGTTCGTGGGCGAGGAGTTCGCCGTAGCGGACGTCGAGCGGCTCGTCGTCGACCAGCAGCCGGATCAGCTTGCCGTTGGTCACGTTGACGATCGTCTGGCCGGACTCGGGGAACCCGAAGCCGGCCTCCGCGTACGGCAGCGGGCGCAGCTCGTAGAAGGAGTTGAGGTAGGTGCCGGGCAGGCCGTGCGGCTCCCCCTCGTCCAGGTTGCCGCGCAGCCCGACGTGCCCGTTGGAGAGGGCGAAGACCGACTCCGACTGGGCCAGGACGTCCATGTCCAGCCGCGTCTCCCGGACGTGCCACGGCTCGACCGGATAGGCGCGTTCCCGGATCACGCGGGCCGCCCGGTGTCGAGCAGGTCGGCCAGGTCGGTGACCACCACGTCGGCGCCGTGGGCCAGCAGTTCGGCGGCCTGGCCGACCCGGTCGACGCCCACCACGTACCCGAATCCGCCGGCCCGCCCGGCGGCCACCCCGGCGAGGGCGTCCTCGAAGACGGCGGCGTCACGCGGGTCGACCCCGAGCAGCCGCGCGCCGGCCAGGAAGGTGTCCGGGGCCGGTTTGCCGCGTAGCCCCTCGGCGCGGGCGACGAGCCCGTCGACCCGGGCCTCCAGCAGCGGTTCCAGCCCGGCGGCGGCCACCACCTCCCGGCCGTTGGCGCTGGCCGTGACGACCGCCCGGCGCAGGCCGGCGGCGACCGCCGCCTCCAGGTAGGTCACGGAGCCGGGGTAGACGTCCACGCCGTGCGTACGCAGCCGCTCCAGCAGCAGCACGTTCTTGCTGTTGCCGACGCCGTTGACGGTGTCGGCGTCCGGCGGGTCGTCGGGCGAACCCTCCGGCAGCACGATGCCCCGGGAGGCGAGGAAGGTGCGCACCCCGTCGGCGCGCGGCCGGCCGTCGACGTAGCGGTTGTAGTCCGGCCCCGGATCGAAGGGGCGGAACTCCTCGCCGGTGACGGCGGCGCGGCGGCGCAGGAAGCCGTCGAACGTCTCGGTCCAGGCGGCGTTGTGCACCCGGGCGGTCTGCGTCAGCACACCGTCCAGATCGAAGAGACAGGCGGTCACGTGAGCAGGCAGGCCCAACACGGTACGAATCTATCCAGACCTCCGGGCCCGCAAACCGCTTTCGCTCCCCTTTGCCGCCCGGCTCAGTTGGGGCGCAGCGTCCAGACCACGGTCATCTCGCCGGTCGGCTTGCCCTCCTCGGTGGCGATCTCGACGCGTACCGGAAATTCCGGCCGCCGCCCGGCCTCCAGCTCCGCAACCACCTCGGCCACCGCGCGCCCCAGCCGGGCGGTCGCGCGGACCGGACCCTTGGCGAGCTTGCGGTACGCGATGTCGGCGCGCACCGCCAGGGGCGTGGCCCGGTCGAGCAGGTGCCCGAACGCGACGAGCACCACCGCGCCGGAGGCCGTCTCACCCAGGGTGAACATGGCCCCGGCGTGCGGCCCGCCGACGTGGTTGTGGGTGGCCGGCGAATCGGGGAGCCGGACAACGGCCCGAACCCCACCGTCGGCCTCGGGGGCCACCTCGACGAATTCGAAACCGAGCGTACGGGCGAAGGGCACCGCGTCGAGCAAGCCGGCGGCCACCTGGCGCGAGTCGATGGTCATGAACCGACGTTACTAGTCGGTAACTTTTCCGGCAAGGACCGCCCCCGTCAGCGCCAGCCCACGTCGATCCGGTCGCCGCGCTCGTCGAAGAAGTGCAGCGCGTCCATGCGTACGGAGACGGCCAGCGGGTGGCCGGCGGAGACCCCTGGGTACGGCGCGAGCCGGACCGCCAGCTCGGCCGGGCGCCGGTGGTGCCGGCCCGGATCGTTGAGCACGCTGGTGCGGGTCACACCGGTCGGCGCGGCCGCCTCCTCCGCCGCGCGCCCGGCCAGCCGCTGCAAGGCCTGCCCGAAGCGGCGCCGGCCGCGCTGGGTGGCGGGTGCGTCGGCCCTGGCGCCCATCTCGTCCACCACGATGGCGGTGGCCCCGACGTCGAGGAAGGCGAGCGACTCGTGCCCGTGGTGCTCCAGGTAGCGGATCCGGCCGTGCAGCACGGCGCCCTGGGCGTCCGGCGCCACCGGGGTGAGCGCCTCGGCCCGCATCCCGACGACGATCCGTTCCCCGTGGTAGTGCGCGACGGCCCGGCTGCGGATGTCGTCCCACGGCAGGTGCAGCGCCTGCTCGCCGAGGGTGAGGGTGACGTAGCGGTCGAGATGGACGTAGACCGAGGCCTCCAGCAGGTTCATCCGCGGGCTGCCCAGGAACGCGGCCACGTAGAGGGTGGCCGGGCGCCCGTACACCTGGGTGGGGGTGCCGACGTCCTGCAGGACGCCCTTGCGCATGATGGCGACCCGGTCGGCCATGGTCAGCGCCTCGGCCTGGTCGTGGGTGACGTAGATGGTGGTGACGCCCAGCTCCCGGGTCAGGCCCGAGATCTCCGCCCGCAGCTCGGCGCGCAGCCCGCTGTCGAGGTTGGACAGCGGCTCGTCCATCAGGAACAGGCCCGGGCGGCGCACGATCGCCCGGCCCATCGCGACCCGCTGGCGCTGCCCGCCGGAGAGCTGGCTGGGCTTGCGGCCGAGCACGTCGCCGATGCCGAGCGCGCTGGCCACGTCGGTGACCCGCTCGTCGCGCGGCTCGGGCTCCAACCCGGCCAGCTTGAGCGGGAAGGCGATGTTGTCGCCGACGGTCATGTGCGGGTAGAGCGCGAAGTCCTGGAAGACCATCGCGATCTTCCGGTCGCGCGGCGGCAGGTCGTTGGCCAGCTCGCCGTCGAGCATGACCGCGCCCGACGTCGGGTCCTCCAGCCCGGCCACCATCCTCAGCACGGTGGACTTGCCGCAGCCCGACGGACCGAGCAGCACCATGAACTCGCCGTCCTCGACGTCGAGATTGACCTTGTCGACAGCCAGCGTGCCGTCCCTGAACACCTTCGTGACGTCCTTGAGCGCGACGGTTGTCACCGTTCCCTCCCCCCAGCTCGTCGGGCGAACCCCGATTGACTGTGACGAGGATCATCCGTTTCGCCCATCGGGTAAACGTGCCATGTTCGGCTTGTGACGGCCCCGTGACGCCCACCCGCCGGGACGACGCCCCGCGCTCACCGCTCGCCGAGGAAGACCCGGCGGACGACCCGCTCGGCGGCGTAGCCGTCGTCGAGCGCGCAGAACCGGGCCCGGAACCGCTGCCGGGCCTTGCGCGCCGCCTCCGCGTCGACCCCGCCGGCGCGGAACAGGTCGAGCAGGTCGTCGAAGCTGGCGACCACCGCGCCCGGTGGCTCCGCGGTCACGTCGAAGTAGACGCCCCGGGCCAGCCGGTACGCCTCCCAGTCGGGGGCGTAGACCACGATCGGCCGGTCCAGCACGGCGTAGTCGAACATCGCCGAGGAGTAGTCCGTGATCAGCACGTCCGCCACGAGGTAGAGGTCCTCCACGTGCGGATGGCCGCTGACGTCGCGTACCCGGTCGCGCTCCGCCGGGCGGCGGGTGGGGCGGTCCCGGTCGTGGAAGTAGTGGCTGCGCATCAGCAGCCGGCCGGCCGGGCCGAGCACGTCGAGCAGCCGCTCGGGGTCGAACGGCGGCCGGTAGCCGGGCAGGTGCTCCCGGTGCGTCGGGGCGTACAGGACGACCTGCTCGCCGGGCCCGAGGCCGAACCCGGCCCGCAGCCGCAGCACCTCCTCGGCGGTCGCGGTGACCAGCCGGTCGTTGCGCGGATAGCCGACCTCCAGCGTGGTGTACGCGGCCGGGTACGCGCGCTCCCACATCTGGCTGGAGAAGCTGTTCGCGCTGATGCTGTAGTCCCAGCGGTCCACCCGGCGCAGCAGCCCGGCGAAGTCCATCCCGACCGCGCCGACGGGGTACCGCTGCTGGTCGAGCCCCATCACCTTCACCGGCGTGCCGTGGTGGGTCTGCACGTGCACGGTGCCCGGCCGCTTGCGGACGAAGTCCGGGAAGTTGACGTTGTTGACGAGCCAGCGCGCCCGCGCCAGCGCCCGGTAGTACGCGCGCGTCCCGGCGACCACGTACGCGACGCCCTCCGGCACGGTGTGTACGCGGTCGCGCCGGACGATCCACACCCCGCGCACCTGCGGCGCCAGCCGGCGGGCCGCCTCGAAGATCGCGGCCGGGTTGTCCGCGTACCCCCGGTACCAGTAGGCCGCGTAGACGGCCAGCGTCGGGTCGACCGGCCGACGCAGCTCGGCCCGGTAGTACTCGCGCAGCAGGGTGTCCCGGGCCACCCGGGCCGCGCGCCGGGCCGGAGGCGCCACCCGCCGCTTCGTGCCCCGCGCGGTACGCCGGGCGGCGTCGCGCGCCCGGTAGGCGGCGCGCAGCGCGCTGAACGTACGCCAGCGGCCGGCGGCCACCAGCCGGTGCTTGAGCCCCTCGGCACCGGCCGGCGTCGGGTAGCCGCCCGGCGGCAGCCAGCGCGCGTGGTCGGCGGTGATCTGGGCGAAGAAGGCCGGGCGCAGCGCGGGGGCGATCCGCTCCCCGTTGCCGAGCACGGTCAGGTAGTGCCAGATCATCCGCTCGAACAGCGCGGGGCGCAGGTCGTCGACGTCCGCTCCGCCGGCGTCCAACAGCCGGAACACCCGGTGCCACTGGTCGAAGACCTCGAAGTGCCGCTCGCCCCTGGTCCGGGTGATCGCCCCGGTGCGGCGCTGCCGGTAGTTCACGCAGACCCGGTCCAGCACGCCGATCCGCTCGGCGGCCAGCAGCACCGGGTAGCTGAACGAGACGTCCTCGTACCAGCCGGGGGCGAAGCGCAGGCCCTGCTCCAGCAGGAACCGCCGGCGGACCAGCCGGTTCCAGGCGGTGTGCAGCAGCCGCAGCGTCTCGGGCCGGTCCCGCAGCCGGAAGGTCTGCTCGCCGGGCGGCTCCGGGAAGACCTCCGCCATCGCGCTGCGGCTGGTGGCGTTGTTCCAGTGGGTCCGGACGTGGTCGACCAGGAGCACGTCCGGGCGGGTCGCGCGCAGGCGCCCGGCCACCTCGGTCAGGCAGTCCGGCGCGAGCCAGTCGTCGCCGTCGACGAACCAGACGTACTCGCCGGTGGCCCGGTCCAGCCCGACGTTGCGGGCCGGACCGAGCCCGACGTTCTCCGTCAGCCGGACGGCGTGCACCCGCGGGTCGCGGGCCGCGTACTCGGCGAGGAGTTCGCCGCTGTCGTCCGGTGAGCAGTCGTCGACGCCGATCACCTCGATGTCGGCGACCGGCTGGTCGAGGATGGAGTCCAGGCACTCGCGCAGGTAGCCCTGCACCCGGTAGGCCGGCACGACGAAGCTGATCAGTGTCATCGGCCGGCCCCCTCCGTCAGCCCGGCGAGCGACCTCCCGCGCCGACCAGGCCCACCGACGCCCGCGCGGCGCGGGCGGGCAGGACCACCCAGGCGAGGGCGACACTCCCCACAAAAACCACGAGAAGGTACGTACCGAGTGTAGCCATCCCGATACCCGCAAAACCGACGATCGCCGCCAGGGCCAGCAGCACCGAACGGCCCTCCCAGCCCAGCGTGACGCCATGCAGCGGCGGGGCCGACTGCCGCTTCTCCAGCCGCGCGGTCAGGTCGTAGTGGTGCAGGGTCAGCACGAAGACGTACCCGAAGATCAACCACGGTGGCACGCCGCCGACCACCCCGACCGCGATGGCGAACAGGTACTCGCCCGCCCGCAGCGCGGCCGGCACCAGCCAGTCCAGCGGCCCGTTGTGCGCCGCGCCGGCGCCGAGACCGGCGGCCAGCAGCACCACCAGCGCGGCCGGCACCGCCCACCGCAGGCCCTCCGCCCCCGCGCCGTCGCGAGCCAGCAGCGCCGCCACCAGCAGCGCCGCCGGGCCCAGCGCCGCGCCGACCGCCAGCGTCAGCGGGCCCACCGGGCGGAGCACCGGCAGGACCCGGGCCAGCGGCCCGTCGTCGCGGTGCAGGGTGGCGTCGACCGTGTCCAGCACCGGCACCCACATCCAGCGGGCCCGCAGCGTGCGCAGCGCCCCGGTGTACGCGAACGCCAGCACCCCCCAGGCCAGCACCGCGTACAGGCTGACCAGCGGGCCGAACAGCGCCACGGTGATCGCGATCAGCGCCCACCGCTCCCCGATCGGGAAGACCACCGTCCGCTTCAGCCAGTACGACACCGAGCCCGTGTCGGCCTGCACCCGGTTGGAGGCGGCGTTCAGCTTGTCGCCGATGCCACCGCCGGAGGTGCCGACCGCCTTCGGCCGGCGGGCCGCCTCGTCGTGCAGCACGCCGTACCAGGTGTCGGTCATGTGCCGGACGGTCTGGAGGGTGATCGCGGCGATCGCCAGCGCCCAGCCGTACCGGAAACCGGCCTGGGTGGCCCCGTAGCCGAGGCCGGCGTAGACCACGTACTCCTTGGCCCGGTCGGCCATGGTGTCCAGCCAGCCGCCCCAGGCGCTGAAGTGCCGCGTGTAGCGGGCGAGCTGGCCGTCCACGCAGTCGAGCACGAAGCCGAGGTAGAGCAGCACCGCACCGGCGACGAGCGCCAGCCGGCCGCCCGTGCCGAAGAGCACGGCGGCGGCCACCGCGAAGGCCACCGAGATCATCGTGACGGCGGTGGGGCCGAGCCCGAGCTTCGCCGACGCCTTCGTCACATACGGCGACCAGGTGCTGACGAAGAACGTGGTGAAGAAGTCGTCGCGCTCCTTCACCGAGAGCTTCAGCTCGGCCCGGTCCTCGTCGACGGCGGCCACGGCCGCCTCCGCGGCGGCCAGCCCCGACGGGTCGGCCACCCGGTGCGCGACGAGCAGGCGTACGCGTTGGGCGAAGGTCAGCGTGCCGAGCCCGGTAAGACCCGCGAAGAGCCGGTCCACGGCGGGCCCGGCCGGCGCGGCGGCCGACGGTGCGCCGGCGGGGACCACCCCGGCGGCGACCGCGCGCGCGGCGGCGGCGAGCGACGGCAGGTCGTCGACGCCGACCCGCAGCGCGCCGCCGAAGACGCCGGTGGCCTCGCCGTCCAACGCCTCCGGCGGCCCGGCGCCGACCACCTGGCCGCGCTCCTCGCGCACGGCCGTGCCGCCCTCGCCGGGCGGGTCGGTGAGCACCAGCGCCACCGTCGGCCCGACGGGGCTGGTGGCCAGGTGCCGCAGGACGGCGGTGTGCGCGACCAGGTCGGCGCCGGTCACGAGCACCGGTCCGGTGGCCGCGTCGGCCAGGGCGGCCAACTCGTCCAGGTCGGCGACGTGGCGCACCTCGTCCGCCCCGGCGCGCCGGAGCTGGTCGGCCAGCCGGTCGGCGAGGGGCTCGCCCGAGCGGGTCGGCAGGCTCGCGGCCGGGGCGTCGGCGGCGAGCACGATCGCGAGCGTCACCGCGGAACCGCGGCGTGGTACGCGTGCAGCGCCTCGGCGATCGTGCCGTCGACGCTCAGCCGGCCCCCGTCGAGGTACAACCCCCGACGGCAGAACCGGGTCAGGTCCTTTTCGTTGTGTGACACCAGCACCAGAGTGCGCCCCTCCCCGAGCAGACGGTCGATCGTCGCATAACACTTCTTGCGGAACTCCTCGTCCCCGACCGCGGTCACCTCGTCCATGAGCAGGATCGGGTGCGGCAGGTGCGAGATGATGGCGAAGCCGAGGCGGACCTTCATGCCGGACGAGTAGTGCCGCACCGACGTGTCGACGGCCCGCTCCACCTGCTCACCGGCGAACGAGACGATGTCGTCGAAGTGCCGGCGCAGGTAGCCCGACGGCAGCCCGTGCAGGCCGCCGACCAGGTAGAGGTTCTCCCGCCCGGTCAGGTCACTGGAGAACCCGGCGGAGAGCTCCAGCAGCGGCGCGACGTCCCCGCGTACCCGGATCCGGCCCTCGTCGGGGATGAGTACGCCGGCGATCAGCCGCAGCAGCGTGCTCTTGCCCGTGCCGTTGCGCCCGACCACCCCGACGGTCTCCCCGGCGCCCACCGAGAACGACACGTCCCGCAGCGGCCAGAACCGGCCGTCGTCGGCACCGTGCCGCCCCCGGTGGATGAACAGCTCCCGCAGCCGCAACTGCCGCCGCCGGTTGCGGACGAACCGGATGCCGAGCCGGTCCGCCTCGATGATCGCCTCGGCCATCCCTACAGTTCCTTGAGCAGGGCGGGTTCGAGCCGACGGAACGACCACCAGCCGGCGACCAGCACCAGCAGGCTGACGCCGACGGCGGTCGCGAGCAGCCGGGCGTCCGGGAACTCGTCGGGGTACCAGACCGCGTGGTGCAGCTGGAAGATGCCGACCAGCGGGTTCAACTCGTACGCGGCCTTCAGCCAGCCGGGCAGGTCGGCGTCGCGTACGAGGCTCAGCGGATAGATGATCGGGGTGGCGTAGAAGAGCACCCGGACGACCAGCCGCATGAAGCGCTCGACGTCGCGCATCAGCACGTTGACCGCCGAGAGCAGCAGGGCCAGCCCGACCAGCAGGACGCCCTGCACCGCCACCGCCAGCGGCAGGGCCAGCAGCGACCAGCCCGGCTCGACCCGCCCGGACGCGGCGTACCCGACGGCGACGGCGACGAGGATCGGCAGGCCGGCGGCGTACTCGGCGAAACGGCCGGCGACCCGGCCGATGGGGAAGACCTGCCGGGGCAGGTTCATCGTCGTGATCAGCCGGGCCTGACCGGTCAGCGCGTTGGTGGCCTCGCTCAGCGCCGAGCTGGTCCACATCCAGGCGAAGATCCCGGTGAGCAGGAACAGCGGGTACGAGTCGGCCGCGTCGCCGAGGTGGCGGTTGGTGTCCCGCGAGTAGAGGACGCCGAAGACGAACCAGTAGATCGCTCCCAGGCCGAGGGGCTCGATCAGCGACCAGAGGTACCCGAGCACGGACTGCTGGTACTTCACGGCGAGGTCGCGCCTGACGAGGATGCGCAGCGAGGTGCGGTGCGACCACAACGCCGCGACGCCAGAGGTCACCGCCGCCTCCCGCCTCACCGGACGGACGACAGGCTAGCAGTCGATGAACGAACGCCCCCTCAGCACTCGATCACGTTGACGGCCAGTCCGCCGCGCGCCGTCTCCTTGTACTTGACCTTCATGTCCGCGCCGGTCTCGCGCATGGTCTT
>NZ_JCADBQ010000023.1:0-86371 GCF_059359355.1 Micromonospora sp. ZG13
GCGGCGTAGGCGGTGGTGACGGGGCCGGCGATGGCGCCGCCGGTGAAGGCGAGCCCGGCGGCGGTCAGGGCGGTCTTGCGCAGGATGTCGGTACGCATGATGTCGGCACCTTCCGATCGGGGGTACGCGGACACGCCAAAGGGGGGACGGGTGCCGCGGGTGAGGAAAGGGGTCGAAACCAGAAAGGGGTGCGCCCTACGACGAGAGGGTGGGGCGTGTCCCGGGGGGATGCAACGACGCGGACCCGGCCGGCATTCCGACCTCGGCCCGGCCACCGCAAGGGCTCCCGGGGGTCACGCGCTCACGATGGATACAACGACCGGGGCCCCCGACCCATGCCCACCGACCCGGTGACCCGCCCCACCCCAAACCCCCGCAAACCAGACGAGACCGGCCCGGACGCGCTGACCCGGGGATCGCACACCATCCCCGAACCGCACAGGATGCCCGAACCGGACACAGCGCCGGAACCGCCCACCATGCCGGAGCCGCACATCCTGTCGGAATCGGACTCCGCGCCGGAGCCGCACATCCTGTCGGAACCGGACTCCGCACCCGAACCGCACGAGATGGCCGCATCGTGATCAGGACCCCATGGCGTTTTCCGGCTGCTTTACGGTCCATGAGGTTCTGATCACCATGGCTTAGCGTCGTGAACGGCAGCGGCGTTCGCGCAGGCGCTCTCGGGAGCGACGGGGCTTGTCGGCCCACCGGGCGCTCGCCGCAGAAGGGCTGGCGCTATGGGAGTGGTCCCGCGCGAGGGCAGCGGGGCCTGGGTGTCACGTCGGCGTACCGGCCGGGCCGGTCGGGCGCCTTTCGGAATTCTGGGGCGTGGCGTCCATCGGGGTGAGCCGGTCGGCTCGGGCACGCAGGTAGCGCTGCTCCGGGAGGCTGAAGGTGCGCTGGGACGCGAGCAGGTAGTCCTCCCGCGCGGCTGCCGTGTCTCCGGCGAGTTCCCGCAGGTGGGCGCGGGTGGCCGCGAGGCGGTGGTGGCGGGCCATCCGGTCGTCGGCGGCCAGCGCCGACACCATGGCCAGGGCGGCGTCCGGACCGTCGGTCATCGCCACGGCGATCGCGTGGTTGAGCGTCGCCATGGGATTGGGCGCGATCCGGCACAGCAGGCGGTACAGGAACTCGATCTGCCGCCAGTCGGTGTCGGCCACGTGGGGCGCCCCCACGTGCACGGCCGCGATGGCCGCCTGTAGCTGGTACGGGCCGAGCGGGCAGCGCAGCATCGCGTCGGTGACGAGCCGGGTACCTTCCTCGATCAGGTCGGCGTCCCAGCGGAGCCGGTCCTGTTCGCCCAGCGGGACCAGGCCGCCCTCGGCGTCGGTACGGGCCGCGCGTCGGGCGTCGGTCAGCAGCATCAACGCGAGCAGGCCGGCGACCTCACCGTCGTCGGGCAGCGAGCGGTGGATCGCCCGGGTCAGCCGGATGGCCTCCGTGGCCAGGTCGGGTCGGTGCAGGTCGGGGCCGGAGGTCGCGGTGTAGCCCTCGTTGAAGATCAGATAGAGCACGTGCAGGACGGCGCCCAGCCGTTCGGCGTACGCCGGTCCGCTCAACGTCGTGCCGGCGGCCCGGATCCGTTGCTTGGCGCGGCTGATGCGCGGACCCATGGTGGCCTCGGGCACCAGGAAGGCGCCGGCGACCTCGGCCGTGGTGAGACCGCCGACGGCGCGCAGCGTCAGGGCGACCTGCGAGGCCGGGGTGAGCGCGGGATGGCAGCACATGAACAGCAGCGTCAGGGTGTCGTCGTGGTCGCGCGGCATCTGCTCGTCGGGGCCGGGGGCGACCATCGCCTCGGGCAGTTCCCGGCTCGCGCTGGCCGCCTCCCGGTCCCGGCGGGCCCGTTCGCTGCGGATCTGGTCGATGAACCTGCGGGCGGCGACCGTCACCAACCAGCCGCGCGGGTGCTCCGGCACCCCGTCGACCGGCCACTGGACCGTCGCCGCCAGCATGGCCTCCTGGAGCGCGTCCTCGCAGGCGTCGAAGTCGTCGTACCTGCGCAGCAGCGCGCCGAGGACCCGCGGTGCCAGCTCACGCAGCAGGCGCCCGAGATCCTCGCCGCCCACCCGGCCGTCGCGTGCCTGCAGCCGGCCACGGCCCGCCCGCCCGTCGTCGCGGTCGCGGCCTACCAGCGCGTCGCGGCCCGCCCGTCCGTCGTCGTGGGCAGCGGTGGGAACGCCGGTGGACCGGTCGGCGAGCACCTGGCCGCCGACCGGTACGCCCGACTCAGCTCGTCGCCGCCGCACCGCTCACCCGTACCGAGGCCGCTTCGGCCCCCGAGGAGAAGATCACCTGACGGATCTCGACGCCGAGACCCTCCACCCTGGCGTCCGGGATCAGCGCGGCCAGCTCGACGGCCCGGTCCCGGTCGGCGCACTCGATGAGGTAGTAGCCGCCGAGGTACTCCTTGGCTTCCAGGTACGGGCCGTCGCTTACCGTGGGCGCGCCTCCACGGACCCGGACGACGACGCTCTCGGCCGGCTCGGCCAGCGCGGTCGTCCCGAGCATCTCGCCGGACTCGCGGATCGTCTCGATGAACTCCTCGTGGCCCTTCATCACCTCGTTGCGTTCGTCCTCGGTGAGCGCCTCCCAGATCTGCGGGTTCATGTGCATGATCAACAGGAACTTCACGTCTGATTCTCCTCGCCCGTGGGCGTCCCGGTGACGCCGCTCGCTCAGTGGTCGTCGCCGGTCCGCCGGTCTTGACATCGTCCCCGATCCGCGACGCGAGAACGCCGCGCCGCTCCGGCCGCGTACGGAAGGGAAGAACGGGGAACGCGGGTGACGCCACCCCGGACGGCCCTCATCGTGCCGACGGCGGGGTGGTTGCGACCATGGCGGGCATGGAGATCTGGAACAACCCGTCCTGCTCGAAGTGCGCCGCCGCCCGTACCGCCCTCGACGAGGCAGGGGTCGGCTACGTGGTGCGCCCGTACCTGGACCGGCCGCCGAGCGCCGCGGAGCTGACCGAGGTGCTGCGCCGGCTCGACGCGCGCCCCTGGGAAGTCTGTCGTACGCGGGAACCCGCCGCGGTGGCCCTCGGCATGGCCGACTGGCCACGGGACGAGGCGGCGGAGCCGCGCTGGATCGAGGCGATGGTGGCCGCCCCGGAGCTGATCCAGCGGCCCCTGCTGCTGCTCGACGACGGGGGAGCGCTCGTGGGACGTACCGCGGAGGCCGTGGCGGAGGCGGTGCGCCGCACCGGCGCGACGCCCGGCACCGGTGCGGAGCCCGGCCCGTCGCCGGCCGCGTCGTCGGAGGGGTCCACGCCCGCCGGGTAGCGCGTTTCCCGGCGGGTGCGGCGGGAATGCGCCGGTCACCGGCGAACGCCGGACGTCGTGGAGGAGGGGTCGGATGCCGCAGCAGGGCGTGTCCACCGCGAAGCGGCTCACCCCGGTCGCAGGGGCGCCCCTGTGGTGCGACGCGCGGGAGTTCGGGCTGCGCGGCGACGGCGTGACGAACGACCAGCCGGCACTGTCGGCCCTGGTCGACCGCCTCGGCGAGGGATACGCCGCCGACGGGCGGGCCCGGGTCATCCACTGCCCGCCGGGGATCTACTCGATCCGTGACGCCGGGACGGTCTGGCGCAGCGGGGTGTCGCTGATCGGCTCCGGTCCGGGGGCGACGCGGTTCCTGCTCAGCAACGAGGGCAACCGGGCGAACCCGACGCCGTTGGCCTTCTGGACGACGGTGCAGCACGGCGCGAGCCGCGACCGGTACATCGCCGACTGCACCTTCGCGGACTTCGAGATCGACGGCTCCGGCGTGGCGATGGTCGAGTACAACTACCTCGCCAAGGGGCTCGGCCTCCAGTACGTGGTGCGCGGCGTCTTCCGCAACCTCTACATCCACCACACCGGCGCCACCGGGCTCGGCTGCGACTTCCTCCAGGACAGCCTGATCGACGGCGTGGTCGTGGTCGGGTGCGGGCGGCTCGACAACGGCGAGGAGATGGGCGGCGCGGGCATCGGCGTCGGCATCGGCGGGTGGGGCGACGTGGAGCGTCTCACGATCGCCAACTGCACCGCCCTCGGCAACGGCACCAACGGGATCTTCCTCGAACTCCAGAAGGACTACTGGACCCCGCCACGCGGCTACCGCATCATCGGCTGCCACAGCCAGGCGAACCGCTTCGGCATCTCCGACTGGGGCGCCGACGGGCTGATCGTCTCCGCCTGCACCCTGACCGGCAACCTGGACGCGGGCTTCGACGTCTCCGGCAACGGCACGGCGGGAGTCGCCGGCCGGGGCGGCATCATCAGCGACTGCGTGATAGACCGCAACGTCCGCGACGGGATCAGCATGGGCAACACGCCCGGCCCGTACACGGTGCGCGGGAACCGGATCAGCGCCAACGGGGAGTACGGCTACCACGAGCACGACCTGGGACACGGCTACCGGGGTGCGGCGGCGGGCGTGGTCGTCGACGGCAACGACTTCTGGGACAACGGCCTGGACGCGATCCGGATCGACCGGCCGATGACCGACGCGGTCGTGGTGGGCAACCGGATCCGCAACAACGGCCGCCGGTGCGCCCCGGCCGCCACCGGCCAGGGCGAGTCGGTGCGCTACCACCACCGGTCCGTCACCGACCTGGCGGCGCACTGGCCGCACGACGGGCACCGGGGCAAGGTGGTACGGGTCGGCTCACGCACGGCGGTGGTGGTGTCGAACACCGACACCGCCCTGACGCTCGCCGAGGTGCGGGCGGACTCGCCGACCGGCTGGAACGAGGACACGCCGCCGCCCGGCGCGTCGTACGAACTGCCGGCGGCCCCACCGGTCAGGGCCGGCATCACCGTCAACGCGCCGTTCGACTCCGCCACGGTGCGCGGCAACCGGATCTGGGACCACCGCGACGAGCAGACCCAGACGTACGGGCTCTGGATCACCCCGGCGGGCAGTTGCGTGTCCTGCCGGATCGAGGACAACGACCTCGCGGGCAACGCCGTCGGGGCGGTGCGGCTGGACACCCCGCCCGTCGGCGGGCGCTGGGACCGCAACCACCACGACGTCGACTGACGTCGGCGGGGCTCAGCGCGCGTCGTCGGCGGGCGCCGTCGCCTCCGCGTGCCGGTCGCGCAGCCGGGCCCGGATCTCCTCCGGGGTGTACGCCCGACGCCGCCGTTCCGCCCGGGCGATGACCACGCCCGACGCCGCCACGCCGGCGAGGCCGGCCAGCCCGAGCACCTTCCACCACCGCATCCCTTGCCGCATCGGCCTAGGGTAGACCCCCATGAGCATCAGCCTGGACGAGGCCGTGGACCTGACCCGTACCGGTGACGTGTGGGTCTTCCGGGGCCGCAGCGTGCCCGACCGGGCCATCCAGTTGACCACGAACAGCCCGGTCAACCACGTCGGCATGGCGGTCGTGCTGGACGACATGCCGCCGCTGATGTGGCACGCCGAGCTGGGCAGGTCGCTGCCGGACATGTGGACGGGCACCCACCAGCGCGGCGTGCAGCTGCACGACCTGCGCGACGCGGTCTGCGTGTGGGCCAACCGGTACGGCCAGCGGGCCTGGCTGCGCCAGCTCGACCCGGCGGCCGACGCGGAGATGGAGAAGGCGGTGCTGCGCACCGTCGCCCGGCTGGACGGCACCCCGTTCCCGTCCACCGCCCAGCTCGCCTGGCGCTGGCTGCGGGGCCGGGTCCCGGCGGTACGCGTGCCGACCCTGCGCGGCCAGGTCCCGGCGGTGCGCGTGCCGGCCCTGCGCGGCCGCGACGGCCACCGCCCCGAGGCCCCGGCGCCCGAGCGCGCCGGAGCCGCCGCACGCGAGCGTGCGCTGGAGACGGCGTACTGTGCGGAGGTGGTCGCGGTGACCTACGAGGCGATGGGTCTGCTCCCCGCCGGGCGGCGCCCCAACTGGTACGACCCGGGTCGGTTCTGGAGCGGCGACGACCTCGGCCTCGCGAACGGCGCCCAGCTCGGGGCCGAGATCGAGGTACGCATCCCGCCGCGCTGAGGTTTGGTCCGTGGTCCGGCCGGCAATTGCTGTCCCCGTGAGAGCATCCACCGATCTGGACACGCTGACCGACTTCTTCGACCGGTACGGCGTGGCGCTGACCACCGGCGACGTGGCCGCCATCGCCGGCTGTTACGCGCTGCCGGGGATGGTGGTCGCCGACACGTACAGCTTCTCGTTCACCTCGCCGGCAGCGGTGGCGCTGTCCTTCGTCGGCGCGGCCCCCGACTACCAGGAGCGCGAGCTGGTCGCGGCGCACGCGGCCATCGAGGACGTGCAGCCGATGTCGGCGCTGCTGACCATGGTGGCCGTGGAGTGGGAGTTCCTGGACAGCCGGGGCCGCAGGGTGCCCGGCGAGCGCTACCGCTACCTCCTGCGCTCCACCGACGACGGTCCGGTCATCTGCACCGTCCTGCGTACCTCCTGACCGCCGACGCGACCGCGACGCCCGAAGGCCGTGGCGGCGGCCCGCATCGCCGCGTCGCCCGTGTCGGCACCGGCCGCGTGGGAGCCGGCGCGCGGTCGCGCCGTGCGCGGACGGTCGCACCATGTCGCCGTCGACCGCTACGCTGCCCGGGACGACCGCGGGAGGATGGGCATGCCCGAGACG
Organism: Micromonospora sp. ZG13; assembly: GCF_059359355.1. NCBI lineage: Bacteria > Bacillati > Actinomycetota > Actinomycetes > Micromonosporales > Micromonosporaceae > Micromonospora > Micromonospora sp. ZG13. The sequence continues at coordinate 6,582 of NZ_JCADBQ010000023.1, forward strand.
CGCCGAGCACCGAGCAGGTCCTACGGCACGACCGCCGTCGCGTCGTCGCCGTGGATCGTGGTGTCCGTCGGCGTCGTGGTGATGGTGGTCCTGCTCGCCATCGCGCTGGGCACCTACCGGGGGCGCGGTCCCGCGTTCGACGCACAGCCCGCCCCGCCGCTGCCGACCGTCGGCCTGGCCGACCCGGAGCCGTCGGCGACCAGCGCCACGGCCACCCGCTCGCCCCGGGCGACGGCCTCGCCGTCCGCGCGTGCCACCGCCCGCCCCACTCCGACGCGGTCCAGGCCCGAGCGCAGCAGCCGCCCGCCGTCGCCGACCCCCAGCGGCAGTGGCGCGGCGCTGATCGCGCCGCCACCGTCGCCCGCGTCGCCGCTGACGGGCCGCTACCGGGTGGTGGAGTCGTACGCGGACGGCTTCGTCGGGGAGCTGCTGGTCGGCAACACCTCGTCGACGGGTCGGGAGTGGACGGCGCGGCTGACCTTCCCGGGGGCGCGGCTGGGCAGCGCGTGGATCGAGGGCGCGCCACAGGGGACGGCGCAACGGATCGACGACGGTTTCACCTACCGCAGCGGCGGCGACCTGCCCGGGGGCGCGTCGGCCACCCTGCGCTTCTACGTCCAGGGCACCCAGAGCCGCCCGACGAGCTGCTCGGTCGACGGCGGCGCCTGCCGCGTCTAGCCCACCCCACCCTCCCCGGCCCGGCGCGAACCTCGCCGGGCCGTTTCCTTTGCAAGCCATCTGCCGTGTTACGACTTTGTTTGCAAGGTATTGCAGAACGTTTCGGCAAGGGTTAGCGTGCGGGCCAGTCAGCGACCAGAGGAAGGCGTCGATGAAACCCCCGCCGTTACCGCGCAAGGCCCTGCTCGCCCTCGTCTCCCTGCTCACCCTCACCCTCGTCGGCACCCCGATGGCCGTGCGGCAGCTCGCCGCCGACGCCCCCGACGGCACCGGCCCGCTGCTCACCGCCGGCGCCACGCAGTGGCGCGCCGAGCCCTCCGCGGAGGCGCTGCTCTCCGCCGGTGACCCGCAGGCCCGCGCCGAGCAGTTCTACTTCGTCCTGCCGGACCGGTTCGCCAACGGCGACCGGCGCAACGACACCGGCGGCCTCACCGGCGACCGCCTCTCCACCGGCCTCGACCCCACCGACAAGGGCTTCTACCACGGTGGCGACCTCAAGGGCGTCATGGACCGGCTCGACTACATCGAGGGGCTCGGCACGACGGCCATCTGGCTCGCCCCCATCTTCAAGAACCGTCCGGTGCAGGGCACCGGGGCCGACGTCTCCGCCGGCTACCACGGCTACTGGATCACCGACTTCACCCAGGTCGACCCGCACTTCGGCACGAAGGAGGACCTGAAGCGGCTGGTCGCGCTCGCGCACCGGCGGGGCATCAAGGTCTACCTCGACGTCATCGTCAACCACACCGCCGACGTCATCAAGTACGCCGAGGACAAGTACACCTACGTGGACAAGGCGACGTCGCCGTACACCGACGCGCAGGGGCGCCCCTTCGAGGACCGCAACTACGCCGACGGCAGCCGGGGCTTCCCGAAGGTGGACACGACGTCGTTCCCGTACACCCCGACGTTCGCGACCCCGGCCGACGCGAAGGTCAAGGTCCCGGCGTGGCTCAACGACCCGACGATGTACCACAACCGGGGCGACTCCACCTTCGCCGGCGAGAACAGCGAGTACGGCGACTTCTTCGGCCTCGACGACCTGTGGACCGAGCGCCCCGAGGTGGTGCGCGGCCTGACCAAGGTCTACTCCGACTGGGTGGCCTCCACCGGCGTCGACGGCTTCCGGCTGGACACCGTCAAGCACGCGAACCTCGAATTCTGGCCGCAGTTCAGCCAGGGCGTCGAGCGCGCCGCCGCGCGCGCCGGCAAGAAGGACTTCTTCATGTTCGGCGAGGTCTACAGCGCCGATCCGGAGATCACCTCGACGTACGTGCGGCGCGGCGGCCTGCCGGCCACCCTCGACTTCGCCTTCCAGGAGGCGGCGCGCGGCTATACCGCCGGCGACGGCTCCGCCAGGGCGCTCGCCGACGTGTACGCCCGCGACGACCTCTACCGCGCCCGCGACACCGACGCGCGCCGGCTGACCACCTTCCTCGGCAACCACGACATGGGCCGGATCGGCTCGTTCATCGCCGGCGGCGGCACCGACCCGGCCACCCACCTGCGCCGCGACCAGCTCGCCCACGAGCTGATGTTCCTGACCCGCGGTCAGCCGGTGGTCTACTCCGGCGACGAGCAGGGCTTCACCGGCCCGGGCGGCGACAAGGACGCCCGGCAGGACATGTTCGCCTCGAAGACCCCCGACTACCTCGACGACGACCTGCTCGGCACCGACCGCACCCACTCCAGCGACCAGTTCGACCGCGCCCACCCGCTGTACCGGGCCATCGCCGAGCTGGGCGCGCTGCGTCAGGCGCACCCGGCCCTGCGCGACGGCGTGCAGGTCGGCCGGTACGCCGCCGACGGCCCGGGCGTCTTCGCGTTCTCCCGGATCGACCCGAAGCAGCGCACCGAGTACGTCGTCGCGGTGAACAACGCCGCGACGGCGCAGACTGTCACCGTGGACACCTGGTCGGCCGGCGCCACCTTCACCGGCGTCTACGGCGCATCGTCCGCCCCGGTCGCCGGCGCGGACGGCAAACTCACGCTGACCGTGCCGCCGCTGTCGGCCGTGGTGCACCGTGCCGGCGCCCCGATCGCGGCGCCCGACGCCGCGCCACGGATCACGATCACCGCCCCCGCACCCGGCGCGCCCGTCGCCACGAAGGCCGCCGTCACCGCGCAGGTCACCGGCGACCCGCTGGCCACGGTCACCGTCGCCGCCCGGGTCGCCGGCGGCAGGTGGACGCTGCTCGCCAGCGCCGAGACGGCCCCGTACACGGTGCACCACGACCTGACCGGGCTGGCCGGCGGTACGCGGATCGAGTACAAGGCCGTCGTCCGCGACGGAAAGGGCCGCACCGCGACCGCCCGGTCCACCGCGACCGTGGGCACCCCGGCGCAGTCCGCGTCCCGGGAGTGGGCCGTGGTGCACTACCAGCGCCCGGCCGGCGGCTACGACGACTGGGGCCTCTACGCCTGGGGCGACATCGACCCGGCGTACGCGACCGAGTGGCCCAAGGGGCAGCCGTTCGCCGGCGAGGACTCCTACGGCCGGTTCGCCTGGGTGAAGCTCAAGCCGGGCGCGAAGTCCGTCGGCTTCCTGGTCGTGGACAAGGCCGGCACCAAGGACGTGGAACAGGACCGGACGATCGACGTGACGCGCACCGGCGAGGTCTGGGTCAAGCAGGGCGACCCGGCGACCTACCCGAGCCGGGAGGCCGCCACCGGCGAGCCCGACCCGCCCGTGGCGGACGGCACCGCCGTCATCCACTACCGCCGCGCCGACGGCAACTACGACGGTTGGGGCCTGCACGTGTGGGACGGCGCCGCCAACCCGACGGACTGGGCCGCCCCGCTCGCCCCGGCCCGGATCGACTCCTTCGGCGCGGTCTTCCGGGTGCCGCTGGCCGCCGGGGCGACCGGACTCAGCTACATCATCCACAAGGGGGACGAGAAGGACCTGCCGACCGACCAGCGGCTCGACTTCGCCGCCGCCGGGCGGGAGGTGTGGCTGCTCGCCGGCACGCCCGGGCGGCTGCTGCCGTCCACCGCGTCCGGCGCCGCCCGGGACGTCGACATCACGAAACAGAAGGCGCACTGGATCGACCGCTCCACCGTCGCCTGGCAGGCCGGGCCCACCGACGGCAGGACGTACGCCCTGGTGGCCGCCCCGACCGGCGGGGTGACCGTTGCCGACGGCGAGCTCGTCGGGACGTACGCCACGCTGCCGTTGACCGCGCAGCGCAACGGCCTCACCGAGGCCCAGCGCGCGGCCTTCCCGCACCTGTGGGCGCACGGCGCCTTCACCCTCGACCGGCGGGACCTGGCGAAGGTGCCGGCGGCCCTGCGCGGGCAGCTCCTCGTGACCGAGCGGGACGCCGAGGGCGCCCTGCTCGCCGCGACCGGCGTGCAGATCCCCGGCGTGCTCGACGACGTCTACGCCCGCGCCACCAGCGCGCGACTCGGACCGACCTTCGCCGGCAGGGTGCCGACGCTGTCGCTCTGGGCGCCGACGGCGCGGCAGGTGTCGTTGCAGCTCTTCGACTCGCCGACCGCGACGCCGCGGACGGTGGCGATGCGCCGCGACGACCGCACCGGCGTCTGGTCGGTGCGCGGCTCCCGCGACTGGACCGGCCGGTACTACCGCTACCAGGTCCAGGCGTGGCAGCCGGCGACGCAGAAGCTGGTCACCGCCTCGGTGACCGACCCGTACTCGCTGGCGCTCGCGCCGGACTCCACGCACAGCCAGATCGTGGACCTGACCGACCCGGCGCTCGCCCCGGCGGGCTGGGCGAAGCTGCGCAAGCCGGCGGCGGTGCCGTCGACGAAGGTACAGATCTCCGAGCTGTCGGTGCGGGACTTCTCCGTCGCCGACACCACCGTGCCGGCCGAGCGGCGGGGGACCTACCTCGCCTTCACCGACCCGGGCACCGCCGGCATGAAGCACCTGAAGGCGCTCGGCGACGCGGGGGTCACCCACCTGCACCTGCTGCCCGCGTTCGACTTCGCCACCATCCCCGAGCGCCGCGCCGACCAGCGGCAGCCGGCCTGCGACCTGGCCGCGTTGCCGCCGGACTCCGAGCAGCAGCAGAAGTGCGTCGCGGCGGTCGCCGACACCGACGGCTACAACTGGGGGTACGACCCGCTGCACTACACCGTGCCGGAGGGCGGCTACGCCGTCGACCCGGCCGGGGCGAAGCGCACGACGGAGTTCCGGCAGATGGTGGCCGGCGTCAACGGCGCCGGGCTGCGCGTGGTGATGGACGTCGTCTACAACCACACCTCGGCGGCGGGCGCCGATCCGAAGTCGGTGCTCGACCAGATCGTGCCCGGCTACTACCACCGCCTGCTCGACGACGGCGCCGTCGCCACCTCGACCTGCTGCGCCAACACCGCCCCCGAGCACGCCATGATGGGCAAGCTCGTCGTGGACTCCCTGGTCACCTGGGCCCGGGCGTACAAGGTGGACGGCTTCCGGTTCGACCTGATGGGCCACCACCCGAAGGCGAACATCCTGGCCGTACGCAAGGCGCTCGACGAGCTGACCGTCGCCCGCGACGGCGTGGACGGCAGGAAGATCCTGCTCTACGGCGAGGGCTGGAACTTTGGCGAGGTCGCCGACGACGCCCGGTTCACGCAGGCCACCCAGGCCAACATGGCCGGCACCGGGATCGGCACCTTCAACGACCGGCTCCGCGACGCGGTGCGCGGCGGCGGGCCGTTCGACGCCAACCCCCGCGTGCAGGGCTTCGCCTCCGGTCTGTTCACCGACCCCAACGGCGACGACGTGAACGGGTCCACGGCCCAGCAGCGGGCCCGCCTGCTGCACCAGCACGACCTGATCAAGGTGGGGCTCACCGGCAACCTGCGCGGGTACCGGTTCACCGACTCGTCGGGCCGGCAGGTCACCGGCGCGCAGGTCGACTACAACGGCTCGCCCGCCGGCTACACCGCCGCGCCGGGGGAGGCGGTCACCTACGTCGACGCGCACGACAACGAGATCCTGTACGACGCGCTGGCGTACAAGCTGCCGCAGGACACCCCGGCGGCGGACCGGGCGCGGATGCAGGTGCTGGCGCTGAGCACGGTGGTGATGGGGCAGGGGCCCGGGTTCGTCACCACCGGCACCGAGCGGCTGCGCTCGAAGTCGCTGGACCGCAACTCGTACAACTCCGGCGACTGGTTCAACCAGATCCGCTGGGACTGCGCCCAGGGCAACGGCTTCGGCGCCGGCCTGCCGCCCGAGCAGGACAACCGGGACAAGTGGCCGTACGCGAAGCCGCTGCTGGCCGACCCGGCGCTGGTCCCGGACTGCGCGGCGATCGACCTGGCCGACGCCCGCTACGCCGAGCTGCTGAAGATCCGGGGCTCCTCGCCGGTCTTCGGGTTGGCCACGGCGGAGCAGGTGCAGAAGCGGGTCGCCTTCCCGCTCTCCGGCGCGGCCGAAACCCCTGGCGTACTCACGATGACGCTGGACGGCCGGGGCCTCGACGGGCGGTGGAAGTCGGTGACGGTGGTCTTCAACGCCACGCCCGAGACGGCGACGCAGCGGCTGACCGGGCTGCGCGGGGCGGACGTGGCACTGCACCCGGTGCTGCGGACCTCGGCGGACGAGGCGCTGCGGACGGCCTCCTTCGACCGGGCCAGCGGCACGTTCACGGTGCCGGCGCGCAGCGTGGCGGTCTTCGTGCGGCAGTAGTCGTGTCACACGTGTCCGGCCCCCTCCCGCCGAGCGGAAGGGGGCCGGACCGTTCTCTGTGTCAGCCGATGCCGTTCCCAGCTGATACCGCGTGACTGTCGTCAGTTGGCGCAGCCGGTGACGTTGGTGCAGTTGCGGGGTTCGTTCTTCTTGATGATGGTCTTGTTGTCGAGGTTGACGGCGGTGGCGTTGCCGTTGTTGTAGATGCCACCTGCGCCGGCGGTTTCGGAGGCGAAGTTGCCGACGATCTTGCTGTCGCGGATGGTGAGGACGGCGTTGTTGTCGTTGTAGATGGCGCCGCCCTGTTCGGCGTGGTTGCCCTTGAACTCGCTGTCGTAGAGGTTGAGGGTTTCGCCGTTGAACAGGCCGCCGCCGTTGTCGCCGGCGGTGTTGTCGGTGAAGGCGGTGTGCTTGATGGTGGCGATGTTGTCGCTGTCGTGGTAGATGCCGCCGCCGTCGTCGGTGGCCTTGTTTCCGGCGATGATGACGTATTCCAGCAGCATGGTGGAGTCGCCGTCGTTGTGGATGCCGCCGCCGTCGTCGCAGGCGGTGTTGTGGGCGATCTTGGTGCGGGTGATGGTGAGGCGGGCGTCGTCTTCGCTGTGGATGCCGCCGCCGTCGTTGCTGGCCTTGTTGTTGGTGATCTGGCTGTAGGCGATGGTGGCGATGCCGTCGTCCTCGTTGGCGATGCCGCCGCCGTTGCCGCTGACCGCGCTGTTGCCGGTGGCGGTGTTGCTGTCGATGCGGGTGTCGTGGACGGTCAGTACGCCTTCGTTGTAGATGGCGCCGCCGTTGCCGCCGTTGCCGACGCCGCGGGCGTGGTTGTTGGCGAGGACGCTCTTGTCGATCTCGACCGTGCCGAAGTTGGCGATGGCGCCGCCGTTGCCCTGGTTGCCGACGCCGGTGACCCGGTTGTCGATGAGTTTGGTGTGCTTCAGGGTGGCCTCGCCGCCCTCCTGGACCAGCAGGGCGCCGCCGTTGGCGCCGCTCGGCGGTGGCGGGGGCGCGGTCACCTGGCCGCCCTTGAGGGTGAGGTCCTTCAGCGTCAGGTCGCCGCCGGAGGCGACCTCGAAGAACCGGAACAGTGCGGTGCCGTCGTGGAAGAACGTCGAGTTGTTGCCCAGGATCGTGATCCGCTCGTCGATGACGGGGAAGGCGTTGTTCCCGGTCTCCTCGGTGAACCGGTAGGTGCAGTCCTTGGCCAGCTTGAACGCTCCGCCGTTGTCCTCGTTGGCCCTGTTCACCGCCTCGACCAGCACGTCGGTGTCGCACGGCAGTTCCTTGGCGTCCTTGCCGTCACGGCCGTCCTTGTCCTTGCCGTCGCGGCCGTCCTTGCCCTGCCAGTCCTTGCCGTCCTTGCCCTGCCAGTCCTTGCCCTGCCAGTCGTCCCGGCCACCGCGGGCGTCCTGCCCCTCCTGGCCCTTGCCGGTCTCGCCCGCCCGGTCGTCGCGACCGGCGGCGTCATCCTTGGTGACCTGCTCGGCCGTGGACCACTTCAGGTCGGTGAGACGGTCGACCCCGACGGCGCCCGCGCTGCTCGCGACGGTGACGCCGGCGAGGCTGACCACGCCGGTCAGCCCGGCGACGCCGGTGGCGAGCCACAGCTTGCGCCGGCTCTTCGGCGCGGTGTTCTCGGCGTTCTTGCGAAGGTAGTTGGACATCGGAGCTCTCTGCTCTCTCCTCGTACCAGACAGGGCTGCTCCGCCACTGCGGGCTGCCCTGGCTACAAATCGGTTGTAGCTACTGAGGACCACCGTATGAGAATCTTTTTCCCTTCACGGTCATATCCGAAAGGAGCCCACGTTAGGGGTATCGCGGGTCAAGGCGTGACGGTCCGGACGGCGAGGAGTGCGCCCCGCAGTCGTGCCGAACCGGCGGCTACGCCACGAGTCGCCTCAATCGCCCCGGAACCCGGGCACCTTTCCAGCCCCGGGGCGGATTCGTCCCGGACCGGCGCCCGCACGGAAGGGATCCCTCCCCCGGGCAGGGGAAGGGATCCCTTCGTTATGTGGTGGTTCAGTTGGCGCAGCCGGTGACGTTGGTGCAGTTGCGGGGTTCGTTCTTCTTGATGATGGTCTTGTTGTCGAGGTTGACGGCGGTGGCGTTGCCGTTGTTGTAGATGCCACCTGCGCCGGCGGTTTCGGAGGCGAAGTTGCCGACGATCTTGCTGTCGCGGATGGTGAGGACGGCGTTGTTGTCGTTGTAGATGGCGCCGCCCTGTTCGGCGTGGTTGCCCTTGAACTCGCTGTCGTAGAGGTTGAGGGTTTCGCCGTTGAACAGGCCGCCGCCGTTGTCGCCGGCGGTGTTGTCGGTGAAGGCGGTGTGCTTGATGGTGGCGATGTTGTCGCTGTCGTGGTAGATGCCGCCGCCGTCGTCGGTGGCCTTGTTTCCGGCGATGATGACGTATTCCAGCAGCATGGTGGAGTCGCCGTCGTTGTGGATGCCGCCGCCGTCGTCGCAGGCGGTGTTGTGGGCGATCTTGGTGCGGGTGATGGTGAGGCGGGCGTCGTCTTCGCTGTGGATGCCGCCGCCGTCGTTGCTGGCCTTGTTGTTGGTGATCTGGCTGTAGGCGATGGTGGCGATGCCGTCGTCCTCGTTGGCGATGCCGCCGCCGTTGCCGCTGACCGCGCTGTTGCCGGTGGCGGTGTTGCTGTCGATGCGGGTGTCGTGGACGGTCAGTACGCCTTCGTTGTAGATGGCGCCGCCGTTGCCGCCGTTGCCGACGCCGCGGGCGTGGTTGTTGGCGAGGACGCTCTTGTCGATCTCGACCGTGCCGAAGTTGGCGATGGCGCCGCCGTTGCCCTGGTTGCCGACGCCGGTGACCCGGTTGTCGATGAGTTTGGTGTGCTTCAGGGTGGCCTCGCCGCCCTCCTGGACCAGCAGGGCGCCGCCGTTGGCGCCGCTCGGCGGTGGCGGGGGCGCGGTCACCTGGCCGCCCTTGAGGGTGAGGTCCTTCAGCGTCAGGTCGCCGCCGGAGGCGACCTCGAAGAACCGGAACAGTGCGGTGCCGTCGTGGAAGAACGTCGAGTTGTTGCCCAGGATCGTGATCCGCTCGTCGATGACGGGGAAGGCGTTGTTCCCGGTCTCCTCGGTGAACCGGTAGGTGCAGTCCTTGGCCAGCTTGAACGCTCCGCCGTTGTCCTCGTTGGCCCTGTTCACCGCCTCGACCAGCACGTCGGTGTCGCACGGCAGTTCCTTGGCGTCCTTGCCGTCACGGCCGTCCTTGTCCTTGCCGTCGCGGCCGTCCTTGCCCTGCCAGTCCTTGCCGTCCTTGCCCTGCCAGTCCTTGCCCTGCCAGTCGTCCCGGCCACCGCGGGCGTCCTGGACACCCCTCTTGTCGTCTTTCTCACCGGAGCCCAGGTCGGCTGTGCCAGCGTCGCTGACGTTCTGCCGCAGGGTCGACGACTGCGCGTCCGACAGCCGGTCCGCGCCGCCGGACTTGTCCTCGCGGGCGGCCAGGCCGCCCAGTGCCGCCAGGCCGACCACGCCGGCAACGCCTGCAGCCACCCAGAGTTTGCGCCGCCCTCGGGCCGGGGCGCCCGTGGGGGCGCCACCGTCGGGAGTCGTTACGTCATTGGACATCAGAGCCTTCCGCCCTTTCCTGCTGTCAGACGGGGTCGCACCATCTGAAGCGGCGCGACTAGCCACAAATGGGTTTGTAGCCTCTGATAGCCACCGTATGAGAAGGATCCTCGCGAGATGCCCTAATCCGAGAAAACCCCGTATTCCCCTCACTCTGGACGTGACGCGGCAACCCGGACGGTCCGGGCAGGAAGGGGGTGAGCAGCGCAAACGACGACGGGACCCGCGCCGGTGGCGGCGGGTCCCGTCATGTGGTCGTACCCCGGGATCAGCCGGGCAGGCGGGGACCCGCCTCGCGCTGCTCGGCCAGCCAGGTCTCCACCTCGTCGGCGGCGCGCGGCAGCCCGGCGGAGAGGTTCACCGCGCCGGTCGCGGTGACCAGGATGTCGTCCTCGATCCGGATGCCGATGCCGCGCAGCTCCTCGGGCACCAGCTCGTCCTCGGGCTGGAAGTAGAGCCCGGGCTCGACGGTGAGCACGTAGCCCTCGCCCAGCGTGCCGTCGCGGTACTTCTCCTTGCGGGCGTTCGCGCAGTCGTGCACGTCGATGCCGAGCATGTGACTGGTGCCGTGCAGCGTCCAGCGCCGGTAGACCGTCGACCCCCCGTCCATGGCCTCGTCGACGCTCACCGGCAGCAGGCCCAGGTCCGACAGCGCCTGCGCGAGCACCCGCATCGCCGTCAGGTGGACCTCCCGGAACGCCACGCCGGGCCGGATCGCGTCGATGCCGGCCTGCTGCGCGGCGTGCACGGCGTCGTAGACCTGACGCTGGAGCGGGGTGAAGCGGCCGTCGACCGGCAGCACCCGGGTGACGTCGGCCGTGTAGAGGTGGCGGTTCTCCACGCCCATGTCCATCAGCAGCAGCTCGCCGGGCCGGGTGGTGCCGTGGTTGTGCACCCAGTGCAGGATCGTGGCGTGCTCGCCCGCGCCGACGATCGAGCCGTAACCGACGTCGTTGCCGTCGTGCCGGGCGCGCAGCGCGAAGATCCCCTCCAGCAGGCGCTCCGAGACGCCCCGGTCCGCCGGCAGGGCCCGGGCCACGTCCTCGAAGCCCCGTACGGTCGCGTCGACCGCGTCCTGGAGCTGGGCGATCTCCCACTCGTCCTTGACCAGCTTCAGCTCCGAGATCGCGATCGCCAGCTCCCGGTCGCGGGCCGGCTGGCCCTCGGCGCGGTGGCCGTCGTACGGGCGCACGGCGGTGTCCACCCGCGCGTCGAAACCGCGCAGCACCCGGGTACGCCCCGGCGCCAGGTCGGCCAGCGTCCCGTCCAGCTCGGTCAGGTCCGCCGTGGGCAGGCCCAGCTCGGCCGACTTCTCGGCCAGGGTGTGCCGTCGGCCCACCCACAGCTCGCCGTGCCGGCTGCGGAAGAACTCGTCGGTCCGCCGCGACGAGCGGGGCCGCATGTACAGGGTGGCGTCGTGGCCCGACCCGTTCGGCCGCAGCACGAGCACGCTGTCCGGGTCGTGGTCGCCGGTCAGGTAGGCGAAGTCGCTGCCCGGCCGGAACGGGTGGTCGGTGTCGTTGGCGCGTACCTTCTCGCCGCCGGTCGGGATCACCAGGGTCTCGCCCGGGAAGGCCGCCGAGAGCGCGGCCCGGCGCTTGGCGTGGTTCGGCACCTCGGGCCGCGGGCCGACCGGCAGGGTGGTGTCCCGCCAGCCCTGCCGCATGAACGCCAGGAACGCCTCGGGGAAGTCCGGGTCGTGCGACTCGGTGCCGTCCGCCGGCCTGCTGTCGGTACGTCCCTCGGCCATGCTGCGCTCCCTCCGCGTCGTCGCAGGTCAGACGGTACCGCGCGCCGCCGGGGGCCGGCCGGGCCGGGACCGCCGGCAGTGTCGTGGGCGACGGATGCCACCCGTCCGGGGCGTCCACCGCCGGTCGTCGGCTGCCGACGTCCTCCCGCCCGGGCGCACGGTGCCGCGACGGGGAGAGCCCAGCGGTGCCGCGACGGCCGCTCGGGCCGCGTGGAAAGATGACGACCATGTGCGGACTCCTGGCCTTCTTCAGTGCGCGCGGCGACGCCGCCGCCCACCGCGACAACATCGCCGGGGCGTTGGAATGCCTGCACCACCGCGGACCGGACGAGACCGGTGTCGAGGTGGTCGGCGACGCCTCCGGCCGGTACGCGGACGGGGTGTTCGCGCACAAGCGGTTGGCGATCATCGACGTGGCCTCCAGCCAAGAGCCCCTGTCCTACGCGAACGGGCGCTACCTGCTCACCTTCAACGGCGAGATCTACAACTACATCGAGCTGCGCGAGGAGCTGATCCGGACCTTCGGCGCGCAGTTCGCCACCGCCGGTGACGGCGAGGTGATCGTCGCCGGCTACCACTTCTGGGGCGAGCAGGTGCTCACCCGGCTGCGCGGCATGTTCGCCTTCGTCATCTGGGACCGGCAGGAGCGCCGCGCGTTCGGCGGGCGGGACTACTTCGGCATCAAGCCGCTGCACTACCTGGAGACCGCCGACGGCCTCTACCTGGCCTCGGAGAAGAAGGCGCTGCTGCCCTTCGCCCACTCCAACTACCAGGGCGACGCCGGCATCGACACGGCCAACCTCAGCCACTACCTGACCCTGCAGTACGTGCCCGAGCCCGGCACCCTGCACAAGGGCATCAGCCGGATCGGCTCGGGCGAATACCTGACCTGGTCCCCGGGCGGGCGCATCGACGTGCGCCGGTGGTACCGGCCGGTTTTCCGGCCCACCCCGGTCGACGACGAGCAGCGCCTCTACCACGAGATCCGGGAGACGCTGCGCGAGAGCGTCCGGATGCACATGCGCTCCGACGTGCCGGTCGGCTCGTTCCTCTCCAGCGGCATCGACTCGACCGCCGTGGTGGCCCTGGCCCGGGAGTTCAACCCGAACATCCTCACCTTCACCGTCGGCTACGACGTGCCCGGCTACTCGGAGATCGACGTCGCCCAGGACTCGGCCCGGCACCTCGACGTGACCACCATCCCGACCAAGATCGGGCCGTACGACATGATCGAGGCGCTGCCGAAGATCGTCTGGCACCTGGACGACCCGGTGGCCGACCCGGCCCTGGTGCCCCTCTACTTCGTGGCCAAGAAGGCCGCCGAGCACGTCACCGTGGTGCTCTCCGGCGAGGGCGCCGACGAGTTCTTCGGCGGCTACACCATCTACCGCGAGCCGCTGTCGCTGAGCTCGGTCAACGGGCTGCCCGACGGGGTGCAGAAGGGGCTGCGGGCGGTCTCCAAGGCCATCCCGCAGGGGGTCAAGGGCAAGAGCTTCCTGGAGCGCGGCACCACCCCGATCGAGCAGCGCTACTACGGCAACGCCCGGATGTTCACCGAGGAGGAGAAGCAGCACCTGCTGCGCCGCTACGACCCCTCGGTCCGCTACACCGACGTCACCGCGCCCATCTACGCCGAGTGCACGGAGCTCGACGACGTCACCAAGATGCAGTACGTCGACCTCTACACCTGGCTGCGCGGCGACATCCTGGTCAAGGCCGACCGGATCTCGATGGCGCACTCGCTGGAGGTGCGGGTGCCCTTCCTGGACCGCGCGGTCTTCGACGTGGCGTCGCGGATCCCGGTGGACCTCAAGCTCCCGCCCCGCTCCGACGCCACCAAGTACGCGATGCGCCAGGCGCTCCAGGGCGTGGTGCCGCCGGCCATCGTCAACCGCAAGAAGCTGGGCTTCCCGACCCCCACCCGGGTCTGGCTGCGCGGCGAGATGTACGAGTGGGCCCGGCACGTGCTGTCCACCTCCGGCGCCGGTGACCTGCTCGACCTGTCGTACGCGATGCGGCTGCTGGAGGAGCACAAGCGGGAGGAGGCCGACCACTCCCGCAAGGTGTGGACGGTGCTGATCTTCTGCATCTGGCATGCCATCTTCGTCGCCAAGACCCTCGACCCGGGCATCCAGCGCAACCAGTCCGCCCTGCTCACCAAGCCGGTGGTCGGCTCCATGGTCCGCTGACCCGCCCCGCCGGCCCTCCGCCGGCCATTTCGCCGATCAAGAGGTTTGCGTCCCCGCTGCGGTTGCCGGGGACGCAAACCTCTTGATCGTTCAGCGGGGGTCGTCCCGCGGGGGTCAGCGGCCGGAGCAGGTGACCGTGGGCAGGGTGTTGGTGCCGTTGGTGGTGGCGACGAAGCCGAAGGTCGTGGTGCCCTCCGGGGGGATCGCTCCGTTGTACGGCGCGTTGGTCACGGTGACCGAGGAGCCGGACGTGCTCAGCGTGCCGCTCCACAGGCTGTTGATGCTCTGCCCGCTGGGCCACGTCCAGTTGGCCGTCCAGCCCGACCACGTCGACGCGCTGTGGTTCATGATCATGACCTCGCCCTGGAAGCCGCCGTTCCAGGCGCTGATCACCTTGAAGACCGGCATACAGTCACCGCTGTGCGGCGGCGGCGTGGTCGGGTTCGGCGGCGGCGTGGTCGGGTTGGGCGGGGGAGTGGTCGGGTTGGGCGGCGGGGTCGTCGGGTTGGGCGGCGGCGTGCCGCCCGGGCCGACGCCGGTGACCTCGCCGTTGCCGCCGTCGAAGGTGACGTCCGAGCAGCCGAAGAAGTTCTCCTGGCTGTCGGAGCGCACCCAGCGCGAGTAGATGAGGTGCCGGCCGCTCTTGTTGGTGGGCAGGTTGCCGCTGAAGTAGTAGTGCCCGTCGTTGGTGCCGCTCGAGCCGCGCTGCGGCGGGTTGGTCACCGTCAGGAACGGCTCCTCCAGGTCGCTCCAGGCCAGCGGACGGTCCGGGCTCCAGCTGTCCTTCGTGACGTAGAAGTAGAACGTGCCGGGGTGGTGGGCCCAGTTGCTGTAGCGGAACTCCATCCGGGCCCCGGCCGTCAGGTGGGTCAGCGGCCAGTCGGTGCGGGCCAGGTCGTAGCCCGCGAAGCCGGGGTTGCCGCCGCTGCACAGCTTGCCGTCCGGGATGAAGCCGACGGTCCGGCCGCCGGCGTCGGAGCGCAGCACGCTGAACCAGTTGTAGAGCGAGTTGGTCCCGCTCTGGGCCACGGCGGCGGAGCAGGCGGGGTTGTTCGGCTTGATCTCGCCGGTGCTGGTGAGACCGTCCTTCCAGCAGAGGTAGGTGCGGCTGCCGGGGGCCATCGGGGTGCCGTGCGCGGCGGCGGGGTCGGGCCCCGCCGTCAGGACGACGGCACCCGCGAGAAGGGTCGCGGCCGCGGTGAGCAACGCGGCCGTACGCGATCGGTGGGACACGGGTTCTCCTCACTCGCGGGACGCGGGCGCCCCGCGGGCAACGCGCGGGGGCGGCGCTGGCCGCCCCGCTGCGACGCGGGCAAGACGGTCGCGGCGGACGTGCCCCGGCGCGGATGGCCGGCGGACGTGCGCCGTCGGCGGCCCGACTGGCGGGCCGGTGCCCTCGCGTGGATGTGAGACCCGGCGCCGGCGGCGCGGCAGCCCCCCCGCACCGCCCGGCAAGCGCCATCCCACCACGGACGGCGGTGGCGCGCAATAGCCGATGCTCGATGTGTCAGTAGCGCTCGACGAGGTGTTGCCGGCCGGGCGGCGGTTCGTAGGGCTCCGGCCAGAACTCGGTCACCTCGCGGACGAGGCCGGCCTCGTCGAGGTCGAGGAAGCTCGCGACGGGAAGCTCCTCGCCCTGGTGGGCGCAGGTGAGCCAGGTGGCGGCGTGCCGGCCCGAGGCGACCGCCCGCGTCACCGTGAGGTGCCAGCCGTCGGGGTACTCCTGGTTGAAGCGCAGGAAGGACTCCCGGCCCACGATCCGCTCGCGGGTCTGTGGCAGGTGGTAGACCACGTCGTCGGCGAGCAGCCGGCCGAGGGCCGCCCAGTCCCGCGCCTCCAACGCCGCCCAGTAGGCCGATACCGTGGCTTCAGCGCTCGTCATGGCGCATGACTGTGCCAGGCTGGTACGACAAGATCGTTCGGCGCGCGCCGTGGACGGAGGCCGGAATGGGATACGCGGTGGTGCTCGGCGAGGCACTGGTCGACCTGCTCGACACCGAGCGCGACGGTGAGCCCGTCTACCGGCAGGCGGTCGGCGGTGGACCGCTCAACGTGGCGGTCGCCGTCGCCCGGCTCGGCGGCGCGGTGCAGTTCGTCGGGTCGCTCGGCGACGACGTCCTGGCCGGGCGGATCCGTGCCTTCCTGACCGGGGCGGGCGTCGGACTCGCCGGGGCGGTCACCGTCCCCGCCCCGACCGCGCTGGCGGTGGCCACCTTCGCCGGGGCGGAGCCCGACTTCCGGTTCTACGGCGAGCCGCCCTCCTACGGGCTGCTCGGCCCCGACGACCTCGACGCCGGGCTGGTCGCCGGCGCCGACGTCGTCTACTGCGGGTCGATCGTGCTGCTCCAGCCGCCGGTGCTGGCCGCCGCGCGCCGGGCCTGGGGGCTCGCCTCCGGGCTGCGGGTCTTCGATCCGAACGTCCGTCCCCGGCTGCTCCACGGGCCGGCCGCGCTGGCCGGGCTGCGCGAGGTGGTGGCGGAGTTCGCCGCCGGCGCCCACCTCGTCAAGCTGAGCGCCGCCGATGCGAAGCTGCTCTATCCCGGCGAGCCGGAGGAGGGCGTGGCGGCGTACCTGCGGGAACTCGGCGCCGGCACCGTCGTGGTCACCCTCGGCGCCGCCGGCGCGGTGCTCGCCGCCGCCGGTGCCGATCCGGTACGCGTACCCGCGCCGGAGGTCGACGCGGTCGACGCCACCGGCGCGGGCGACTCGGTGATGGGCGCGCTCGTCGCGGACCTGCTCGTCGACGGCGAGCCCACGGACCCGGCGGCCTGGCCCGAGCGGGTGGCCTTCGCGCTGCGGGTCGCCGGCCTGGTCTGCGAGTCACCCGGCGGGGCGACCGCCATGCCCACCCGCGCCGAGGTCCTCGCCCGCTTCGCCCGCTAGGCCGGCGTGCGAGCACGCAGGGCCCGGACGGACCAGTCGAGGGCCGGCGCCAGGCTCTCGGGTGCCTGCCAGCCGTTCACCACGGAGAGCAGCCGCAGATAACGCTCCCTGCGTGGGTCGTTCGCGGACTCCAGCCTGGCCAACAGCCGGCACCGGAGAGCGACGTCCTCGGGGCGGCCGCAGAACTCCGCGTACCGGGCTAGGACCGCTTCGACGACCGCGTCGGCCTTGGGTGAGGCCGGGTCGACGCCAGCCCGCCGGACCGGTTCGGTCTGGTCACGGACCATGGCGACGGGGTCGCGGCGGACGCCGGTGGTGCGGCTGTGGGCGCGGTCGGCCGCGTGCTGCTCGGCCATCCGCCGCATGCTCGCGCGGAAGTCCGGGTCCCGGGACAGCTCGGCCAGTTCCACCCACGCCTCGACCTGCTCGACGTCGGCGTCGTCGGGCAGCTCGGGGGTCATCGAGCGCATGATCCCGGCGAACCCCGGGTCGGTGTCCAGCCCGCCGAAGGCCGCGTCGAGGAACTCGGCGACCAGGCGTCGCCGTTCGTGCTCGGAGAGTCTGGCCAGTCTGTGCACGAGTTCCATCTCCTCCGGGTCGGACGCGCGCCTGGCCACCACCGTGAGTACCGCCTGTTGGAGCCGCAGCGCCCTGACCTGTGTCGCCAGCGCCTCGGCGTGCGTCGCGGCGACCTCGGCGAGGGGGACCTCCCGCTCCACGACCCTGCGGATGGTGGCGAGGTCGAGCCCCAGCTCGCGAAGCGTACGCACCAGGTTCAGGCGCACGACGGCCGCAAGGTCGTAACGGCGGTGGCCGGTCGGGCCACGGTCGGTCGGCGGCACGATTCCCCGGTCGGAGTAGAACCGGACCGTCTTGACCGTCAGCCCGGTACGTCGGGCCAGCTCCCCGATCGAGTAGCGCGTGTCGCTGGTCATGTCCCCACCCTCGCGCCTCCTCCTA
Organism: Micromonospora sp. ZG13; assembly: GCF_059359355.1. Taxonomy (NCBI): domain Bacteria; kingdom Bacillati; phylum Actinomycetota; class Actinomycetes; order Micromonosporales; family Micromonosporaceae; genus Micromonospora; species Micromonospora sp. ZG13. Next base: position 24,268 of record NZ_JCADBQ010000023.1, read on the forward strand.
CGGGAGACGCAAGCCCCCGCCGCCAGGCCGTCGCCGTCAGGCGGTGCCGTCGAGTTCGGCGTAGCCCCGGCGGGCGGCGTGCAGGGCGGCGCGGGCGCCGAAGGGCGCCTCGGCGGCGACGCGCTCGGGCGGGGCGCCGCCGGTGTGCCCGGCGCGGATGAGCCAGGCCAGCTCGACGAGCTGGGCGTGCTGCGCGCGGACGAACCCGGCGTCCACCGGCTCGCCGTGCCCCGGCACGACCACGGTGGCCGGGGTGGTCGTGCGCAACAGCTCCGCCACCGTGTCGGGCCACTGCAACGGGTACGACTCCTCGAAGGCGGGCGGGCCGCTCTGCTCCACCAGGTCGCCGGCGACCAGCACGTCGGCGTCGGGCACGTGCACCACCAGGTCGCCGGCGGTGTGCCCCCGACCCGGGTGGCGCAGCACCACGCGCCGGCCGCCCAGGTCGAGCACGGCCTCGTCGTGCACGGTGTGCGTCGGTGCCAGCAGCACGGTCCCGGCGACCTCCTCGGCCAGCGCGGGCTGCGTGTCGCGCAGCTCCGCGTACGCCTCCCGGCGCAGCCGGTCCGGCTCGCGCATCGCCTCGGCGGCGATCTCGTGCGCGTAGATCGGGCGGGGCGGTTCGGCGGCGAGCGTCGCGTTGCCGAAGCAGTGGTCGAAGTGGTGGTGGGTGTTGACCACCGTCCACGGGTGCGGGGTGACCGCCCGCGCGGCGGCGGCCAGCTCGGCGGCCTGCCCGGCGGTGGAGAGCGTGTCGACCAGCAAGGCCGCCCCGTCGCCGACGACGAGGGTGACGTTGACGTGCAGCGACGGCTCGCGCAGCACGTGCACCCCGTCGGCGACCTGCACGAAGCGGGCGGTCACGACGACCGCGCGGCGCGTTCCACGAAGCGCTGCCGGTCGACCAGCACCCGCTCCACCCGGCCCTCGGCGACCGTCTCGTCGCCGTCGCTGACGCTCACCTCGAAGTGCAGCCGCCGCCCGTCGACCGCGCTCAGCCGCGCCTGCGCCACCACCGTCCGCCCCACGGGAGTGGCCGCGCGGTGGTCGAGCTCGACCCGGGTGCCGACGGTCGTCGACCCGCCCGGCATCCGGGTGGCGGTGGCCGCCACCGTGGCCGCCTCGGCGAGGGCGAGCACGCGGGGCGTGCCCAGGACGGGCACGTCGCCGGAGCCGACCGCCTGGGCGGTGTCGGCGTCGGTGACGGTCAGCTCCACCCGGGCGGTCAGCCCCGGGGTCAGCGCGGATTCCGGCTGCTCCTGCATGGCCAAAGCCTAGACGAGACGGCACCGGGCGGCGGGTCGCCCGGGAGGGACCGCGGTGGTCGGCGTCGGTCGATGCCGCCCACGCCGTTAACCTTGACCGCGATGTCTGTCGCGACCGACCCCCAGCCCCCCGCCCGGACCGAGCCGCCCGCCTCGCCCGACGGCGGGCGTCGCCGCGTGGTCGCGATGACGGTGTGGGGGGTCGCCTTCGTCGCCGGCTGGCTCGGCATCGGCCTGCCGACCGACCCGGCGTACGCGTTCCTGTGGATCTGGGCGGCGACGATCGCCTGGAACAGCAGCCGGCCGTGGCGCAGCCACCTGCGCTTCGCGCGGGACTGGGTGCCGGTGGTGCTGCTGCTGGCCGTCTACAACCTGTCCCGGGGCTTCGCCGACAACGGCGCCACCCCGCACGCGTACGAGCTGATCGTCGCCGACCGGGTCATGTTCGGCTGGGCCACGGGCGGGCAGGTGCCGACGACCTGGCTCCAGGAGCACCTCTACCGGCCCGAGGTGCACTGGTGGGACGTCGCCGTCAGCTGGGTCTACTTCTCCCACTTCGTGGTGGCCCTGGCCGCCGCGGCGGTGCTCTGGCTGCGGGACCGGGGGCGGTGGGCGGCCTTCATGCGCCGCTGGGGCTTCCTCTGCGCCACCGGCCTGATCACCTACTTCCTCTACCCGGCCGCCCCGCCCTGGTGGGCGGCGCAGAACGGCCTGCTGGAGGAGGTCGCCCGGATCTCCACGCGCGGGTGGAAGGCGTTCGGCATGCACGGCGCCGGCAACCTGCTCAACGCCGGGCAGATCGCCTCCAACCCGGTGGCCGCGATGCCCTCGCTGCACACCGCGTTCGCGCTCTTCGTGGTGCTGTTCTTCCTGCGGCAGACCCGCCGCCGCTGGTGGCCGCTGCTGCTGGCGTACCCGCTGGCGATGACGTTCACCCTGGTCTACTCGGGCGAGCACTACGTCATCGACGTGCTGGTCGGCTGGGCGTACGTCGGGATGACCTTCCTCGCGGTCGGCCTGGCCGAGCGCTGGTGGGCGGCCCGCAAGGCCCGCCGGGCCCCGGCGGAGCCCGACGCCGCGCCGACCGACCCGCAGGCCTCCGCCGAGCCGCCGCCGGTGACGGCGGCGCGCTGAGCGGTCCGGGCGACCTCAGCCCGCCCGACGGGCGGCGTGCGCGCGGGCCGTCAGCTCCGCCGCCAGGGCCCACGCCTCGGTGACGTCGCGGTCCCGGGCGGCGGCGCCGGCGCCGCCCGCGGTGTCGGCGTGCACCGTCGCCAGCCGCAGCCGCCGCTGCGCCGGCCCCTGCACGACCCGCACGCTCTGGATCCGGGCGTACGGCACGAGCGCCACCTGCCGGGTGAGCAGGCCGGAGCGGACGGCGAAGACCCGGGGGTCGAGCCCGGCGCCGAGCACGCCCCGGCTCAGCGGGTTGAGCCAGCGGGCCCGCGTCGGCGGCGGGCTCAACGGCAGCGCGTCGAGCCGCACCCCGGGCAGCACCTCGGCCACGATCGCCTCGCCGGTCGCCAGGTCGCCGACGGGGAGCAGCCGGTCCGGCCGGTTGCGCTCGTCGGCCTCACCGGCGGAGTAGCCCGCCACCTCCAGCCGCAGCCGCAGCCAGCCCTTGACCCGCCACAGCAGCGGCCAGGTCACTCCGACGGTCTGCACCCGGTCCAGCGGCACGGTCTGCGCGCGCGTCTCCAGCAGGCCGTTGCGGATCCGCAGCGTGCCCTGGTCCCGGGCGAGCCGGAAGTTCCAGTCGTCGAGCACCCGCCGTACGGGTTGCAGCAGCACGCCCGCCATGGCGGTGAGGGTGCTCGCCACGGCGATGAACGACCAGGTGTCCTCGGAGAGGAACTGCGCCACCACGAACGCCACGCCGAACGGGATCATGAACGCCTGCGGGGTCAGCAGCTGGCTGACCAGCAGGTCGTTGTTCGCCACGGCGTGCAGGGGCCGGCCGGGTGGCGCTGCCGGCGTCGCGGACGGAGCGGCGGCCACCCCGGCCGGCGACGGCGGGTGCGTCTCGGCCGCGACCCGCCCGGCGAGGGCGAGCAACCGCTGGCGCAGCGCGTTCGCCTCGACGACGCCCAGGTAGGCCAGCGGCGCCTCGGTCTTGCCCCCGCCCACCACCTCCAGCCGCAGCTCGGCCAGGCCGGTGAGCTGGGCGAGCAGCGGCCGGACCACCTCGACGGCCTGGAGCCGTTCCAACGGGATCGCCCGGGTGCGCCGCCAGAGGAGCCCCTCGTACACCCGCAGCTCGCGGCCCACCACGTGGTAGCCGGTGTAGTACCAGCTCACCACGGCCAGCACGGTGGCGCCCAGGGCGAGCACCGCCGCCATCAGGGCGAACCAGCCGAAGCCGACGCGGGACAGCGTCGACCAGGACAGCCCGGCGATCACCACCACCAGGGACTTGGCGCCGTGCAGGGCGGGGCTGAGGGGATGCAGCCGCTGCCGTGGCTCGGCGTGCTCGGGTGGCCCTGCGTGCTCGGGTTGCCCTGCGTTCTCGGGTGGCCCTGCGTGCTCGGACGGTCCGGCGTGCTCCGGCGACCCGGGGAGCGCGACGGGCTCCGCCCCGGGATGGGCGGCCCTCTCCGGCGGGAAGCGGGCGTCCTGCGGGACGGGGCCGAGGGTCTCCGGTCGGGCGCCGGGTTCCGCCGGCATCGGCCCGGGGCGGTCCGTGCCCCGGGCGGCCGGGTCGCTCACAGTCCCTCCGCCCGGTCCTCGCCCAGGGCGGTGAGCCGGTCGCGCAGCCGGGACGCCTCCGCCGGGCGCAGCCCCGGCACCCGGGCGTCGGTCGCCGCCGCGGCCGTGTGCAACTGCACGGTGGCGAGCCCGAACGCGCGCTCCAGGGGGCCCGCGCTGACGTCCACGAACTGCATCCGGGAGTACGGCACGATGGACAGCCGCCGCACCAGTAGCCCGTGCCGGACCAGCAGGTCGTCCTCCCGCTCCGCGTAGCCCCAGGCCCGTACGGCGCGCACGATCGCCACGCTGCGCAGGCCGCCGAACAGCAGGACCAGGCCGACCGCCGCGCCGAGGAACCAGCTGCCGCTGACCGCCCAGGCGACGCCCAGCCCGAGGGCCAGGACGATCAGCACCATCGCCAGGCGGATCAGCTCCACCCAGATCTGGTCGGACGAGATCGACTGCCAGCGGACGGTGTCCGGCCACGGCTCCAGGGGGCCCGCCGGCGGGAGGGACGGCGCCGGTGGCGGGCCGGCGGACCCGTCACCGCTCACCGGGGAAGTCCGTTGTGCGCGCTCACCCTTCGAGCGTAGGCGATCCGGGGGCCCGTACGACCTCCCGGAGGAAGCCACGGGCGTCGAGGAAGTCGCCGAGGGTGGCGCGGTGCGCCGTGCACGCCAACCAGGTCTTGCGCCGGTCGGCGTCGTGCAGCCGCGGATTGTTCCACCTCAGCGCCCATTCGGCCGGGGCGCGACAGCCGCGGGACGAGCAGATCAGCGGCTCGTCGGCGGGGAGGGGGGTGCTCATCCCGGCCAGTCTAGGGCGGCGGCACCGGAAGTTTGAGCGCCGGGCGGCCACGGGGGGAGCCGCCCGGCGACGGGGTGAATGGTACACGCGCCGGACCGGTCCGTGTCCACCCGTGATCGGCGATTCCGTGCCGCGCGACGGCGTGGCGGGCCGGCCACGTGCCACCCGTGACGGTACGGCGAAAATCGCCTTCTCCCCACCTCGGCACTCAGCCGGGCATGCGAGTCTTGATACGCACCACGCCGCGCGACAACCGATCATGCTGTGGAGGACCGGTGGCCCAGCCGACCACGCCCGACGCCCCGATGCCGAACGGGACGGGCCCGGAGACACCCGAGCCGGTGACCACCCCGGCCGAGGACGCGACCCTGCTCGAGCGGGCGCTGTTCGAGATCAAACGGGTGATCGTCGGGCAGGACCGGATGGTGGAGCGGATGTTCGTCGCGCTGCTCGCCCGGGGCCACTGCCTGCTGGAGGGCGTGCCGGGGGTGGCGAAGACCCTCGCGGTGGAGACCCTCGCGAAGGTGGTCGGCGGCTCCTTCGCCCGCGTGCAGTTCACCCCCGACCTGGTGCCCGCCGACATCATGGGCACCCGCATCTACCGGCAGTCGAGCGAGAAGTTCGACGTCGAACTGGGGCCGGTGTTCGTCAACTTCCTGCTCGCCGACGAGATCAACCGGGCGCCGGCCAAGGTGCAGTCGGCGCTGCTGGAGGTGATGAGCGAGCGGCAGGTCTCCATCGGCGGCGAGAGCCACCAGGTGCCCGACCCGTTCCTGGTGATGGCGACACAGAACCCGATCGAGCAGGAGGGCGTCTACCCGCTGCCCGAGGCCCAGCGGGACCGCTTCCTCATGAAGATCGTCGTCGGCTACCCGACCGACGCCGAGGAGCGGGAGATCGTCTACCGGATGGGGGTCGCCCCGCCACAGCCGGCGCCGGTCTTCACCACCCCCGACCTGATCGCCCTGCAACGCAAGGCGGACCAGGTCTTCGTGCACAACGCCCTGGTCGACTACGCGGTCCGGCTGGTGCTGGCCACCCGCGCCCCGGCGGAGCACGGGATGCCCGACGTCGCCCAGCTCATCCAGTACGGCGCCAGTCCGCGCGCCTCGCTGGGTCTGGTCCGGGCCACCCGCGCGCTGGCGCTGCTGCGCGGGCGCGACTACGCCCTGCCGCAGGACGTGCAGGACATCGCGCCGGACATCCTGCGCCACCGGCTCGTGCTCAGCTACGACGCGCTCGCCGACGACGTGCCCGCCGACCACGTGGTGCACCGGGTGATGTCCACCATCCCGCTGCCCTCGGTCGCGCCCCGGCAGCAGGCGACCCCCACGCCGACCGCCACGCCGCCGGGCGCCGGTTGGCCCGGGCAGCGCCCGTGACCTCACCCGCCCGTCGGCCTGCCGACGTCCCCTCCGACCGCACCGAAGCCGTCCTGTCGCGGCTGCAACTGATGGTCACCCGCAAGCTCGACGGCCTGCTCCAGGGCGACTACGCCGGCCTGCTGCCCGGCCCGGGCAGCGAGGCGGGGGAGTCCCGCGAGTACCGCCCCGGCGACGACGTACGCCGGATGGACTGGCCGGTCACCGCCCGCACGACGATGCCGCACGTGCGGCGTACGGTGGCCGACCGGGAGCTGGAGACGTGGCTGGCGGTGGACCTCTCGGCGAGCCTGGACTTCGGCACCGGGCGGTGGCTCAAGCGTGACGTCGTGGTGGCCGCCGCGGCGGCGCTGGCCCACCTGACCGTGCGCGGCGGCAACCGGATCGGCGCCGTGATCGGCAGCGGCGGCGGCGCGAGCGCCCCGGCCCGCCGGTGGCGCGCCGCGCCGCCGGTCGCCGGCCCGGACGTCTTCACCCGGCTGCCCGCGCGCTCCGGCCGCAAGGAGGCCCACGCGCTGCTGCGGGCGATCGCCGGCACCGAGATCCGTCCCGGGCGCAGCGACCTGGGTGCGCTGGTCGACATGCTCAACCGGCCGCCCCGGCGCCGGGGCGTGGCGGTGGTGATCTCCGACTTCCTCGCCCCGCCGCAGCGGTGGGCCCGGCCGCTGCGTAAGCTGCGCGTCCGGCACGACGTGGTGGCGATCGAGGTGGTCGATCCCCGGGAGCTGGAGCTGCCCGACGTCGGGGTGCTGCCGGTGGTCGACCCGGAGACCGGTGAGCTGCACGAGGTGCAGACCGCCGACCCGCGGCTGCGCCACCGCTACGCCGAGGCGGCGGCCGCCCAGCGGGCGGAGATCTCCGCGGCGCTGCGCGGCGCGGGTGCGGCCCACCTGCGACTGCGTACGGACCGAGACTGGCTGCTCGACATGGTGCGTTTCGTGGCCGCGCAGCGGCACGCGCGCACCAGGGGGACGACACGATGATCCGCTTTCTGCAACCGTGGTGGCTGCTGGCCGTGCTGCCGGTGCTCGCTCTCGCCGCCCTCTACGTCTGGCGGCAGCTGCACCGCCGGTCGTACGCGCTGCGGTTCACCAACGTGGACCTGCTGCGCACCCTCGCGCCGAAGGGGCTGGGCTGGCGGCGGCACGTGCCGGCCACGGCGTTCCTGCTCTGCCTGCTGGTGCTGGCGACCGCGCTGGCCCGGCCGTCGGTCGACACCCGGGAGCCGCTGGAGCGGGCCACGGTGATGCTGGCCATCGACGTGTCGCTGTCCATGCAGGCCGACGACGTGTCGCCGAACCGGCTGGAGGCGGCGCAGGAGGCGGCCAAGCAGTTCGTCGGCGAGCTGCCGGAGAGCTACAACCTGGGGCTGGTCTCGTTCGCCAAGTCGGCGAACGTGCTGGTGCCGCCGGGCAAGGACCGGGACGCGGTGACCGCCGCGATCGACGGGCTGGTGCTGGCGGAGGCGACGGCGACCGGGGAGGCGGTCTTCACCTGCCTGGAGGCGATCCGGTCGGTGCCGGCGGACGGCGCGGCGGGGATCCCGCCGGCCCGCATCGTGCTGCTCTCCGACGGATACCGCACCTCGGGCCGGGCCGTGGAGGAGGCGGCCGCCGCCGCGCAGGCGGCGAACGTGCCGGTCTCGACGATCGCCTTCGGCACCGACTCCGGCCAGGTGGACATCGGCGGCCAGCTGCAACGGGTGCCGGTGGACCGGCTGGCCCTGGCCGACCTGGCCGAGGCCACCGAGGGCTACTTCTACGAGGCGGCCTCGGTGACCGAGCTGAAGCAGGTCTACCAGGACATGGGCAGCTCGATCGGGTTCCGCACGGAACCGCGCGAGGTCACCCAGTGGTACGCGGGGGTGGCCCTGCTGTTGGCGCTCTGCGCCGGCGCACTCAGTCTGCTGTGGTCCTCGCGGATGCTCTGACGTGCCCGACGACCGGCGGCGTCAGTGGGCGGCGCCGCCGGCGAGGACGAAGACGACGGCCACCCAGACGGCGGCGAGGGTGAAGCCCAGCGGGGCGACGTAGCGGCTCATGGACGGCTCCGGGTGGCGGCTGGACGGTCCGCGCGTGCGGGGGCGGACCGCAGGGGGTGGATCAGGACGCGCACACGAAGTCGTGACCGGGCGGCTCCCGGCGGGCCACCCGGGCGGCGGGCGGCGGCACGGTCGTCCGGCGCGGGGCCGGTGAACCGGGCGGAGGCGGGGAGCGGAGCTGGGTCAGCTCACCTGCTGAGTCGTGGCTCAGCGGGGCTGACGTTCGGCCCGGCCACGACTGGGAGGATCGCTATCTCGCACAGCGATCACCTCCTGCGGTCGGCGGGGCCCGGAACGCGGGCCGCACGGCCCGCAAACGCGGATCATCGTACACCCGCCGGTCTCCGCCGCCGCACTCGGCCGAGCGGCCGGACGGACCTCCTCCGCGGGGCCGGCCGCGCGGGGCGACGGGCGCGACGCCACCGGTCCGGACGTGCCCGGCGTTAGCGCTTACCTGCCGGTAACGCCTAGGCTCCGACCGACCGGGAGATCACTGAACTACAGGGGGAACCGTGGCCCGTACCGTCCTGGTGACCGGCGGCAACCGGGGGATCGGCCTGGCCATCGCGCAGGCCTTCGCGAAGCAGGGCGACCGGGTGGCGGTGACCCACCGCAGCGGCGAACCCCCGGAGGGTCTGTTCGGGGTCCGCTGCGACGTGACCGACTCCGCGTCGGTCGACGCCGCGTTCACCGCCGTCGAGGCCGAGCTGGGGCCGGTGGAGGTGCTCGTCGCCAACGCCGGGATCACCGACGACACGCTGCTGCTGCGGATGTCCGAGGAGCAGTTCACCCGCGTGCTCGACACCAACCTGACCGGCGCGTTCCGGTGCGCCAAGCGCGCCTCGGGCAAGATGCTGCGCGCCAAGTGGGGGCGCATGATCTTCATCTCCTCGGTGGTCGGCCTCTACGGCGGCCCCGGCCAGGTCAACTACGCGGCCAGCAAGGCCGGCCTGGTGGGCGTGGCCCGCTCGATCACCCGCGAGCTGGGCAGCCGCAACATCACGGCGAACGTGGTCGCGCCCGGCTACGTGGAGACCGACATGACCGCCGGCCTGCCCGAGGACCGCAGGTCCGAGTACCGCAAGGCCATCCCCGCCAACCGCTTCGCCCAGCCGGACGAGATCGCGGGCGTGGTCACCTGGCTGGCCGGCGACGCCGCCGGCTACGTCTCCGGCGCCGTCATCCCGGTCGACGGCGGCCTCGGCATGGGCCACTGACAAGCGGCACTGAGAACTACGGAGGATCCCTGCATGTCCGGACTGCTCGCCGGTAAGCGGCTGCTGGTCACCGGCGTCATCACCGACGCCTCGATCGCCTTCTCGGTGGCGAAGCTCGCCCAGGAGAACGGGGCGCAGGTCGTGCTCACCGGCTACGGCCGGCTCTCCCTGGTGGAGCGGATCGCCAGGCGGCTGCCCGAGCCCGCCCCGGTGATCGAGCTGGACGTGACCGACGCCGACCACCTCGCCGGGCTCGGCGACCGCGTGCGCGAGCACGTCGACGGCCTCGACGGGGTGGTGCACTCGATCGGCTTCGCCCCGCAGAGCTGCCTCGGCGGTGGCTTCCTCGACGCCCCCTGGGAGGACGTGGCGACCGCGTTGCACGTCTCCACGTACTCCTACAAGTCGCTGGCCATGGCGGCGCTGCCGCTGATGTCCGCCGGCGGCGCGGTGGTCGGCCTGACCTTCGACGCCACGAAGGCGTGGCCCGTCTACGACTGGATGGGCGTGGCCAAGGCCGGGCTGGAGTCCGCCTCCCGCTACCTGGCGCTGCACCTGGGCAAGCAGGGCATCCGCAGCAACCTGGTCGCCGCCGGGCCGCTGCGCACCATCGCCGCGAAGTCGATCCCCGGCTTCGACCAGTTCGAGGACGCCTGGACCGAGCGCGCGCCGCTGGGCTGGAGCCTGACCGACCAGGAGCCGGCCGCGCGGGCCTGCCTGGCGCTGCTGTCCGACTGGTTCCCGGCCACCACCGGCGAGATCGTGCACGTCGACGGCGGCTACCACGCCATCGGCGCCTGACGCCGCGGAAGGGTCCCCCGCCGACGCCCCCGGGCGCGGCGGGGGACCCTTCCCGCGCCCGGGACCAGGGGGCCCCGCCCGGCGGGGACGGCGACCGGGGAAGAATGGGGCCCATGGCGTACGACGCGGTGGTCCTGGTGTCCTTCGGCGGACCGGAACGGCCCGAGGACGTGATGCCCTTCCTGCAGAACGTGACCCGGGGGCGGGGTGTGCCGCCGGAGCGGCTGGCGGAGGTCGCGGAGCACTACCAGCACTTCGGTGGCGTCTCCCCGATCAACCAGCAGTGCCGGGAGCTGCTCGCGGCGATCCGGGAGGACTTCGCCGCCAACGGCGTCGACCTGCCGGTCTACTGGGGCAACCGGAACTGGCACCCGATGCTCGCCGACACCGTGGCGCAGATGCGCGACGACGGCGTCACCCACGCCCTGGCGTTCGTGACCAGCGCCTACGGCGGCTACTCCTCCTGTCGGCAGTACCAGGAGGACATCGCCGCCGCCCGGGCGGCGGTCGGTCCGGACGCCCCGGCGATCGACAAGATCCGCCAGTTCTGGGACCACCCCGGCTTCGTCGAGCCGCACGCCGACGCGGTGCGGGCGGCGCTCGGCCGGCTCGACCCGGCGAAGCGGGACAGCACCCGGCTGGTGTTCACCGCACACTCGATCCCGAACTCGATGGCCGCCAACGCCGGCCCCCACGGCGGTCGGTACGAGGCGCAGCTCACCGAGGCCGCCCGGCTGGTCCACGCGGCGGCGGCCCCGGACCTGCCCTGGGACCTGGTCTGGCAGAGCCGCTCCGGTCCGCCGCAGGTGCCGTGGCTGGAGCCGGACGTCAACGACCACCTGCGTACGCTGGCCGAGGCCGGCACCACCGCCGTGGTGCTCAGCCCGATCGGGTTCGTCTCCGACCACCTGGAGGTGGTGTGGGACCTGGACACGGAGGCGCGCCAGACGGCCGGGCAGCTCGGGCTGGACTTCGTCCGGGCCGCCACCCCCGGCGTCGACCCCCGGTTCGTGGCGATGGTCCGTGAGCTGGTGCGGGAGCGGATCGAGCCCGACGGGGTCGCCCTGCGCCGCCTCCTCGGCGAGCTGCCGATGTGGGACACCTGCCCCACGGTGTGCTGCGTCCCGGCCCGCCGCCCCGCCGCCGCCCCGGCACCCGGGAACCCGGCCTCCTGACCGCCACGCCGGCCCCGCCGGCGGCCCCGACACCCCTGGAACGAGTGACGATGCAGGACCGCAAGCTGGTGGAGAGCTGGCTGACCGACATGGACGGCGTGCTGGTGCACGAGGGCCAGCCCGTGCCCGGGGCGCCGGAGTTCGTCTCCCGGCTGCGCGCCTCCGGCAAGCCGTTCCTGGTGCTCACCAACAACTCGATCTACACGCCGCGCGACCTCACGGCCCGGCTGAGCCGGATGGGCCTCGACGTGCCGGAGCAGGCGATCTGGTCCTCCGCGCTGGCCACCGCCCAGTTCCTGGCCGACCAGCGGCCGGGCGGCACCGCGTACGTGATCGGGGAGGCCGGGCTGACCACGGCGCTGCACGCGGTCGGCTACGTGCTGACCGACTTCGCCCCGGACTACGTGGTGCTGGGCGAGACCCGCACCTACAGCTTCGAGGCGATCACCAAGGCGGTCCGGCTGATCAACGACGGGGCCCGGTTCATCTGCACGAACCCCGACGTGACGGGCCCGTCGGTGGAGGGCGCGCTGCCGGCCGCCGGGTCGGTGGCCGCGATGATCTCCAAGGCGACGGGGGTCGAGCCGTACTTCGTCGGCAAGCCCAACCCGATGATGATGCGCTCCGCGCTGAACACGATCAACGCGCACTCCGAGACGACCGCGATGATCGGCGACCGGATGGACACCGACATCCTGTGCGGGCTGGAGGCCGGCCTGGAGACGATCCTGGTGCTGACGGGGATCAGCAGCCGCGCCGAGGCGGAACGCTACCCATACCGGCCCTCGCGGATCGTCGACTCCGTCGCCGACCTGGTCGACGAGGTCTGAGCGGTGCCGGGCGAGGTCTGAGCGGTCCCGTCAGCGCAGGAAGTCGACCAGGACGGGCGCGAGGACGTCGGCGGGCACCTGGTGCCACCGGCCGGGCAGGCTGCGGTGGGTCGCGTCGGGCAGCAGCGCCGCGGTGGTGGCGGCCATGCCGGTGAGGTCGTCGGTGCTGCCCGCGCTGTGCAGGACCAGCGTCGGTGTGGTCACCCGGGCGAGCAGCTCCGCGGTGGTGGCCTCGCTGAGCATGCTGTCGTAGGCGAGGGTGTGCGCGACCGCGACCATCGCCTCCCAGTGCGGCGTTCCCCGCATGCCCGCCACCGCCTCCGTCGGCACCCCGATGGAGGTCAGGAAGAAGGTGACCGCCTCCTCGCCGGCGAGATCCCGCAGCGCCGCCGTGAAGGCCCGCGCGGCGGCCGGGTCCGCCGTGTCGAGCGGCGGTTCCAGCAGCACCAGCCGGTGCACGTCGAGACCGGCCGCGGCCGCGTGCAGCGCGAGCAGGCAGCCGGAGGAGTACCCGTACAACGACACGGGCCCACCCACCTCGCCGAACAGCGCGGCGAGGTCCTCGACCTCGCGCTGGGGCGCGTACGGCGGGGTGTCGGTGCTGTCGCCACGGCCCCGCCGGTCGTAGCGGTGGACGGTGAACCGGCCCGCGAGCAGCCCGGCCAGCTCGCCGAGGGGACTGTTCGACCGGTGGTGCCCGGCGGCGTCGACGAGGATCAGCGGCGGTCCGCTGCCGGCGCTCTCGTAGGCGATACGGGTGCCGTCCCGCGAAGCCGCGACGTTCATGAACTGAACCGTACAGTACAGTTCGGGGGTGCGGACGGAATCGAAACGCCGGACGATCCTCGACGCCGCGCTCGCGGAATTCCTGGAGCACGGCTACGTCGGCGCCGGGATGGACCGCGTCGCCGCCCGGGCCGGCGCCTCGAAGGTGACGGTGTACGCGCACTTCGCCGACAAGCGCGCCCTCTTCGAGGCAGCCATCACCCAGGCGGTCGCCGACGCCGAGCGGGCCGGGGCGGCGTTCGTCTCGGTGCTCGCCGAGTCCGACGACCTCCCGCACGACCTGCGGGCCTTCGCCCGTGAACACGTCACCACGGTCACCCGCCCGCACCTTGTGCACCTGCGCCGGATGCTGATCGGCGAGGCTGGTCGCTTTCCCGACCTGGCCCGCGCGTGGCACCGGGCCGCACCCGAGCGCGGCCACGCCACCCTGGCCGCCGCCATCGCCCGGCTCACCGAGCGGGGGCTGCTACGCGCGCCCGACCCGCTGCTGGCCGCGCAGCACCTCAACTACCTGATCCTGTCGATCCCGCTGAACGAGGCGATGTTCGCCGTGCGCGAGTCGTACGACGAGGCCGAGCTGCACCGGTGGGCGGACGAGGCGGTGCGCGTCTTCCTCGCCGCGTACGGCGTCTGCGGTCTATTTCATCAACCGTGACTGGCGGCGCCGGCCACCGACGCCGCCCCGCCGAGGCGGTCAGGGGCGCAGCGGGGCGTTGCAGGCGGCGACCAGGGCCTGCCGGCAGGCGGTGGTCAGCGGGCGCAGCGCGGCGTCGCGCTGCTGGGCCTCGTAGTTGTTGATCGCGCCACCCGGCGCGGCGTGCCCGGCCAGGGCGAGCACCCGGTCGAGCACGGCGGCCCGGGCGAAGAGCCGCCGGGCCCGCGGGTCGAACCCGGGCGGCAGGTCCGTCGCGCCGTCGGGCCGGCGCAGCGCCTCCAGCGCCCCCGCCAGCTCGGGTCGCCACTGGGCGACGTCCAGCCGGGTCAGCGCGGCCGTGGTGTCGTGCAGCGCCGCCGCCAGCTCCGCCTCGGCCTCGGCGGCGCCGGGCAGCGTGAGCGAGGCGGCCGGGGCGTTCGCCGGCAGCGGATAGACCCGCCAGAGCACCGTCTCGAAGGTGTCGCCGGAGCCCGACGTGTGCGTGCGCACGTGCGGGATCAGCCCGAGGCCCCCGGCGACCACCGCCTCGCCGGCCACCAGCGCCGCCCCCGCGAAGTCACCCGGACCGGGCAGCCCGCGCGGGTCGCCGGGCGCGGGCAGCACCAGCCGGATCTCGTCGGGCGAGAGCTTCGCGAGGGTGGGCAGCGCCTGGGGCAGGGGTACGTCGGTCCAGGTGCCGGGCGCGTCGGCGACCAGGTGCTCCTCGTCGCCGGCGATGGCGTCGGCCAGCTCGTCGAAGGGCACCAGCCCGGCGCGCCACGCGCGCACCCAGGCAACGAACCGGCTGGACCGGCGCGGTGTGAGAGTCGCCGCGCCCGCTGCGGGGGTGGACATGCCGAAAGGGTACGTGGTCACCGCCGCCCCTGTCTCGACTGCCGCTCCGCCCACCCCGCCGCCCCTGACCGTGGCGTGTCGGGTGCGGTGGGAGGGGTTGGGGATTAGCTTGATCGGCATGGGGCGGTATGCGGAGGACGTGCTGGCGGGGGACTGGCGGCGGCGGAAGGTCACGCCCGAGGTGGACGCCGAGCCGGATCTGGTGGTCGAGGACGCCGACTCCGGCTTCTGCGGCGCGGTGGTGGGCTTCGAGGCCGGCGCGGTGGTGCTGGAGGACCGGCACGGGCGCCGGCGCAACTTTCCGCTGCTGCCCGCGGCGTTCCTGCTCGACGGGCAGCCCGTGACGCTGCGCCGGCCGACCCGCGCCCCGGTGCCGGCCGCCCGCCGCCGTACCGCCTCCGGCTCGATCGCGGTCGACGGCGTACGCGCCCAGGTCGCCAAGGCCAGCCGGATCTGGGTGGAGGGCATCCACGACGCGGCCCTGGTCGAGCGGATCTGGGGCGACGACCTGCGCGTCGAGGGCGTGGTGGTGGAGCCGTTGGACGGCATCGACGCGCTCGACGCCGAGGTGCGCGACTTCGCGCCCGGCCCGGGCCGCCGCCTCGGCGTGCTCGTCGACCACCTGGTCGCCGGCTCCAAGGAGAGCCGGATCGTCGCGAAGGTGACCTCCCCGCACGTGCTCGTGACCGGGCACCCGTACGTCGACGTGTGGCAGGCCGTGAAGCCGGCGGCGCTGGGCATCCGGGCGTGGCCGGTGGTGCCGCCGGGGCGGCCGTGGAAGGAGGGCGTGTGCGCCGCGCTCGGGGTCGCCGAGCCGGCGGAGATGTGGCGGCACATCCTGTCCCGGGTGGACAGTTTCGCCGACGTGGAGACGCCGTTGATCAACGCGATGGAACGTCTGATCGACTTCGTGACCGAGCCGGCCTGAGCGCCGGCCCGGCGGTCGCTCAGGGCTCCTGGTCGGGGGTACGGGTGAAGACGAAGGTGGCGATGTCGAGCGCCACCGCCCGCCCCGCCTCGTCGCGCAGCACCGACAGGATCTCGCCGTTCTCCGGGCCGGAGCGGCCCCGCCAGCGGTCGGGCCCCTCCGGTACGAAGACGCTGACCCGCTCCCCGCGTACGTAGACGACCAGCTCGCCCCTGGCCGCGTCCCAGGTGACGTCGAGCGACGCCCCCATCCACCACCAGCGGCCGGTCACCTCGTCGACCTCGGCGGGCGGGGCGGTGGTGGCGGGCCGCCAGGGCTGCGGGAACGCCGGCTCGGCGTCCAGCACGGTGGTCAGGACCCGCAGCGCGAGCCCGCCGATCCCGCCGGTGCGGAAGCCGTACGAGTTGGCGAAGCCGATCACGCCGGTGCGGGACGGGCGGTGCACCGCCAGGGCGGCCACGTAGCCGGGCATCGAGCCGCCGTGCCCGACGTACACCCGCTCGCCCTGCCGGTAGAGCTCCAGCCCGAGGCCGTGCCCGCCGGTCCACGAGTCGACGTCGCTGATCGACACGGGGACGCACATCTCGGTCAGCGTCCCGGCCGCCAGCACCTGAGGCGCCGGGTCGGCCAGGAAGGCCGCCCAGCGGGCCAGGTCCTCGGCGGTCGACCAGAGCTGCCCGGCCGGGGCCATCGCCCCGGTGTCGGTACGCGGCTCCTCCCGCAGCGTGTCGTGCCAGGGGTGCACGACGTAGCCGCGGGCGAACGGCTCGGTCGCCGCGTACGTGGTGCGGCGCATGCCGAGCGGCTCCAGCACGCGCTGGCGCAGCAGCTCGGCCCACGGGGTGCCGGTGATCCGCTCCAGCACCCCGCCGAGCAGCCCGTACGCCAGGTTCGAGTAGTGGTAGACGCGGTGCGGGGGGTAGGCGATCTTCTCGGCGCCGACCCCGGCCAACACGGTGGCCAGGTCCCCGACCTCGGCGCGCTCCCACCACTGCCCGTCCGGCTCGCGGCGCAGGCCGCTCGCGTGGCCGAGCAACTGCCGCAGGGTGAGCGCGCCCACGCCGGTGTCCGGCAGGTGCTTCTCCAGCGGGTCGTCCAGGGCCAGCCGGCCGGCGTCGCGTTCCTGCATGACCAGGGTGGCCGTCATGGTCTTGCTGATCGACCCGAGGCGGTACTGGAGGTCGGCGTCGGGGCGCGGGTGCTCGCCGGCGGTGGCGAGGTGCGTGAGCGCGCCGTCGCGCACCACGCCGACCAGCAGCGACGGCGTACGGCCGGCGGACTGCGCCGCGGCGACCAGGGCATCGACCTGGCGGGTGGTCTCGGGCAGCAGGGACACGGGCTCTCCTGAGGGTGATTCCGGTGCCGTCGGGGTGGACCGTCGGCGTCTCGCCGAGCCTACTGATCTTCGTGCATCCACCGCCGCCCCGCGCCCCCCACCCGCGATCCGGTGGGCCGCCGGCACGTCGCCGGGGCCAGTTGATCTTCATGGGTGGGCTTCACGTGCGTGGACGTGTCACGATCGGGGGGTGGACGCCGTGCTGTGGATCGTGCTGGGTGTCGTTCTGGCGGTCGCTGAGATCTTCACGACGACGCTTTTTCTGATCATGTTCGCGGTCGGGGCCCTGGCCGCCGCGGGAGCGGCGGCGCTCGGCGCCCCGGTCGAGGTGCAGGCGATCGTCTTCGCCGCGGTGTCGGCGCTGACGGTGCTGGGGGTGCGGCCGACGCTGCGCAGACACCGCCGCTCGGCGCTCGAGAGCGGCGAGCAGCCCTTCGGCGTGGAGGCGATCGAGGGCAGCACGGCGCTCGTGCTGGAGCAGGTCGACACCGGGCAGGGCATGGTGAAGATCGACGGCGAGCTGTGGCAGGCCCGCTCCTACGACGCGAGCCAACACTTCGCCCCGGGCGAACGGGTGCAGGTGATCCAGGTGCGGGGCGCTACCGCCCTGGTGTGGCGGGACGACGTTTCCCCTTCCGGCGAGCTACCCGAAGCGAAAAGGTGAGTACATGGAACTTGTGATCCCGGTCCTACTGATCGCCATCGCGCTGATCGGGGTGATCACCCTGGCCAAGGCGGTGCGGATCGTGCCGCAGCAGCGTCAGGACGTGGTCGAGCGGCTCGGCAAGTACAAGCGCACGCTCAACCCCGGGCTGAACATCCTGGTCCCGTTCGTCGACGCGGTGCGCACCAAGGTCGACATGCGTGAGCAGGTGGTCAGCTTCCCGCCGCAGCCGGTGATCACCTCCGACAACCTGGTGGTGTCGATCGACACGGTCCTCTACTTCAAGGTCGTCGACTCGGTCCGGGCCACCTACGAGATCTCGAACTTCCTCCAGGCCATCGAGCAGCTCACCGTCACCACGCTGCGTAACGTGATCGGCTCGCTGGATCTGGAGCGGGCGCTGACCAGCCGCGATCAGATCAACCGTCACCTGTCGGGCGTGCTGGACGAGACCACCGGCCGGTGGGGCATCAAGGTCACCCGGGTGGAGCTCAAGGCGATCGAGCCGCCGGCGAGCATCCGCGACTCGATGGAGAAGCAGATGCGCGCCGAGCGGGACCGCCGGGCGGCGATCCTGAACGCCGAGGGGCACAAGCAGTCGCAGATCCTCACGGCCGAGGGTGAGAAGCAGTCCGCGGTGCTGCGCGCCGACGGTGACCGGCAGGCCCGCATCCTCCAGGCCGAGGGTCAGGCGAAGGCGATCCGGACGGTGTTCGACGCGATCCACCAGGCGAATCCGAGCCAGAAGGTGCTCGCCTACCAGTACCTCCAGGCCCTGCCGCAGATCGCCAACGGCACCTCGAACAAGGTCTGGATCGTGCCGGCCGAGCTGACCAAGGCGCTGGAGGGCATGGGCGGCGCGCTGGGCGGGCTGAGCCGGATGGTCGGCGACGAGCCGACGCCGGAGGCGTCCGGCAGCGCGAGCGAGGTGGAGCGCGAGGCGGCCGAGGCCGCGCAGGCCGCGGCGGCCGCCGCGCAGCAGATCCACGACGAGGTACGCGTCGCCGAGGCGCAGGCCTCCGGCGGCAAGCCGCAGGGACTGCCGGCGCCCGAGCCGGTCTCCCCGGCGAGCCTGCTGCGCGACCCGGCCAACCAGCGCGAACGGGGCTGACCGGCCCGGGCGACGACCGCCCGAAAATGCGAGAAGAACTCATGGGGCGCTCCGTCGCCTGCCACCATCGGTCCTAGGACGGGCGGTGAGCAGGCATCGGGGCGCCCCGGCGCGTCCCGCACCGCTCGTCGGACGAGCGAGGTGACGCATGAAGGATCCGGCGAAGCGGGTACGCTCCTCGGCCCCGGTGCCCGGCGCGCACGACCCCACCGGGCCGCTCGGCAGCCGGCGCACCGGCGGGGGGTTCGGCGTACTGCCCTTCGTCGAGCCGACCCCGGTCGGGCCGGCCACGAACGCCACCTGGGCCTGGTCGCTGCGCCGGCTCGCCCGCGGCGCGGTGTGGCTGCTGCCCGCGTACGCCATCCTCTACGCCGTCGTGGCGATGGGCAGCGACGGTGGGGTGGGCAACGACCCTTACCCGGCCGACGGCCGGCCCCTCTACCTGGTCGGCTGGGTGGCGGCGGTGTGGCTCGGGCTGCTCGCCCTGCTGGCGCTGACCGGGCTGCTGGCGGCGACCCGCAGCCGCCGGGCGGCCGTCGCCGGCCTGCTCGTGTCGATCGCCGGCACGGTGCTGATGCTGCCCTTCGCGGGCCTGGCGGAGCAGACCCCCGTCTTCGGCACCACCGCCCGCACCCTCGTCCTCGTGGGCGCCACCTGCTACAGCCTGGGCTGGCTGCTGACCGGCTGGTCGGTGGCCCGTTCCGGGACGTTCAGCATCGGCGACGGCGCCATGCTGATGATCGCCGCTCCGCTGCTGGGCGTCGGCGGCGCGCTGATCGGCTCGTTGCAGACCTTCGGCGCGATCTTCGTGCTGATCGCCGGCATCGGCATCGGCTACCGCTCCGGCCGGCTGGTGCCCCGGGACATCGCCCGCGACGCCGCCAGCGCGAGCCTCACCGCCGCCCCGGCCGCGCCCGGCCCGAACGGCGCCCTGCCCACCTGAGCGGCGCGCCGGCGGGTCCGGTGGGGCCACCGGTGCCGCTGGGGCACCGGGGATGGAAAGTCGCTGGCAGCAGGCGGTGAAGTTGCTGACAGCAGGGCTTCAGGGGTGGTCGGTTGGCCGCTTCCGTGGCAATCCTGGGGACCATGGCCCCACCCCGCCCGCCGCTGTCGCGGCTGTTCACCGTGCTGCTCGCCGGCGTGCTCGCCGGCCTCGTCCTGGCGGTCGCCGCGCTGCCGGGAAACCTGCTGCTCGGGTTCGCCGCCAAGGCCGCGGTCGGTTCGTACGCGGCGCTGCCCGAGGCACTGCGCACCCCCGCCACGCCCCAGCGCTCCTACCTCTACGCCAACGACGGCAGGACGCTGATCACCACGTTCTACGACGTCAACCGCACCGACGTGCCGCTCGACGAGATCGCCCCGGTGATGCGGCAGGCGATCGTGGCGGCCGAGGACCGGCGCTTCTACGACCACGGCGGGGCCGACCTGCGCGGGCTGCTGCGGGCCGTGGTGTCGAACGTCTCCGGCGGTGGCCAGCAGGGCGGCTCCACGCTGACCATGCAGTACGTCCGCAACGTGCTCAAGACCGACCCGGGCCGCACCGCCGAGGAGCGCGCCGCGGCCACCGAGCAGACCGTCGGGCGCAAGATCCAGGAGATCCGGTACGCCACGGCGCTGGAGCAGCGCCTCAGCAAGGACGAGATCCTCAACCGGTACCTGAACATCGCGTACTTCGGCTCCGGGGCGTACGGCATCGCGGCGGCCAGCCAGCGCTACTTCGCCAAGCCCCCGGCGGAGCTGACCCTCGGCGAGGCGGCACTGCTCGCCGGCCTGGTGCAGTCGCCGGAGGCGTACAGCCCGATCGACGGCGACGCGGACGCGGCGCTCCAGCGGCGCGGCTACGTGCTCGACTCGATGGTCTCCACCGGAGCGATCAGCGCCGAGGAGGCCGCGCGGGCCCGGGCCGAGAAGCTGACCCTGCGCCCCACCGCCCAGCCCAACGGCTGCACCGCCGTCGCCCAGGGCCACGACGACTGGGGCTTCTTCTGCGACTACCTGCGGCAGTGGTGGCTCGCGCAGCCCGAGTTCGGGGCCAGCGTCGAGGAGCGCGAGCAGGCGCTGCGCCGGGGCGGCTACACCGTGGTGACCTCGCTGGACCCGCAGGTCCAGGCCACCGCGCAGAAGGAGGCCACCCGGGTCTACTCGTACGACAACAAGCGCGCCCTGCCGATCGCCGCCGTCGAGCCGGGCACCGGCCGGGTCCTGGCGATGGCGGTCAACCGGCACTACAGCCTCGATCCCAACCCCGACGGGCAGGCCAACCACCCCAACACCGTCAACCCGCTGATCTCCGGCGGCGACAGCGTGGACGGCTACCAGGCCGGCTCGACGTTCAAGCTCTTCACCATGCTCGCCGCGCTGGAGGCCGGCAAGCCGCTGTCCACCGGCTTCGACGCGCCCAGCCGGCTGCCCACCCGGTACGCCGCCGAGGGCGAGGGCAGCTGCGACGGCCGGTGGTGCCCGGCCAACGCCAACCCGGAGTGGATGGACGGGTACCGGATGATGTGGGACGGCTTCGGCCGTTCGGTGAACACCTACTTCGTCTGGCTGGCCGAACAGGTCGGGCAGGAGAAGGTGGTCGAGATGGCGAAGCGCCTCGGCATCACCTTCCGGGCCGACGCCGACGCCACCTTCGCCGAGAACGACGCCGCCGACTGGGGCTCGTTCACCCTGGGCGTGACCGCCACCACCCCGCTCGACCTGGCCAACGCGTACGCCACCGTGGCCGCCGAGGGCACCTACTGCGCGCCGCTGCCGGTGGTCTCGGTGACCGCGCCGGACGGCGAGCGGGTTCCCGTGGGCGACCCGTCCTGCCGGCGGGTGCTCGACGCCGACGTGGCCCGGGCCGCCACCGACGCGGCCCGCTGCCCGGTCGGTCAGCAGTCCACGCTCGCGCAGTGCAACGGGGGCACGGCCACCTCCGTGAACCGGATCCTCGACGGCCGGCCGGTGGCCGGCAAGACCGGCAGCTCGGAGCGCAACGCCACCGAGACCTTCGTCGGCTTCACCCCGCAGGTCGCGGTCGCCGGCATCGCCGCCAACCCCGACGACCCGACCGACTCGGTGGGCGCGGCGGTGCAGGCGAAGGTGATCGACGCGGTCGCCCGGGTCATCGGCACCGCCGTCGCGGGTGAGCCGGAGAAGGCCTTCGCCGCCCCGAGCCGGGAGCTGATCGGCGACCCGCGCCGCCCGGTGGAGCGCCCGCCGGTCGAGCAGCGCCGCCCGTCGGAGGAGCGCCGTCCGTCGGAGGAGCGGCGGCCGTCGCCCTCGGACGATCAGCGCCTGTCCGACCTGCGCCGCTGGCTGGAGCGCCGCGGCTGACCGCGGGCCGCGAGGTGACGGGCGGGGCGTCGGAGTGCCGCGCGCCGGTCGCGGCGCCGCCCCGCCCTGCCCGGTCTGCCCCATCCGTGGGGGGCAGCTCGACAGCGCGCAGCCGGAGCCTCCGCCGGCCCTCAGCTTCGACACCAGTCGCGGAAGGTCCCGAAGAAGAGTCGTCCGGGGATGTCAAAGCCGGCGCCGCCGCTCCGACCACCTGGCGAGGACGCCCACGAGGGGCGTCGCGACGCCAGCGGGAGCAAGACCATGCGAGAGATCATCTACGGGGTGCACCAGTCGCTCGACGGGTTCATCGAGGGGCCGAACGGCGAGTTCGACTGGCCGCAGATGGGGGACGAGCTGTCCGCGTACTCGCTGGCGCAGTGCGAGCAGGTCGGCGCGTTCCTCTACGGCCGCCGGGTCTGGGAACTCATGGCCGGGTACTGGCCGCAGGTCGAGTCGATCTCCGACCACCCGCACGACCTGGCGTTCGCGCCGATCTGGCGGCGTACGCCGAAGGTGGTCGTCTCGCGCACCCTCACCGGGGCCGAGCACGGCGCGCAGGTGGTCGGGGGTGCCGACCTCGGCAAGGAGGTCAGCGCGCTGAAGGAGCAGCCGGGCGGCGACCTGCTGCTCCTCGGCGGCGCCGGGGCCGCCGGCGCGCTGACCGGACTCGGCCTGATCGACGAGTACCAGATCTTCGTGCACCCCGTGGTGCTCGGCGGCGGCAAGCCGGTCTTCGCGCCCAGCGAGCGGATGGGCCTGCGCCTGGTCGACTCGCGGGTCTTCGACGGCCGGTCGGTCCTGCTGCGCTACCGCCGGGAGGGCTGACAGTCAGCCCCGTCCGCGTCCCGACCGGAGGGTGGCGACCGCCGTGGGCAGGCCCCGCCGGATGATGCCCGCCCAGTCGGTGTCGCCACGCAGGACGGCGGCGGCGGTGTTGCGGGCCTGCTCGGCGGTGAAGTGCGGCGGCAGCATCAGCTCGGCCGGGTCGACCAGGGCGTTGACGACCACCGGCCGGTCCGCGCTCAGCGCCCGCTCCCAGACGCCCGGCACCTGCTCCGGCGCGTCGACCAGCTCGCCGCCCAGGCCCAGCACCTCCGCCCACCGGTGGTAGGCGATGTCGGGCAACTGCTGGCTGTCGGGGAACATCGGCGTCCCCTCGCTGGAGCGCTGCTCCCAGCTGACGAAGGCGAGGTCCCGGTTGTTGAGTACCAGCACCACGAACCGCGGGTCCGACCAGCTCCGCCAGTACTTGGCCACCGTGATCAGCTCGTTGACCCCGTTCATCTGCATCGCGCCGTCGCCGATCAGGGCCACCAGCGGGCGGTCCGGGTGGGCGAACTTGGCGGCCAGCGCGTACGGCATCGCGCCGCCCATCGAGAGCAGGGTGCCGGAGAGGTTGGCCAGCATGCCGGGGCGCACCTGGACGTGCCGGGCGTACCAGGCGGTCGTGGTGCCGCAGTCGACCGCGATCATCACGTCGTCCGGCAGCCGGTCGTTGAGGGTGGCGAAGAGCAGTTGCGGGTTGACCGGGTCGGCGGACTGCCCGGCCAGCTCCCGCTGCGTACGCCGCCAGGCCGTGGTGGCCTCGCCGATCGTCGCCCGCCAGCGGGTCGGCCCCGGGCCGGGCCCGAGCTCGCGCAGCAGGGCCCGCAGAGTCGGCCCGGCGTCTCCGGTGAGGTTCACCTCGGTCGGGTACCGCAGCCCCAACTGCGTGCCGTCCCGGTCGATCTGCACCGCGCGGGCCCGCCCCTGCGGGGGGTAGAACTCCGAGTAGGGCATGTTGCTGCCCACGATCAGCAGCCGGTCGCACTCGTTCATCAGCTGCCAGCTGGGCCGGGTGCCGAGCAGACCGATGGCGCCGGTCACCCAGGGCTCCCGGTGGTCGACCGCGGCGAAGCCGAGCAGCGCGGTCGCCACCCCCGCGCCGAGCCGGTCGGCGACGGCGCGGACCTCGTCGACCGCGCCGAGCGCGCCCTGCCCGACCAGCATGGCGACCCGTTCGCCGCCGCCCAGCACCTCGGCGGCCCGGCGCAGGTCGGCCTCCGGCGGCACCGTCGGGCCGGTGCCGGGCACGTCGCTGGTGCGGTAGTAGCCGTGCGCGTGCGGCGGTTCCGGCACGGCCGGCGCGTCCTGGATGTCCGACGGGAGCACCAGCGCGGTGACGGTACGCCGCGCCAGCGCCGTGCGGCAGGCCCGGTCGACCAGGTGGCGTACCTGGCTGGGGTGGTCGAGCTGGGCCAGGAAGGCAGCGGCCACGTCCTTGTAGAGGGCGAGCAGGTCCACCTCCTGGTAGTAGCCGCCGCCCTCGGCGGTGAGCGCGGTGTGCCCGACCAGGGCGACCACCGGCTGGTGGTCCAGCTTGGCGTCGTACAGGCCGTTGAGCAGGTGGATCGCGCCGGGACCGCTCGTCACCAGCGCGCAGCCGAGCGGCCCGCCGCCGTACTTGACGTGGGCCGAGGCCGCGAAGCCGGCGGTCTCCTCGTGCCGGACCTGGACGAACTGCGTCCGTTCCCCGGTGCGTTGCAGCGCCGAGGTCAGGCCGTTGATGCCGTCGCCGGGATAGCCGAAGTAGCGGCGTACGCCCCAGCCGGCCAACCGGTGCACGATGTGGTCCGCGACGGTGGCGTCGCGCGGCAGCGGGCCCAGGTCGACGCGCCGTCCGTCCGGGAGTTCGGCGGCCGGCTCCGGCATGCCCATGGGACGTACGTTCACCTGGCTGTCCTTCCGTCGGTCCGACCGCTCCGGCCCGCCATTCCCCTTCTTACCCGGACATAACGCCCCGGGGTGCCCCGGCGTCGGGCGGCCCGGGGTGGCCGCCGCGCGTCCGGCAGAATCGGCGGGTGCCCATCCACCCCATCACCGACCCCGACGACGACCGGATCGCCGACTACCGGGCGCTGACCGACGTCGAACTGCGCACCCGCTGGGAGCCGCCGCACGGCCTGTTCATCGC
This sequence comes from Micromonospora sp. ZG13, assembly GCF_059359355.1. Taxonomy (NCBI): domain Bacteria; kingdom Bacillati; phylum Actinomycetota; class Actinomycetes; order Micromonosporales; family Micromonosporaceae; genus Micromonospora; species Micromonospora sp. ZG13. Next base: position 49,062 of record NZ_JCADBQ010000023.1, read on the forward strand.
CGAGGGCGAGCTGGTGCTGCGCCGGGCGCTGCGGGCCGGCTACCCGGCCCGGTCGTACCTGGTGGACGCCAAGCGGGTCGATCAGCTCGCCGATCTGGACACCGGCGACGCCCCGGTCTACGCCGCGACCCAGGACGTGCTGCAGCGGGCCACCGGCTTCCACGTGCACCGGGGCGTGCTGGCGTCGTTCCGGCGCAAGCCGCTGCCGGTCGCCGCCGACGTCCTGGCGGCGGCCCGACGGGTGGTGATCCTCGAGGACGTGAACAATCACACCAACCTCGGGGCGGTCTTCAGGGGCGCCGCCGCGCTCGGCATCGACGCGGTGCTGCTGTCGCCGTCCTGCGCCGATCCGCTGTACCGGCGCAGCGTCCGGGTCAGCATGGGGGAGGTCTTCGCGGTGCCGTACGCCAAGCTCGAGCAGTGGCCCGCGGGCCTGGACCAGGTGCGGGAGGCGGGCTTCACCGTGCTCGCCATGACGCCGGCCGCGGACGCCGTACCGATCCAGCGGCTCACGCCGACGCAGCGTGAGCGGGCGGCGCTGCTGCTCGGGGCCGAGGGCCCCGGCCTCACCGCGGCGGCCCAGTCCGCCAGCGACGTACGGGTGGTCATCCCGATGCGGCGCGGGGTGGACTCGTTGAACGTGGCCGCCGCGGCCGCGGTCGCCTTCTGGGAGCTGGGCCGGGACGACTTCGCCTGACGCGGCGGCGTGGAGGCGCCGTTATTTGCATGCCCATGCGGCCTGGTGCATAATATTTCCCGTGTCCAAGGTCCTCACCTCCCTGCCCATCGGTGAACGTGTCGGCATCGCCTTCTCCGGCGGCCTCGACACCTCGGTCGCGGTCGCGTGGATGCGCGACAAGGGCGCCGTGCCCTGCGCCTACACCGCCGACATCGGCCAGTACGACGAGCCCGACATCGCCTCGGTGCCGGGTCGCGCGCTGAGCTACGGCGCCGAGGTCGCCCGGCTGGTCGACTGCCGCGCCGCCCTGGTCGAGGAGGGCCTGGCGGCGCTGACCTGCGGGGCCTTCCACATCCGCTCGGGCGGGCGGGCGTACTTCAACACCACCCCGCTGGGCCGGGCCGTGACCGGAACCCTGCTGGTGCGGGCGATGATCTCCGACGACGTCCAGATCTGGGGCGACGGCTCGACGTTCAAGGGCAACGACATCGAGCGGTTCTACCGCTACGGCCTGCTGGCCAACCCGCAGCTGCGCATCTACAAGCCGTGGCTCGACACCAACTTCGTCGCCGAACTGGGCGGGCGCAAGGAGATGTCGGAGTGGCTGCTCGAACGCGGCCTGCCGTACCGGGACAGCACCGAGAAGGCGTACTCCACCGACGCCAACATCTGGGGCGCCACGCACGAGGCGAAGACCCTCGAGCACCTCGACACCGGCATCGAGACGGTCAACCCGATCATGGGAGTCCGGTTCTGGGACCCGTCGGTGGAGATCCCGACCGAGGACGTCACGATCGGCTTCGACCAGGGCCGCCCGGTGACGATCAACGGCAAGGAGTTCGGCAGCCCCGTCGACCTGGTGCTGGAGGCCAACGCCATCGGCGGCCGGCACGGCATGGGCATGTCGGACCAGATCGAGAACCGCATCATCGAGGCCAAGAGCCGGGGCATCTACGAGGCGCCCGGCATGGCGCTGCTGCACGCCGCGTACGAGCGGCTGGTCAACGCCATCCACAACGAGGACACCCTGGCCAACTACCACAACGAGGGCCGCCGCCTCGGTCGCCTGATGTACGAGGGCCGCTGGCTGGACCCGCAGGCCCTGATGCTGCGCGAGTCGTTGCAGCGCTGGGTCGGCACGGCGGTCACCGGCGAGGTGACGCTGCGGCTGCGCCGGGGCGAGGACTACTCGATCCTCGACACCACCGGCCCGGCGTTCAGCTACCACCCCGACAAGCTGTCGATGGAGCGTACGGAGGACTCGGCGTTCGGCCCGTCGGACCGGATCGGCCAGCTCACCATGCGTAACCTCGACATCGCCGACTCGCGGGCGAAGCTGGAGCAGTACGCCACCCTCGGCATGGTCGGCGGCCCGACCCCGCAGCGGATGGTCGGCGCCGCGCAGGCGGCCTCGACCGGGCTGATCGGTGCGATGCCGAAGGGCGGCGCGGAAGCCATCGCCTCCCGGGGCGTCTCGTCCGGCGACGACGAGGCGCTCGACCGCGCCGCGATGGAGTTCGGCGTCGACTGAGTGACGCCGGACGTTCCCCGAGGGCCCCTCGGCGGGAGGGGCCCCCGGGCCGCGTCGCTCGCGTTCTACCCGACCCTGAGGGCCAGCTTCCCGACGTAGTGATCGTTCAGGGCGCGATGCGCCTCCCCGGCCCGCTCCAACGGGAAGGTCCGGGCGATGTGGACCTCGAAGTGGCTCGCCTCGATGATCGCGTTCAGCCGATCGGTGGCGGTGCGGCTCCGATCCCCGTCGTAGTGGGACAGCGTCGCGCCCGGCGACGTCATCGGCGCGGGCAACACACCGTTCGGCCAGGCGATCCCTCCCGACTTCCTGATCGCGCGGAGGGATCGTTCGGCGACCTCGCCGCCCACGGTGACCAGAGCAGCGTCGAGCCCGCCCGGTGCGAACTCGAACGCCGCAGCCAACACGTCGTCTCTGCGACCGTCGACGGCGTCGTCGGCGCCCAGCCGCCGGGCCAGGGCGACCCCGTCGTCACCGGAGGCCACGGCCAGCACCCGGATGCCGCTGTGCCGCGCCAGTTGCACGGCCATGTGCCCGATACCCCCGCTGGCCCCGAAGACCATGAGCGTCTCGTCCGGCCGCAGACCGAGCAGATCGAGACCGCTCAGTGCGGTCAGGGCGTCCCAGGGCATCGCGCCGGCCTGTCCGGTCGACAGCCGGTCGGGCACGCGAGCCACGAACTCCGCCTCGACGACGGCGTACTCGGCGTAGGAGCCACCACGCGGCACCGGCATCGTCGCGGCGTAGACCCGCTCGCCCACGTCGAACCGCGTGACGTTGCGGCCGACCGCGGCCACCGTGCCCGCCGCGTCCCAGCCGAGGACATAGGGGAAGGTCGACGCGATACCGAAAACGCCGTCGTATTCCCCCTCCCGCTCGCCCGCGTCCCAGGACCCGACCCCGGCGAACTCCACCCGGATGAGGACGTCGTCGTCGCCGACCTGCGGGAGCGGTATCCGGCGCGGCGAGAGTTCGTCGACTCCGCCGAACCGGTCAAGGACGACCGCGTTCATCTGCGGCACCACGACCGCGCCGCCCGTTGTGCGCTCGACTCTGCTCTCCATCGGCCCCCCTCGTTTGCTTGAGTGCATCAAGGATCATTGGACCACAGGTATTTGAGTGAATCAAATAAATCATCTAGGCTGGGGACATGGCGCTGCCGAACGGACCCGTGACCGCCTCGTCCGAGGCCGAGGCCGTCCTGTTCGACCTGGTCGACGTGTACGACCGCGCCTACGAGGCGGCGGCAGCCGAGCTGTCGCTCAGCCCGGCGCAGGCATGTGTACTCGGGCGGCTCGACGAGCGACGGGGCATGGGCGCCCTGGCCGAGGAACTGGGCTGCGATGCCTCCAACATCACCCAGATCGTCGTGCGTCTCGAAGCGCTCGGCCTCGTGGCCCGCGAGCCGGATCCCCGGGACCGTCGCGCCCGACTCGTCGGGAGAACCCCCCGGGGAGACGAGGTCAACCAACGGTTCGCCGAGGCCTTCACGTTCGCCCGCACGGCGGTCGGACGACTCTCACCCGACGAGCAGGACCAGTTGACGGCGCTGCTGCGCAAGGCGCTGGGCTGACCCGCACCCCCGGCCGCACCCCGTCACGCTGGGAGACGACGCTTCACGCGGGCGGGCCGTAGCAGGCCGGGACCGAGCAACGTGGTCCGATGCTGGGCGGCGCGGGCCGAAACCCGAGCGGCTGTCCGTGCGGAATTGACATCACGGACGGTAGCGTGTCGCCCGTGTTCCCTACCGTCCGTGAGGTACTCGCGCTGGACCCGGTCCGCCACGGCGCTCCGCGCCTGGTCGCCGGCGAAGCCGGCCTCGACCGCCCGGTGCGCTGGGTGCACGTCACCGAGGTACCCGACATCGCCCCCCTGCTCGGCGGCGGGGAGCTGGTGCTGACCACCGGCATCGGGCTGCCCGCCGACGACGCCGGGCTGCGCGCGTTCATCGGCGACCTGGCGGACGTCGGCGTCTCCGGTCTGGTCGTCGAGCTGGGCCGCCGGTACGCCAGCGCGGTGCCCCGGGTGATGGCCGCCGCCGCCGAGCGGCGCGGGCTGCCCCTGGTCGAGCTGCGGCGGGCCACCCCGTTCGTCCGGATCACCGAGGCCGTGCACGCGTTGATCGTCGACGCCCAGCTGACCGAACTGCGGGCGACGGAGGAGATCCACCAACGCTTCACGGAGCTGTCGGTGGAGGGCGCCGACCCCGGCGAGGTGGTCCGGCAGGCCGCCGAACTCTCCGGCTGCCCGGTGGTGCTGGAGAACCTCTCCCGGCAGGTGCTCGCGTACGACCCGGCGGGGGAGAGCGCCGAGCTGCTGCTGGACTGCTGGGAGCAGCACTCCCGGCGGATCCGGCCGGCGGGACGGACCGCGTACGACGCCGACAACAGCTGGCTGGTCACCACCGTCGGCGCCCGGGGACAGGACTGGGGCCGGCTGCTGCTGCGCTGGCCGGGCGGGGGCGACCTGGCCGCCGACCGGCGCGGGTTCGAACCGGGCGAGGAGGGCGGCGCGACCGTCGGCATCGCCGCGCCGCCGACGGCCCCGCCCACCCGGCTGACCATCCTGGTCGAGCGGGCCGCCTCGACGCTGGCGCTCGGCCGGCTGATCCGGCGCGACGCCGAGGGCCTGGAGCGGCAGATCCACCGTACGCTGCTCACCGCCCTGCTCGACCACTCGCTGCCGGTCGACGAGGTGGCCCTGCGGGCCCGGGCGCTCGGCGTGGTGCTGGAGCGCCGGCACCTGGTCGGGGTCATGGTGCGGCATCGCGGCGACGACCCGGCGGGGGAGGGCGGCCCGCTCGCGGAGCCCGGCCACCCGGCTGAGGCCGGCGCGGCTGGCCCGCAGGCCGGCCCGGCGCGCCTGCGGGACCTGGCCGAGGCCGTCGGGCAGGCGTTGCGCGAGGCGAAGCTGACCGGGCTGACCAGCGCCGTCGACGACCAGGCGGTCGGGGTGCTGCTCGCCCTGCCGGAGCCGGCGGCCGAGGAGCGGGCGTTGGCCGCGTTCGCCGCCGCCCTGCGCCGCACCCGCCCGGACGCCCACGGCCGCCCGAACGGCGCGCCGCCGCAGGGCTGGGCGGTGCTCGTCGCGGCCGGGTCGGGTGTGGCCGGCCTGCGCGAGGCGCGACGGTCGCTGATCGAGGCCCGGCAGATCGCCGACGCCGCCCGCCGGGACCGGCGGGACCTGCCGGTCTTCCGGCTGCCGCACGTGGGGCTGGCGGGGCTGCTGCACCTGCTGCGCGACGAGCCCCGGTTGCAGACCTTCGTCGAGCGGGAACTCGGCGCGCTGCTCGCCTACGACGCGCAGCACCCCCGGGAGCAGTTGCTCGGCACGCTGCGCGCGTACCTGGAGCAGGGCCGGAACAAGTCGGCGGCGGCCGGCGCGGCGCACCTGTCCCGGCCGGCGTTCTACGAGCGCCTGGCCCGGATCCGCCGTGTCCTGGACGTGGACCTCGACTCGGTGGAGGCCTGCCTCTCCCTCCACGTCGCCCTCCTGGCCCTGGACGCCATCCGTACCCGCTGACACTCCCGCCCGCCGCGCCTCCGTCCGGGACGGGGCGGGCGGTCAGGGGAGGGGAGTGAGGGCCTTTGCGTACGGTGGGGGGACGTGGTTCGGGCCGCCCGGGGTGAAGACGTCCGAGGCGGCCGCCGCCGACCAGGCCGTCGCCGGAACCGCGTCGACCAGGGCGCGTACGACCGGGGCGTCGCGCCACTGGTCCTGCTCGGCGAGCAGGCTCAACGCCACCACCGACTCCTCCACCTCGCCGACGCACTCGAACGGCTTGTGCCCGTCCACGCCGAGCAGCTCCCGGTAGCCGGGGATCTGCGAGGAGTCGGCGAGCAGGTCGCCGCCGAAGATGTGGGTGACCCGCTCGCGGGACATGAACGGCGCCATGGCCAGGAAGACGAACCGGCACTTCGGGCAGTCGCGGCACCAGCGCTCGCTGGCGTCGCGCAGCTTGAACGCGGCGTTGCAGCTGGTCACGACGTCGTCGTAGCGGTCGATCTCGGCGAACGCGCGGGCGATGTGCAGCTCCGACAGCGAGCGCAGCAGCGAGAAGTACGGCTCGGTCAGCCCGGCGTGCCCGGCCAGCGCCGCCCGCAGCAGCCCCTCCGCCTCCACGCCCTTGGACCACTGGTGGTTGATCTCGTGGCCGTTCCAGACCAGGTTCGGGTCCGACGCCGACCGCTCGTTGGACATCACCACCGGGCCCAGCCCGTGCAGCACCGCCGTGGCGACCGCGATCAGCGAGTTGATCGCGGTGACCGGGATGTGGCCGTTGCGCGCCCCGGCTGCGTTCAGCTCGAACAGCACCGGGTCGATGCGCCGCCGGGCGGCGAGCGGGGTGAGCCCGGACGCCTCGTTCACCGCGACGATCACGTGGTTGGGGTTGACCGAGAACGGCACCGGGTCGAAGCCGGCCCGGCGCAGCGCCTCCAGGCTGACGATGGAGTCCTTGCCGCCGCCGACCGCGGAGAGCGGACGCCGGTCGGAGTCGTCGTACACCCGGGGCGCGGACACCTCGCCCGCCGGCACCTCCGGACGCAGCTCGAGCACGTGCGGCAGCTGGTTGCGGTACGCGTACTCCGCGAGGCCCTTGGTGTAGACGGCGGTGACCAGCTCGGCGGCGGCCGTGCCCAGCGGCGCCGGCAGCACCAGGCGGGGCGGCGCGGCGGCCTTGTAGTAGCTGACGCCGGCGACGACGTGCAGCAGCTCCAGCACCCGGCCGAGGGTCGCCACGGTCTCGTCCGACGGTGGCGCGTCCGGCAGGGGGAGGGTGACCACCTCGGTGAACCGCTGCTCGCCGTCGGGGCCCGTGAGGGCGTAGTCGAACAACACCTCCCCGGTGGAGAGGTCGATCGAGTAGGACGGGAAGGTGAAGGCGTCCATCCGCCGCAGCTGCTCATTGGGCACACGCCATACTAGGCCCTGGTTCGTCCGGCCGTGTCCGGCTGCGGCGGACCCGCCCCCGTCTCACCGTCGAGATCCCCCGAGGAGAGCCCGTGCGCCTGTCTGACCTGCGCGGACGTACCGTCGCCGTCTGGGGGGCCGGCCGGGAGGGCCGGGCCGCGGTGATCGCGGTCGCCGCACACGGCCCGGCCGACCTGGTCGCCGTCGACGACAGCGCCAACTTCCTCAGCCTGCCCTGGGAGGGGCCCCTGGCGGAGGCGGCGCCGCTGGTCACCGGCGAGGAGGGCTTCGCCCGGCTGGCCGCCGCCGACGTGGTGGTCCGCTCGCCCGGCGTGCCGCAGACCCACCCGTGGCTGGTCGAGCTGCGCCGGCGCGGCGCGACCGTGACCCAGGGCACGGCGCTGTGGATGGCCGACCACGCCGCCCGTACGGTCGGCGTCACCGGCAGCAAGGGCAAGAGCACCACGTCCAGCCTGATCAGCCACCTGCTCGCCGCCGTGGACCGGCCGAACGTCTTCGGCGGCAACATCGGCGTGCCGACGCTGGACCTGCCGGAGGCGGAGCTGTACGTGCTGGAGCTCTCCAGCTACCAGTGCAGCGACCTGACGGACTCGCCGCGAGTGGCGGTGGTCACCTCGCTCTTCCCCGAGCACCTCGACGCGCACGGCGGCGAGCGTGAGTACTACCGCGACAAGCTCAACCTGCTGGCGCACGGGCCGCGGACCGTGGTGGTCAACGGCGCCGACCCGAGGCTCGCCCTCGAACTGGGCGACCGCGCGGCGGTACGCGCCGGCCTGCCGGACACCGTCCACGTGGCCGGCGGCGCGGACGGTACGCCCTGGTTCCACCTCGGCGACCGGCCGCTGTTCCCGCGCGCCGTGCTGCCGCTCGTGGGCCGGCACAACGAGGGCAACCTCTGCGTGGCCCTCGCCGTGCTCGACGCGCTCGGCGTCGACGTGGTGGCCCGCAAGGACACCCTGGCCGTGGCGGTCGCCGGGTTCCAGGGGCTGGCCCACCGGCTCACCGAGATCGCCGACCCGTCCGGCCTGACCTTCGTCGACGACACCCTCGCCACCAGCCCGTACGCGGCCATGCACGCCATCGACGCGTACGAGGGGCGGCCCTTGACGGTGATCGTCGGCGGCACCGACCGGGGCCTGGACTACACGCCGCTGCGCGAGCACCTCGCGGAGCGCGAGCTCACCGTGCTCGGCATCCCCGACAGCGGCGCCCGGATCGTCGAGGCGCTCGCCGGGCTGCCGAAGGTGCGTACCGAGGTGGTCGACGACCTGGTCGCCGCCGTCCGGCTGGCCCGCGAGCTGACCCCGGCCGACGGGGTGGTGCTGCTCTCCCCGGCCGCGCCCAGCTACGGGCGGTTCCGCAACTTCGAGCACCGCTCCGAGGTCTTCGCCCAGGCGGTACGCGACACCGCCGGCTGACTCAGCCCCGCTCGGCCGGCGTCGGGTCCGGCGTACGCGCGCCCGGCAGCAGCGCGGTGCCGTCGTCCCTGTCGTCCTCGTCCTCGTCCGTGGTCTCCGGCCCGGTTGCCGGGGGCGTCGCAGTGGCGTCGGCCGGTTCGCGCCGCTTGTCGGGCGTCCAGGCGAAGGCGAGGGCCCCGCCGACGAGGGCAAGCAGCATCCCGATCAGGAAGCCGCCGAGGTTCGAGGTCAACCAGGAGACCAGCCCGAGCAGCAGCGACAGCACGGCATAGAAGACCCGCTGCTGCGGCGTGGCGATCAGCAGCACCCCGCAGAGCACCAGGACGGCCGGCACCAGGTACGCGGCCAGCCCCTGCGGCCCGACGTGCAGCAGCACCCCGAGCGGCGCGCGCAGCGTCACGAGCATCTCCACGCCGCCGAGCGCGATGAGCACGCCGGCGGTGAACGGGCGGCCCCGCCGCCAGCGCCGCCAGCGCCGCCAGCGCCCGCCGGGGCGGCGGGCGGCCGGCACCGGGTGGTGTCGTCCGGCGGTCACGTCAGCATCCGTCGGAGGTGAATGCCATGCGCAGGTTGGGCAGGTTGAACACGGCCGCCGTGGTGGCGTAGTTGTTCTGCCGCAGGTTGGTGATGGTCACCGTGTCGGCCTGCTGGGCGAAGACGCCGGGGTTGCCCCTCACGCCGGGCACCTGGTCGAGGGTGCTGGCGTCCTGCCCGACGTTGATGTTCCGGAACGAGGCGTTGCCGGCGACCTCGTCGCCGTCGACGACCAGGGTGCGGGCGGTGACCGGCTTGCCGTCGCCGCCGGCGGTGATCTTCAGGTACACGCCGCCCAGGTTGATGCTCTGGCAGAGGTTGGTCAGCTCGGCCTTGTCGATCGCCGACACGATCACCAGGACCTGCCCGCCGGTGTCGCCCTGGTTGGGGCTGTCCGGGATCATCTGGTCGAGGGTGGCGAACTGCTCGAATCCGGTGCCGGTGAGCTTGTCGGCGGTGACGGTGAACGGCATGCCGGAGATGGCGAACTGGGCGCCCAGCACGCCCTGGGCGGTCAGCACGACCATGCCGGCGGCGCCCGCCACGACGGTGCCCAGCGTGACGGCGAACCGGCGCCAGCGCACGCCGCTGCGCGGCGGATCGGGTTCGACCGGTGCGATCTGCTCCGACATGACGGCTCCCTTTCGAGATCAATTCATCCACGACAATGGGAAATCAGCTTGAGCGTTTGCGCAGGCTGAAGTTACCGCCGAGTAAATGGCTGGTCAACGGCTGGCGGGTACTGGTTGAGGCGGTATCTGCCAAATGCGGCCAAAGTGAAAAACCGCTGCGGTTTCAGACCCGGCGTCAGGGGGGCACGGCCGCCTCGCCGGTCGGCGCGCACGGCGCGGTGGTGCCCGGGCCGTCGGCCGGGCGGGCCAGCCGCGTCGCCCGGGCCGCGTCGTCGGGGCCGAGGAAGGGCGCGGTGGCCGCGTAGGTGAGCACCGGCAGCAACTGTGGCAGCTCCGCCGCCCGGCCCCGGGCCACCCAGCTGCGCACGGTGGCGTGGATCCCGCCGACCACGGTGGACACCAGCGCGTCGCGGTCCACGTCCACGGCCGTCGGGCCGGGGCCCGCGTCGGCGAAGAACCGGCGGAAGCTGAGGAGCAGCGCGTCGCGCTCCCGGCGGGCGTCCGGGCCGGCCGCGTCCACCTCGACGAGCGCCATGCGGGCGAAGGCGGGCACGCTCGCCAGCACCTCCAGCAGGGTGCGCAGCGCGGCGCGGGCGGCGTCCGACCACGCCGGTCCGGCCTCGCGGTAGGCGCTCTCCATGAGCTGTGACAGCACGGCGATGCCGTGCCGGTACGCGGCGAGGAAGGCGTCCTCCTTGCCGCTGAAGAGGGCGTAGAAGGCCGGCCGGGTCACCCCGGCGGCGTGGCAGATGTCGGTGACCCGCGCGTTGTCGTAGCCCTTCGTCGCCACCTCCCGCACGAGCCCGTCGAAGAGGCGGTCCCGCTGGGTGGCGGCCACCGCCTCGGCGGAGAGCCGGCGCGGACCGCGCTTGATCGCGCGGTCGGGGTCGCGGCCGGGGCGTGCGCCCGGCAGGGGTGCCGGATGCGGGCGGCGCGGCGTGGTCAACGTACCCACCTCTCGATTCGATTGACTTTGAGACCCTCCGGGGTTTATAACTTTCTGCACGCTCAGTCGGAATCCCATCACCTTGGGTGATCTTCCGGATGGTCACCCTTCGACTCGTCGAAGGAGGGTTCGATGGCCGCCATTATCGCGGAACAGGAGCGCCCTCCCAAGGCCGGAAAGACGCAGGTGACGCCGCTACGCCGCGGCACACCACGCCGACCTGCCCGCTGAGGTCGCGACACCACCACCACCGCCGCCCGGCCCCGACGGCCGCCCGGCATCCTCCACCGCCGTCCGCGACGCGACGGCCCCCGACGCCCGCGCGGGCACCCCCGCCCGCGCCATGTCGATCACCCCGTCCCCCGAAAGGAAGAACCATGCTCAGGTACGGACGAATCGGCGTGGGTCTCGCCACCCTCGCGCTGCTGACCGGCCTCGGCGCCGCCCCGGGCTCCGCCGCCGCCCCGGCACCGCTCGCCAACAACGTGCTGACCTACCCGACGCCGGGTGGCACCGCCGTCGCCGTCAACGACGTGATCCAGGCCAGCCTCAGGACCGGCACCAACGCCACCTTCTACTCCTCCGCCACGGGCACCACCGGCGTGAAGTGCGCCGTGTCCAGCTTCAGCGCCAAGGTGCTGAGCAACCCGGCGGCCCCGGGCACCGCCACCGAGAGCCTGACCGCCCAGTCCTTCACCAGCTGCACCACCAACGTCATCGGCACCACCGGGGTGCAGAGCGTGACCGTCCAGAACCTGCCCTACGCGACCTCGGTCACCAGCGCCGGGGTGGTCAAGATCAGCGGTACGGCGACGGCGCCGATCCAGAGCACCGTCGTGCTGAACTCGCTGCTCGGCCCGATCACCTGCGTGTACCGGACCGGCACCAACAGCCTGACCGGCACGGCGACCAACGCCAACAACTCGATCACCTTCACCAACCAGACGCTGACGAAGTTCTCCGGCCCCAGCCTCTGCTTCGGCACGGCGTACTTCTCCGCGGCGTACTCGCCGGTGCGCGACGCCACCAAGGGCAACAGCCCCGTCTACGTCAACTGACCGCGCTCCACCGGGCCGGCGTGCGGCGCTGCGTCGCGCGTCGGCCCCCGGCCGTGCGTCGACCAGCCGTCGCCCAGCGTCGCGTGCAGGGCGCGCATCGACCGGATGGCCGAGCGGATCTCCTGGAGGTAGCGGCCCGGGGTGAGCGCCGGCTCGGGCAGCCCGGCCACGTCGGGCAGGGCCGGGTCGACGCCGACGGTCTCGATCGCGCAGCCGTACGGCCCGGCGAGGGTGCGCAGCGCGTCGCAGTGCTGGAACGGCACGTAGACCGGCGCGGTCACCGTCAGCACCGGATCGCCGGCGCGCAGGCGGACGTGCTCGGCCCAGAACCGCTGGGTGTCGGCGGTGTGCGCGCGGCGCCGCGCCGGATCACTGGACGGCGCCGCCAGCACCCGCACCGGCGGGCCGTCCGCCGGCCGGTACGTGCGCGACGACCAGGAGTGGTGCGGGTGCCCGGCGTCCCGACCGTCGTCCTCGGCCGGGGCGGCCACCCCGAACTCGCGTCGCACCGCGGCGTCCAGCGCCGCCACCTCCGTGTCGCAGGGCGGTACGCCGGCCGCGTCCAGGGCCCGGCACTCCACCTCGGACAGGGGGCGGAAGCTGCCCAGCACCGCCACCTCGCCGGTGACCCGGGTGCCGGCGCGCAGCAGGTGCGCCGCGTACGCGACCCGGCGCTGGCAGGCGTGCGCCAACCCGCCGAGCACGACCAGGTGGGCGTAGCGCGGCCGGGCCGGCGCCGCCGGACGCACCATGCCGAGCGCGGCGGCGGTGGCGAGCACCAGTCGCGCGGTGGCCGGGTCGAAGGCCGGCTCCCGGGCGTCCGGGCGCTCGCGGCCACCCCGGAAGTCCCAGTGCCGGGCCGAGAAGTCGTCGAGCCGGGCCAGCACCGCCGCCAGGTCCCCGTCCGGCCAGTCGCCGCCGAAGTGCCCGACGAGGCCGCGCAGCGGCGCCGAGCCCACCCAGGCCCGTACGCCGGCCGTGATCGCTTCGGCGCTCGTGCCCGCCGCGCCGCTCGGGAGCGCCACCTCACCGGTCCGCACCGCCGGATCGTACCGGCGGCCGGGCCGCCGGGCCGGCGCACGGGCGGGTCGTCGCCGGCCCGGGGCGACGACGGTGTCGGGCGGCCCCCGAGCCGGGGGCACACCGACCCTTGTCCCCGCCGCCGGGTGGTGGCAGCGTGCGGTTACCGCGAACGCCGCTGAGAGGGTGCGACGATGACCACCGACGATCTGCCCGCCCGGCACCGGGCCGTGCTCCCGTCCTGGATGCCGCTCTACCACGACGAGCCGAGCGAGCTGGTCTCCAGCTCCCGCGAGGCGGCGGGGGTGGCGGCGTGAGCGCGTCGGAGCACGACGTGGACGTCATCGGGCACTTCGTCGACGGCAAGCCGTTCAGTGGCTCGTCCGGGCGGCACGGGGACGTCTTCGACCCGGCGACCGGTCGGCGTACGGCCCGGGTGGAGCTGGCCTCGGCGGCGGACGTCGCGGTCGCGGTGGAGGCCGCCGGGCGCGCGGCCCGGCTCTGGCGGGACGCGTCGCTGGCCAGGCGCACGGCCGTGCTGTTCGCCTTCCGGGAGCTGGTGCGCGCGCGGCGGGACCGGCTCGCCGAGGTGATCACCGCCGAGCACGGCAAGGTCCTCGCCGACGCCGCCGGCGAGGTACAACGCGGCCTGGAGATCATCGAGTACGCCTGCGGCATCCCCTCGGCGCTGCGCGGCGGATTCAGCGAGAACGTCTCCACCGAGGTCGACTCGTACACCCTGCGGCAGCCGCTCGGCGTCGTCGCGGTGATCTCCCCGTTCAACTTCCCGGCGATGGTGCCGCTGTGGTTCCTGCCGATCGCGGTGGGCTGCGGCAACGCGGTGGTGCTCAAACCGAGCGAGAAGGACCCGAGCGCGGCGCTGCTGCTGGCGCAGTGGTTCGCCGAGGCCGGACTGCCCGACGGGGTGCTCAACGTGGTCAACGGCGACGCCGAGGCCGTGGACGCGCTGCTGGAGCATTCCGGCGTGAAGGCCGTCTCGTTCGTCGGCTCCACCCCGGTCGCCCGGTACGTCCACCAGCGCGGCACCGCCGCCGGCAAGCGGGTGCAGGCCCTGGGCGGGGCGAAGAACCACATGGTGGTGCTCCCCGACGCGGACCTGGACCTGGCCGCCGACGCGGCGGTCAACGCCGGTTTCGGCTCGGCGGGGGAGCGGTGCATGGCGATCTCGGCCCTGGTCGCGGTGGAGCCGGTCGCCGATGCCCTGGTCGCCCGGATCGCCGAGCGGATGCGCCGGCTGCGCACCGGCGACGGCCGGCGTGGCTGCGACATGGGCCCGCTGGTCACCGCCGCGCACGCCGCCCGGGTGCGCTCGTACGTCGAGGCGGGGGTGGCCGCCGGCGCGGTGCCGGTGGTGGACGGCCGCGACGTCGAGCCGGACGGCGACGCCGACGGGTTCTGGCTGGGCCCGACGCTGTTCGACCACGTCACCCCGGACATGTCGATCTACACCGACGAGATCTTCGGCCCGGTGCTCGGCGTCGTGCGCGTCGGCTCGTACGACGAGGCGGTGGAACTGGTCAACGCCAACCCGTACGGCAACGGCACGGCGATCTTCACCAACGACGGCGGCGCGGCCCGGCGCTACCAGCACGAGGTGGAGGTCGGCATGGTCGGCGTCAACGTGCCGATCCCGGTACCGATGGCCTACTACTCCTTCGGCGGCTGGAAGGCCTCGCTCTTCGGCGACCTGCACGCGCACGGCGAGGACGGGGTGCGCTTCTTCACCCGGGGCAAGGTGGTCACCAGCCGCTGGCCGGACCCCCGGCAGGGCGGGGTCAACCTCGGCTTCCCCACCCAGACCTGAGTAGGCGCAGGGTGCCAGCCCCGACCAGGTACGCCACCAGCGCCGCCGCCGGCAGCCCCATCGGCTCGGGCGCCGACCTCGGCGTCTGGGCGTTGACCATCAGGGCGTACACCACGGCGGCGAAACCGGCGGCGGTGAGCGCGCTGCGCGCGGTGGCCCGCCACCCGGGGTCGGCCGGCGTGCGGCCCGACGTGGCCGCGCCGTCGGTCCGCCGACCCTGCCCGGCGCGGTGGGCCCGCCGGCCGTTCCCGTCGCGATCGGCGCTGCCGCCGCGTGCGTCGCCGTCGGTCCGGCCCTGCCCGGCGCGGCCGGTACGGGCCTCGACGGGGCCGAAGACGGCGACCAGGGCGGCCAGCACCACGGTCAGCATCAGCACCCAGGGCGCCCGCCAGGCCAGCCAGGCGGCCGACCCGACCGGCGGGGTCGGCAGCACCCCGGCCGCGTCCAGCGCCCCCACCAGCAGGATCGCGGCGCTGAGGTGCCAGAGGAAGACGGTGAGCACGACGGCGTTCACCGCGATCACCGCCTGCCACGGGCGGGGGCGGCGCAGCCAGCGCTCCGCCGGGTCGCGCAGCAGCAGGATCAGCCC
Source organism: Micromonospora sp. ZG13 (assembly GCF_059359355.1). Lineage (NCBI taxonomy): Bacteria > Bacillati > Actinomycetota > Actinomycetes > Micromonosporales > Micromonosporaceae > Micromonospora > Micromonospora sp. ZG13. The sequence continues at coordinate 64,226 of NZ_JCADBQ010000023.1, forward strand.
GAACTGGGCGACGGTCAGCGTGAGCAGGGCCAGGCTGGGCGGGGCCGCGTTGTCGAGCCGCTCGCCCGGCACGTTGAGCATGCTCACCGGGTACGGTCCGACGGTGGTCAGCAGCACCGTCGCCACCAGCCCGCCCAGCAGCGCCGCCGCGCCCGCGCGGCGCGACAGCGGCAGCCGACGTCCCCGCGCCCGGTCGCGCGCGGACGCGGGGCGCGGCGGGTGCCCGCCCGCCGCGTCCGGGTGGGCGTCGTGACGCCCGGCGTCGGCGTCGCGCCAGGCGATGCCGAGCTGGTGCACGGCCAGCCAGCCGAAGACGTAGTTCGGCAGCGCCAGCTCGGCCGGGCCCAGCGCCCGCCCCACGTCGCCGGCGACGACCAGCGCGGCCAGTGCCGCCGGCACGAGCAGGCCGAAGCGCCGGTGCAGGGCGAGCATCGCCGGGGTCAGCGGCACCACGATCAGGTAGGCGGCGAGGAACCAGAGCGGGATCGTGGCGAACCACGCGACCGTACGCACCAGCGTCGCCGCGACGCCGACGAGCGACGCGAGCGCGGCCGCTGCGGCGATCACCAGCAGCAGCGCGGTCGTGGGGCGCAGCAGCCGGGCGCCCCGGCCCAGCAGCCAGGCGGTGGCGTCGACGCCGGCGGCCCGGCGGGAGGTCAACGAGGCGGCGTTGGCGTACCCGCCGACCAGGAAGAAGATCGGCATGACCTGGGCGATCCAGGTGAGCGGGTACGCCCACGGCAGATCGGGCAGCGCGGAGCGTCCCGTCGGTCGGCCGGCGGCGTCCTCGCCGATCGCGGCGACCGCCCAGTGGCCGAGAACGACCATGCCGATGGCGAGCGCCCGGAGCAGGTCGACGTAGCGTTGCCGACCAGCGGGGGTGCGCGCGGCGAGTTGCCGCAGGCGGCGCATGGCCCCGAGGGTACGTCAGGTGCGGGCTGGCCGCTGCTGATAACGGTTCGGTCCCCGGGGGTTGAAGTCCGCGCCCTCCTGCCGTAGAAATTCTTCAGCAACATATTGCTAACTGAAGACAAATTCCCCCTGCGCCTCGTGTGGCGGTCGCCATCCCCCATCCGGCGCCCGCCCGGACCGATCCGAGGAGAGACCCATGAACAGGCGTGACATCCTGCGGCGCACCGCCGCCGCCGGCCTCCTGGCCACCCCCGCCGCCGGCCTGCTGACCGGCTGCGCCACGGGCGGTGGCGACGACGACAAGGGCGACGCCGGCACCTACAAGGGCACCAAGAGCGAGCAGAACCCGCTCGGTGTCAAGGAGGACGCGCCCCTCGAGGTGGTGATCTTCAACGGCGGCTTCGGCGAGGAGTACGCGAAGGCCCACGAGGCCATGTACACCGAGAAGTACCCGAAGGCGAAGATCAACCACTCGGCGACGCAGGAGATCGCGAAGACGCTCCAGCCGCGCTTCGTCGACAACACCCCGCCGGACGTCGTCAACAACTCCGGCGCCAACCAGATCGACTTCAACGGTCTGGTGTCGCAGAACGCCATCGCCGACCTGGGCGAGCTGCTCGCCGCCCCGAGCCTCGACATCCCGGGCAAGACGGTCAAGGACACGCTGCTGCCGGGCGCTGTCGAGGTCGGCTCGTACGACGGCAAGTTCCTGGTGATGAACTACACCTACACCGTCTACGGCATCTGGCACTCCACCAAGCTCTTCGCGGAGCGCAAGTGGGAGTACGCCAAGACCTGGGACGAGCACATCGCGCTGTGCAAGCAGATCAAGGCCGCCGGCATCGCCCCCTGGACGTACGCGGGCGCGCACCCGCGCTACATGAGCTGGCCGGTCATCTCGACCGCCATCAAGTTCGGCGGCCCCTCGGTCGCCACGGCGATCGACAACCTGGAGCCCAACGCCTGGAAGTCCGACGCGATGAAGACCGCGGCCGACGCCTGGCACCAGATCGTCAAGGACAAGTTCATCCTCGAGGGCTCGCCCGGCCTCGACCACAAGCAGTCGCAGACCGCGTGGTGCCAGGGCAAGGCGGCCTTCATCTCCTGCGGTTCCTGGCTGGAGAGCGAGCAGAAGGACGTCACGCCGGCCGGGTTCAACATGACCATCCAGCCGACCCCGAGCCTGGGCAGCGGCGACAAGCTGCCGTTCGAGGCCGTCCGGGGCACCGCCGGCGAGCCGTTCATGGTCCCGGCGAAGGCGAAGAACGTCGCCGGCGGCCTGGAGTTCTTCCGGGTCATGCTCTCCAAGAAGGGCGCACAGGACTTCACCAAGAAGGTCTCCAGCCTGACCGTGGTGGCCGGCGCCAGCGAGGGCGTCGAGCTGCCGTTCGGGCTGAACACGGTCGTCAAGGCGCTGGAGGCATCCGGCAGCAACGGCTTCAACTGGGTCTACAACAACTACTACCGCAAGCTGGAGCGCAACCTCGTCGACGCCGCGTGCGGCGAGTTCTTCAGCGGTCGGATCGGCCCGGCGGAGTTCCTCGACCAGTGCCAGAAGGGCGCGGACTCGATCGCCCAGGACAGCTCGATCAAGAAGTACAAGCGGGCCGTCTGACATCCCGGCCGGTGGGGGCGGGGACGTCCCGCTCCCACCGGGCCGACGCTGAAGAGGTAGGACCTCATCGTGAGACATGGCAAGTACCCGCTGATCGTCACCTTCCTGGTGCCGCCGGTGCTGCTCTACGTCATCTTCGTCGTGTCGCCGTACCTGCAGGCGTTCCAGATCTCCACCACCGACTGGCTCGGCTACTCGGCCGACGCCAACTCTGTCGGGCTGGCGAACTTCAAGACGCTGTGGAACGACGACTACGTCTGGAACGCGTTGAAGAACAACGCGATCCTGCTGGCGCTGGTTCCGGTGCTGACGATCGTGCTCGGCCTCTTCTTCGCCGCCATGCTCAACATGGGCGGGCGCAAGGGACGGGCGGGGGTCAGCGGCGTACGCGGATCGTCGTTCTACCGCACGGTCTACTTCTTCCCCCAGGTCCTCTCCGTCGTCATCATCGCGCTGCTGTGGAAGGAGGTCTACCACCCGAACAAGGGCCTGCTCACCAGCGCCCTGAACAGCGTCGGTCTGGGCGCGCCCACCTGGCTGGGGGATCCGAGGACCGCCTTCTGGTGCGTCCTCGCGGTGATGATCTGGAGCAACGTCGGCTTCTACGTGGTGCTCTTCGGCGCGGCCATGTCGGCCATCCCCAAGGAGATCTACGAGGCCGTCATGCTCGACGGCGCCTCCCGGCTGACCACGCTGTGGAAGGTGACCATCCCGCTGCTGTGGGACACCGTCCAGGTCGCCTGGGTCTACCTGGCCATCTTCGCCCTGGACGGGTTCATCCTGGTGCAGTTGATGACCAACGGCGGCCCCAACTTCTCCACCGACGTCATCGGCGTGCGGATGTACGACACGGCGTTCGGCAGCGAGACGAAGTTCGGCTACGCCTCGGCGATCGGCGTGGTGATGTTCTTCCTGACCCTCACGGTGGCGGTGCTGGCGCTGCGGGCCAGCAAGCGAGACAGGATCGAGTACTCGTGACGACTCTGGACAAGCCCGCCCCCGTGGCCCTGCCCCGCGAGCCCTCCGGCCCCGCCGACCGCCCGGTGCGCCGCGAACTCGGCGTCGCCAACGTGCTGTCGCACGGCTTCCTGCTGTTCTGGGGCGCGCTGACCGTACTGCCGCTGCTCTGGATGTTCATCAGCTCGTTCAAGAGCAACGCGGAGATCCTGGCCGACCCGTGGTCGCTGCCCGGCGCGCTGCGCTTCGACAACTGGTCGCGGGCGTGGAGCGGCGCGCACATCGGCCAGTACTTCCTCAACAGCCTGGTGGTGGTCGCGGGCTCGGTCACCCTGACCATGCTGATGGGGGCCACCGCCGCGTACGTCTTCGCCCGCTACGAGTTCCGCGGCAAGCAGGTCGTCTACTACCTGTTCGTCGGTGGGCTGATGTTCCCGGTCTTCCTCGCCCTGGTGCCGCTGTTCTTCGTGGTGCGCAACGCCGGCCTGTTCGGCACCTGGACGGGTCTCATCCTGGTGTACGCGGCCTACTCGCTGCCGTTCACGGTGTTCTTCCTGACCGCCTTCTTCCGTACCCTGCCCACCGCCGTCGCGGAGGCGGCCCTGGTCGACGGCTGCGGTCACTTCCGGCTGTTCTTCCAGGTGATGCTGCCGATGGCGCGTCCGGGACTGATCAGCGTCGCCATCTTCAACTTCCTCCAACACTGGAACCAGTTCCTGCTACCCCAGGTGCTCATGCAGGGCGACGAGTCCAAGTGGGTGCTGGCCCAGGGGCTCGCCGCGCTCTCGGTCAACCAGGGCTATGCCGGCGACTACGCGCAACTCTTCGCCGGTCTCACGATCGCGGTGGTCCCGGTCCTGCTGGTCTACATCCTCTTCCAGCGCCAGGTCCAGTCCGGCCTGACCGCCGGCCAGCTCAAGTAGCTCCGTCGGCTGCCGGCGACGGCCTCGTTCGTCGGCGCGGGCCGAGACCGATTCTGATCCCATCGCCCCGGGTCTGCCGGACGTCGCCGACCCGGAGCGGCGAGCGGAGCCGGTGGGGTGCCTCGGCCGCTGTCGAGCTGCCCCGTCCATGAGACCGCGACGTCGGACCCGCCGGCCCGCCACGCTCAGCCCGGCGTCCGGCGTCCTCGTCCGGCGTCGGGCGTCCGGCGTCGGGCGTCCGGCGTTCTGCGTCCGGCCGTCCGGAGTCCTCAGCCCGGAGTCCGCGTCGAGGGTGGTCCTGTGCGCGGGGCAGCTCGACAGCGGCCGATCGCCCTCCACCGCGCCGGGGCGCCGACGGCGGTGGCGGGCAGCACGTCCGGCCGCGCGGGTCAGGCCGTCGGCGGCACCAGCAGGGCGTGCAGGGCGACCGGGTCGGTCACCTCAGGCAGGTCGAGCGCGGCGAGCCACGCCGCCGCGGCGGCGCCGTCGCCGGCCGAGTGCAGCGGCGCGTCCGGCCACTGCCGACCGACCTGGGCCCGTACCGCCGCGGCGAGCGGGGTGTCGCCGGTCAGCAGGCCGCCGCCGAGGACGATCGGGGAGGCGTCGCCGGCCGGGCGGATCCGCGCGGCGCTCTCCGCCAGGTGCGCTGCGGCCTCGTCGATCAGTCCGCCGGCGACCGGCTCCCCGTCGACGGCGGCGGCGACCACGAGGGGCGCGAGCCGCGCCAGCTCCACGGGGGGCCGGCGGGTCACCGCCTGGACCAGGGCGTCGACCGTGTCCCGGGGGCGGGCCGCCACGTCGGCGGAGCCGAGCAGTTCGGTGAGCACCTGCGCCGCCAGCCGGCCCGGCGCGTGCCCCCGGTCGAGGTCGGCCAGCAGCCGGCGGACCGCCTCGCGGCCCAGCCAGAAGCCGGATCCCGCGTCGCCGAGCAGCCAGCCGTGACCGTCGGCGACCCGTTCCAGCCGTAGCTCGCGGACCCGGGCGGCGATCGCCCCGGTGCCGGCGATGAGCACCGTGCCGTCGGGGCTGGCGGTGCCCGAGGCGTACGCGACCAGCGCGTCGCCGTGCACCGCGTACGGGCAGCGCAGGCCGGCGTCGCGCCAGGCCCGGTCGAAGGCGTCGCGGCCCGCCGGGTCGGCGAGCAACCGGCCCGCCCCGGCCAGCCCGATCGTGCCGCCCCGCACCCGGGCGGGATCGACGTCGGCGAGCGCCTCGCGCAGGGCGGCCAGCAGCTCGCCGGCGGCCCGCTCGGCGCCGTGGCTGGTGGGGTTTCCGCCGCCCGCCCGGCCGCTGCCCAGCCGCCGCCCGTCCAGGGCCAGGGCGGTCGCCCGGGTGGACGTACCTCCGACGTCGAGACCGACCACGACGCTGCCGGACATCCGCACCCACCCCTCGATCGACGCCGCGTTCATGCTGGTCGGCCCGGCGGCGGCCGGCAAGGGGCGGACGGGTTCCCGGGCTGTGCGCCAGGTAACAGTTTGAAAACTTCGCCCACGGTCTTGACACGGAGGGGCTTTCAGTAAGAACTTTTACCACTAACAGTTAACACTCTTTTCCGAAAGGTGCCCCATGGTTGATCACGAGGTGGACACCTCCGCGGGGACCGCGGTGGTCGACGCCGGCGCGGTCGACCGGCGGGGGGCGCTCGGGGTCGGCTCCGACGGCGTGCTGGCCCGGGTCCGGGCCGGCGCGGGCGAGCTGACGGGGGCACTGCGCCGCGTCGCCGAGCACGTGCTCAGCGACCCGGAGGCCGCCGCCAGGGCGACCATCGTGGAGCTGGCCGAGCGCAGCGGCACCTCCCCGGCGACGATCACCCGCTTCTGCCGGGCGATGGGCTTCGACGGCTACGCCGACCTGCGACTCGGCATCGCCGCCGAGACCGGCCGGGCCCGCTCCGCCGGCTGGACCGTCGACATCGGACGCGAGATCCAGCCGAGCGACCCCCTCGCCCGGGTGCTCGACCAGATCATGGCCGCCGACACCCGCGCCATGCACGACACCGCCGCGCTGCTCGACCTCGCCGAGGTCGAACGGGCCGCCGTCGCCATCGCCGGGGCGTCCCGGGTGAACATCTTCGGGGCCAGCGGCAGCGCCCTGGTCGGCGAGGAGATGCAGTTCAGCCTGCACCGCATCGGGGTGGCGGCCTGGGCCTGGAACGACGTGCACGAGGGCCTCGCCAGCGCGGCCCTGCTGCGCCAGGGCGACGTGGCGCTCGGCATCTCGCACACCGGCCAGACCCGGGAGACCATCGAGATGCTCGCCGAGGCCGGCAGCCGGGGCGCGACCACCGTGGCGCTGACCGGGTTCCCCCGCTCGCCGCTGGCCGAGCTGGCCGACATCGTGCTGCTCACCGCCAGCCAGGCCACCACCTTCCGCCCCGACGCGCTCTCCGCCCGGCACCCGCAGCTGGTCGTGCTCGACCTGCTCTACATCGCCGTCGCCCAGCGCACCCACGACCGCGCCCACGCGGCCTTCCGGCGTACCGCCCAGGCCGTCGACGGGCACAAGGCCGCGAAGGGGGCCACCGCATGATCAGTGCACAGGGGTACGCCGACGCCGTCCGCCCGGTGCTCGACCGGCTCGTCGACGCCAGCGCCGACGGGATCGGCGCCGCCGCCGACCTGATCACCACCAGCCTGCGCGCCGGCGGGGTGCTCCAGGCGTTCGGCGCCGGCCACTCCGAGGCGTTCGCCGCGGAACTGGTCGCCCGGGCCGGCGGGCTGGTGCCCACCAACCGGCTCTCCCTGCACGACCTGGTGCTGCACGGCGACGCCCCGCGCGACGTGCTCGCCGACCCCAAGCTGGAGCGCGATCCCGCCGTCGCCCACCAGCTCTACGCGCTGGCGGCCCCGCAACCACGCGACGTGTTCGTGGTGGCGTCCCAGTCCGGCATCAACGGCTCGGTGGTCGAGCTGGCGACGCTGGTCACCGGACGCGGCCACCCGCTGATCGCGGTCACCTCGGTCGCGCACACCGCACGGGTCGCCCCACGGCACCCGTCCGGCCGGCGCCTCGCCGACCTCGCCGACGTCGTGCTGGACAACGGCGCGCCGTACGGCGACGCACTGCTGCCGCTCGAGGGCGGCGGCGCGGTCTGTGCGGTCTCCTCGGTCACCGCGGCGCTGCTGGCGCAGCTGCTGACCGCCGAGGTCGTACGACGGTTCCACCAGGCCGGGGAGGTACCCCCTATCTACCTCTCCGCCAACGTCCCCGGCGGGGACGAGCACAACCACGCCCTCGAGTCGCGGTACGCCGGGCGCCTCCGGCGCACCGCCTGACCCGAACACACAAGGAGAGACGACGATGTCGATTACCCCCGACAACCCGGCCGACCTGAGCCGCCGGACCGTGCTGCGTCGGGCCGCCGCGGTGGGCCTGCTCGCCACCCCGGCCGCCGGCCTGCTGAGCGCCTGCGCGACCAGCGGCGGCGACGAGAAGAACGAGCAGGTCGCGGGCGGCACCAAGAGCGCCACCAACCCGCTCGGCGTCGCCGAGGACGCCCCCATCGAGGTGGTCATCTTCAACGGTGGCTACGGCGAGAAGTACGCCACCGACGTGCACCAGCCGCTGTACAAGAAGGCGTTCCCGAAGGCCGAGGTCAAGCACCAGTCGACCCAGGCCGTGTCCACGGTGCTCCAGCCGCGGTTCGCCTCGGGCAACCCGCCGGAGTTCGTGAACAACTCCGGCGAGAAGCTGATGGACTTCGGCGCCCTGGTCGCCGACGGCCAGCTTCAGGACCTCACCGAGCTGTGGGACGCCCCCTCGGTCGACGACCCGAACAAGAAGGTCCGCGACACCGTGGTGCCGGGCACCGTCGACGTCGGATCCTTCAACGGCAAGCCGTACGTCCTGTACTACGTCTCCACCGTCTTCGGCATCTGGTACTCGGGCAAGCTGTTCAAGGACAACGGCTGGGCGCCGGCGAAGGACTGGTCGGAGTTCACCGCCCTGCTCGACAAGATCAAGGCCAAGGGCATTACCCCGTACGGCTACGCCGGGGCGAACGCCGCGTACTACCAGTGGAACGTGATCCTCACCCACGCGGCGAAGATCGGCGGCACGGACGTGCTGAAGAACATCGACAACCTGGAGGACGGCGCCTGGCAGCAGGACGCGGTCAAGCAGGCCGCCGAGGCGTGGGCCGAGATCGGCGCCAAGTACGTCGACAAGAGCTTCGAGGGGCTCAAGCACACCGACGTGCAGCTGCGGCAGAACCAGTACAAGCTGGCGTTCTACCCCAGCGGCGACTGGCTGGAGGGCGAGCAGAAGAAGGACACCCCGTCCGGCTTCGAGTACCAGCTCATGCCGGTGCCGAGCCTGTCCGCGTCGGACAAGCTGCCGGCGACGGCGCTGCGGGCGACCGCAGGCGAGGGCTACTTCGTCTCGGCCAAGAGCAAGAACCCCAAGGGCGGCCTGGAGTACATGCGCCAGATGCTCTCGGTGGCCGGCGCGAAGGGCTTCACCGAGGTGGTCAAGGCCCCGACCGTGGTCACCGCCGGCTCGGAGGGCTTCGCCTTCCCGCCCGGCGTGGCCAGCTCGCAGGCCGCGCTCAAGGCCGCCGGGCAGGACGTGTTCAACATCTACTTCGACGGCTGGTACAAGGAGCTCGACACGGAGGTCCGCACGGCCACCAACGAGCTGATGTTCGGCCGGATCAAGGCCGACGCCTTCGCGGAGCGCATCCAGAAGCGCGCCGACGCGATCAAGAAGGACAGCTCCATCACCAAGTTCAAGCGCTGATCGATCGGAGCGTAGGGGTCATGCGGCACGGCAAGTATCCGTTCGTGATCGGGTTCCTCTTCGTCCCGGTCACGCTGTACGTGGTCTTCGTCATCGCGCCGTACGCGCAGGCGTTCCAGATCTCGATGACCAACTGGCGAGGGCTCTCGGCCCCGCAGTGGGTGGGCTTCGACAACTTCCGGAGGTTGTTCGACGACGACAACTTCTGGAAGGCGGTCCAGCACCACGGCGTACTGCTGCTTGCCCTGCCGCTGATCACCATCGCCATCGCGCTGTTCTTCTCGTTCCTGCTCAACGTGGGCGGCAAGAGCAGCGGTGGGCAACGCCAGGGGGTCTGGGGGTCGAAGTTCTACCGGGTGGTGTTCTTCTTCCCCCAGGTCCTGGCGGTGGCCATCATCGCGGTGCTGTTCCAGATGGTCTACCGGCCCAACGAGTCCGGCCTGATCAACGGCGTGCTGATGAAGCTCGGCTTCGACCCGGTGCTCTTCCTGGTCCGGCCGAACCTGGCGCTCTGGTCGATCATCGGCGTGCTGGTCTGGCAGGCGGTGGGCTTCTACGTGGTGCTCTTCTCGGCGGGCATGGCCTCCATCCCCGGCGAGATCTACGAGGCCGCCGAGGTGGACGGGGCGAACCGGGTGACGCTCTTCTTCCGGGTCACCCTGCCGCTGCTCTGGGACACCCTCCAGGTCGCCTGGGTCTACCTGGGCATCGCCGCGTTCGACGCGTTCGCCATCGTCTCGGTGCTCTCGGTGGACGGCGGCGGCCCTGACGGCGCCACCACCGTCCTGGCGATGGAGATCTACCGCAACGCCTTCGTCTACTCGAAGTACGGCTACGCCTCGGCCATGGGCGTGGCGCTGTTCTTCCTCACCCTCACGTTCGCGGCGTTGACGCTGCGGCTGACCAAGCGGGAAAGCGTGGAGTACTGATGAACCCGCAGACGACGCTGCCGCCGACACCGGCGGCGCTACCGCCGAAGACCGTGAAGCCGGGCGCCGCGGGTGGGCGCGGAGGCAGGGGCCGACGGGAGGTACGGCTCCTCGCCAACCTCGGGCACGTGGCGCTCGCGGTCTGGGCGGTGATCGTGATCGTGCCGATCCTCTGGACCTTCCTCGCCTCGTTCAAGAACACCACGGAGATCTTCAGCAGCCCGTGGACCATGCCGGCGGAGCTGCGGTTCGAGAACTACGCCCGGGCGTGGACCAAGGCGAACGTGGGGCGCTACTTCCTCAACAGCGTGATCGTGGTGGCGTGCAGCACCTTCGGCACCATGCTGCTCGGCTCGATGGCCGCGTACGTGCTGGCGCGCTACAAGTTCTGGGGCAACCGGGCGATCTACTACCTGTTCGTCTCGGGGCTGGCGTTCCCGGTCTTCCTGGCCCTCGTACCGCTCTTCTTCGTGGTGAAGAACCTGGGGCTGCTGGACACCCACACCGGGGTGGTGCTGGTCTACATCGCCTACTCGCTGCCGTTCACGGTGTTCTTCCTGGCCGCGTTCTTCAAGACGCTGCCGTCGTCGGTCGCCGAGGCGGGGATGATCGACGGCTGCTCGCACACCCGGCTCTTCTTCCAGGTGATGATGCCGATGGCGAAGCCGGGCCTGATCAGCGTCGGGATCTTCAACATCATCGGCCAGTGGGGGCAGTACCAGCTGCCGCTCGTGCTGCTCTCCAACGCCAAGGACAAGTGGGTGCTCACCCAGGGCATCGCGGACATCTCGGTGAACGCCGGCTACGAGGCGGACTGGTCCGGCCTCTTCGCCGCCCTGACCATCGCCATCCTCCCGATGATCGTCGTGTACGCGATCTTCCAGCGCCAGATCCAGTCCGGTCTCACCTCCGGCGCGGTGAAGTAGATCCGGGCGGGTCAGGGGTGCCAGGAACGCCACAGGGCGGCGTACGGGCCGTCGGCCCGGACCAGCTCGTCGTGACTGCCGAGCTCGGTGATCCGGCCCCCCTCCAGCACCGCCACCCGGTCGGCGTCGTGGGCGGTGTTGAGGCGGTGCGCGATCGCGATGACGGTCCGCCCGGTGAGCAGGGCGGCCAGGGCCCGCTCGGTGCGCCGGGCGGTGGTCGGGTCGAGAGCGGCGGTCGCCTCGTCGAGGATCAGCGTGTGCGGGTCGGCGAGCACCAGCCGGGCCAGCGCGAGTTGCTGGGCCTCGGCCGCCCCGAGCTGGTGCGCCCCGTCGCCGAGGAGGGTGTCGAGGCCGTCGGGCAGGCGGGCGTACCAGTCGGCGCCGACCGTGGCCAGCGCCGCGCGCATCCGGTCGTCGGAGGCGTCCGGGGCGGCGAACGCGAGGTTGTCGCGTAGCGAGCCGATGAAGACGTGGTGCTCCTGGGTGACCAGGGCGATGCGCCGCCGGCGCTCGGCCGGGTCCAGGTCGGTCACGGGGCAGCCGCCGACGCTGACGACCCCCTCCCGGGGCGTGTCGATCCCGGCGAGCAGCCGCGCCAGGGTGGACTTCCCGGCCCCTGACGGCCCGACGAGCGCCAACCGCTCGCCGGGCCGCACCTCGAGGTCGATGCCGTGCAGCACGTCGGGTCCGCCGCCGTACGCGAACCGGGCTCCCCGGACGACCAGCCGCTCGTCCACCGGCGCGGCGGCCCCGCCGGGCCGCTCCGGCGGCACCTGGCCGACGCCGAGCACCCGGGCGAACGAGGCGAAGCCGCGCTGCGCCTGCTCCGTCCACTGGAGGATCCGGTCCAGCGGCTCGATCGCCTGCTGCAGATAGAGCGTGGCGGTGACCACCGCGCCGAGGGACACCTCGCCCCGGGTGAGCAGGAGCCCACCGACCAGCAGCAGCGCGGCCACGGGCAGCGGGTAGCTGGCCTCCACCACGGTGAAGAACACGGTGCGCAGCGCCAGGGTCGCCCGCCGGGCACGCCAGACCCGGGCGATGCGCGCGGTGCCGTGCCCGATCCGTTCGTCGGCGAGGCGCAACGCCTCGACCGTACGGGCGCCCTCCGCGGTGGTCGTCAGCGTCTCGGTCAGCTCGGCGGCGGCGGCCCCCTCGGCCAGGTACGCCGGGCTGGCGCGCCGCAGGTACCACCGGGTCACCAGCGCGATCGTCGGCAGCCCGGCGAGCGCGGCCAGCCCGAGCAGCGGGTGCAGCAGGAACACCGCGCCGAACAGCAGCGTCAGCTGCACCGAGGCGATGACGATGGTGGGCACCACGTCCCGGACGGTGGTGCCGACCGTCGCCACGTCGACCGAGCTGCGGGTCGCCAGGTCCCCGGAGCCGGCGCGCTCGACGACGCCGACGGGCAGGTTCAGTGTGCGCTCGACGAACTCCTCGCGCAGCCGGGCCACGGCGCGCTCGCCGAAGCGGTGGCCGGCGTACCGCGCGTACCGCGACAGCAGCGTCTGGACCAGCACGGCCCCGCCGATCGCCAGGGCGAGCCGGTCGACGGTGGCGACGCCGGCTCCGGCGGACACCCGGTCGACGATGGTGCCGAGCAGCCACGGCGGGGCGAGCCCGGCGACCGTGGCGGTGGCGTGCAGCGCCAGCACGACCGCGACGGCGCGCCGGTCCCGGGCGATCAGCCGGCGCGTCGCCCGGCGCACGGTGGCCCGGTCGGCGACCTGCAGCCCGCTCACCGCAGCGCCTGCTCGGCGTCGGCGTCGCCACGGGCCACGAGCCGCCGGTAGTCCGGGTCCCGGTCGAGCAGGTCGGCGTGGGTGCCGGTGGCGGCGACCCGCCCCGCGACCAGGTGCGCGACCTCGTCGGCCCGCCCCAGCAGCAGCGGTGAGGTGGTGAGCACGAGGGTCGTCCGTCCGGCCCGCGCGCGGCGCAGCCGCTCGGCGATCCGCGCTTCGGTGTGCGCGTCCACCGCCGAGGTCGGCTCGACGAGGATCAGCACCTCCGGTTCGGCGAGCAACGCCCGGGCCAGCCGGATCCGTTGCCGCTGCCCGCCGGAGAGGGAGCGGGCGCGGGTGTCCAGCGGGGTGTCGAGCCCGCGCGGCAGGGCGTCGACGACGTCCTCGGCCGACGCGGCGTGCAGGGCGGAGGCGATCCGCTCGCGGTCACCGTCGGGCCGGGTCCCGCGCAGCACCTCCCACAGTGTCCCGGCGAACAGGTACGCGTCGTGGTCGGCGACCAGGATGCGGGCCCGCACCTGCTCCAGCCCGACGCCGGTCAGCGGCACGCCGCCCCAGGTGGCGTCGCTGACGGTGTACCGGCCGAGCCGGTCCGCCAGCGCGAGGGCGTCGGCCGGGTCGGCGGCGGCGAGAGCGGTGAGGCGGCCGGCCCGGACGGTCAGCCCGCTCGACCGGTCGTGCAGGTCGGCGGGGCCGCCGGGGGCCGCGAGCGGGCCAGCGGGGGCCGGGACCGGGATGGCGGGGTTGCCGGGGGCCGGGACCGGGATGGCGGGGTTGCCGGGGGCCGTGAGCGGGGTGGCGGGGCCGCCGGGGGCCGGTACCGGGGTGGGGCTGGCCGGCTGCCGGCTGCCGGGAACCGTCGCCACGCCGGCGCGGGTGGGTGTGTCGCGCGGCCCGCCGACGTCGTCCGGCGTGACGGCGAGCAGGGCGACGATCCGGCGGGCCGCGACCCGGCCCCGGATCAGCTGGTGGCCGCCCTCCAGCAGGAACCAGACCGGCACGACGAGTGTCGCGACGTAGCCGTAGACGGCGACCAGCTCCCCGACGCTGATGTCGCCGGTGACCGTCATCCGGGCTGACAGCCACACCACCGCAGCGAGGAACAGCCCGGGGACGGCCACCGTCGCCGCGTCGATCCAGCTGTTCACGGCGCCGACCCGGTATCCCTCGACGAGCAGGTCGCGGGAGCGGGCCGCGTACCGGCGGGCGAACAGGCCCCGGCCGCCCACCCCGGCGAGCACCCGCAGCCCGGCCACGATGTCGCCCGACCGGGCGGTCAGCTCACCCTGCTGCTGCCGGTAGACCGACTCCGCCCGTTCCAACCGGCGCAGCAGGGGAGCGACGACCAGGACGACCGACGGCACGCCCACCAGCACGCAGAGCGCGAGCAGGGGCGAGATCGACCAGAGCACGACGGCGACGACGAGGTACGCGACCACCGCGCCGACGCCGGGCCCGGTCACCGTCATCACCTGTGCCGCCCGGTCGATGTCGGTGCCGCCGACCGTGGCCACCTCGCCCGCCGCGGCCCGGCGCGGCAGTACGGCGCCGACCCGGGACAGCTGGCGGAGCACCACGGCGGCGGAGCGCGCCTTCGCGTCCTCCCGGATGAAGGTCATCGTGCGGTGCCGCATGATGCCCAGCCAGGACAGCGCCACGCCGGCGACGACGATCGCCGCCACCCACAGGGCCAGAGCCCGGGTGTCGCCGGTGCGCAGTCCGTCGTCCACGGCGCGGGAGATCAGGTAGGGCCGGACCGACAGGGCGGTCATCCAGGCCGTGCCGAACAGGCTGCCGCGCAGCACCCGCCACGGCTGGCAGCGGACCAGCCACCACAGGTACCGCAACGGGCCCCGGACGTCCGGAGTGCCGGGCTCGGGATGGGGGATCCGTGGTGGCACCGGCCTACGCTAACGAGCCGGGCACCGCCGCACCGCCCCGTTTCCGCCGAACCGCCCGCCGACGTCTCGTCCGGCGGTCGCGGCCGACCCGCTCGGCCCGGGGGACGGCGGCGGGTGAAGTGTCGCAGGGGCGAGGCAGAATCGCATCCGTGCTGGTGGCGGTGGTCTCGGACGAGCGGGGCGGGGGAGCGCTGCAACCCCTCGACGCCGCCGGGCTGCCCGCCGGCCCGGTGCGGCCGGTCACCGACCTGGCCGCCGCCGTCGCGGCGTGCGAGGCGGCGGAACGGCCGCGTTGGGTGTGGGCCTGCGGCGCGACGCTCTACCCGGCCCTGCTGCGCGCCGGGGTGCGGGTCGAGCGCTGCCACGACGTCGAGCTGACCGAGGCCCTGCTGCTCGGGCACGCCGGCCGCTGGGGCGAGCCCCGCTCGTTCGCGGCGGCCTGGGCCCGGCTGACCGGCGCGCCGGTGCCGGCCGATCCGCCGCCGCGCCCGGCCGCGCCGCCCGGGCACGGCCAGGGCGCGCTCTTCGACGCCCTGCCCGGCCCGCCGGGCCCCGGCGTCGAGGCCCTGACCAAGGTGTACGCCGACCAGCTCGCCCGGATCGCCGTGACCGAGCACCCCGGCCGGTTCCGCCTGCTGGTCGCCGCGGAGTCGGCCGGCGCGCTCGTCGCGGCGGAGATGGGGGCGGCCGGGCTGCCCTGGCGGGTCGACGTGCACGACGAGATCCTCGCCGAACTGCTCGGCGAGCCGTCGCCGGTGGGCGGCCCGCCGCGCCGGCTGGCCGAGCTGGCCGCGCGGATCGCCGACGCGTTCGGCGTACGCCAACTGCACGCCGACTCCCCGGCGGAGCTGTTGCGGGCGTTCGCCCGGGCCGGCGTGGAGCTGCCCAACACCCGGGCCTGGGTGCTGCGCGGGGTGGACCACCCGGCGGTGCCGCTGGTCCTGGAATACAAGGAGCTCTACCGGATCTGGACGGCGCACGGCTGGGCCTGGCGCGACGCCTGGGTGCGCGACGGCCGGTTCCAGCCGGAGTACGTCCCGGGCGGAGTGGTCTCCGGCCGCTGGGCGACCCGGGGCGGCGGCGCGTTGCAGATCCCCAAGGTGATCCGGCGGGCGGTGGTCGCCGATCCGGGCTGGCGGTTCGTGGTCGCCGACGCCGGCCAGCTGGAGCCGAGGGTGCTCGCCGCGGTCTCGGGTGACGCCCGGCTCGCCGCCGCCGGTGGCGCCGGTGACCTCTACGCCGCCCTCGCCCAGGACGCCTTCGACGGCGACCGTCCACGGGCCAAGGTGGCGCTGCTGGGCGCCATGTACGGGCAGACCGGCGGTGCCGCGGTGCCGGCGCTGGCGGTGCTGCGGCGCAGCTACCCGACGGCCTTCGGCTACGTGGAGGCGGCCGCCCGCACCGGGGAGGCCGGCGGCCTGGTGCGTTCCTGGCTCGGGCGCACCTGCCCGCCCGGCACGGCCGGGTTCGGCGATCCCGACGCCGACCTGCCCGTCGGCGGCGACGACCCGCAGTCGCCGCGGTCCCGGGCGGCCCGGTCCCGGGGGCGGTTCACCCGCAACTTCGTCATCCAGGCCACCGCCGCCGAGTGGGCCTCGACCCTGCTGGCGACGTTGCGCGGTCAGCTCGCCGGTGCCGGTGCCGAGCTGGTCTTCTTCCAGCACGACGAGGTGGTCGTGCACTGCCCGGCGGAGCGGGCCGACGCGGTCGCCGACGCCGTCGCCCGGTGCGGGGAGCAGGCCACGGCGCTGCTCTTCGGCGACACCCCGGTCCGCTTCCCGCTGGACCTGTCTGTCGTCGACTGCTACGCCGACGCGGCCTGACGGGGCGCGTCGCCCACCCGCCACCGTCTGCGTGGGCAGGCACCTGCCGGGTCAGGAGACGCCGGAGTCGGGGTTGGCGGCGTCCCACGCGTGCCGCGACTGCGCGATGGCGTCCTTGTGCGCCAGCGACCAGTCCGCCAACTGCCTGACCAGGTGCGTGAGGCTCCGCCCGCGCTCGGTCAGCTCGTAGGTGACGGTCACCGGGACGGTCGGGTACGCGGTGCGCAGCACCAGCCCGTCGCGTTCCAGCCGGCGCAGGGTCAGGGTCAGCATCCGCTGCGAGATGCCGTGGATGGCCCGTTGCAGCTCCCGGAACCGCCGGACGCCCGAGGAGAGCTCGACGATCGCGAGCACCGACCACTTGTCGCCGATGCGGTCGAGCACGTCGCGGATCCCGCAGTCGGGGTGCTCGGGCAGGCCGCAGGGCGCCAGCGCGTCGGTTACCGCCGTGTGCCCTGCCGACATCGAAGTGCCTCCTTGTGACCGCGTCCGTGGTTCCCGACGATGAGGCTAGTTCCGATTCGGTACCACCGAAAGGCTCGCCACATGCTGCTGGTCACCGGTGCCTCCGGGCACCTGGGTTCCCTCATCCACGCCGGGCTGGTCGAGCGGGGGCTCGCCCCGCTCGCCGGCACCCGTACGCCCGGCCGCTTCGGCGACGCCGGGCGTCGCGTGGACTTCGACGACCCGGCGGGGCCGGACCTGGCGGGCGTACGCGTGCTGGTGCTGGTCTCCGCCGGCTACGGCGAGGACGACGTCGTCCTCGCCCGCCACGAGCGGGCGATCGCGGCTGCCGAGCGGCACGGGGTGCGGCACGTGGTCTACACGAGCCTGATCGGCGCCGGCGACCACCTGGCCTTCGCGCTCGCGCACCGGTGGACCGAGCGTCGGCTCAGGGGGAGTCGCCTGGGCTGGACGATCCTGCGCAACGGGCTCTACGCCGAGCTGTTCGGGCAGTTGGCCGCCCCGGTCGGCGGCGCGGTCACGGCCCCGTTCGGCGCGGGAGCGCTGGCGGCGGTGGCCCGGCAGGACCTGGCCGACGCCGCCGTGCGGGTGGCCGCCGACCCCGCCGCGCACCACGGCCGCACGTACGAGCTGACCGGGCCGGTCGCGCTCACCGCCGCGGGTCTCGCCGCCGAACTGGGGGTGCCCTACCGCCCGGAGCCGCTGGGCGTCCGGCGCGCCGCGCTGTCGGGCGCGGGCCTGCTGCCCTTCCAGCCGGCCATGCTCATGTCGATCTACTCCGCCACGGCGGGCGGCTTCCTCGGACGGACCCACGGCGACCTGGCGTGCCTGCTGGCGCGCCCGCCCCGCGACCCGATGCCGCTGGCGGTCGCCGCCGCCGGTCAGGTTCAGCCCCGGTAACAGTTGCACTATTTTCCCTTTTCGCCCCGCTACCCGGTCCGCCTTGTCCTCGTTGCTCCCGATGTCCGTACGACGGAGCGGGCCGTGCCCTCGTGCCACGGCCCGCTCCACGGTGGAGGGGGCCCAGCTGAACCGGATCGCAGGAATGATCATCGCCGCGGGTGGGGGGCGCCGCATCGGCGGCCCGGAGGCCCTGCTGCACCAGGGGGAGAAGCCCCTGGTGAACCAGATGATCGACACGATGACCGAGGCGGGCTGCGAGCGGATCGTGGTCGTGCTCGGCGCCGCCGCCGACCAGGTCCGCGAGACGGCGGACCTGAGCCGGACCACGGTGGTGATCAACAGGGCGTGGGGGACCGGCGTCGGCTCGTCCATCCGGGCCGGCCTGGCCGCGCTCGACGACGACGGCATCGAGGCGGTCGTGGTGGTGCCGGTCGACATGCCCGGCCTGACCGCCGCCGCCGTACGCCGGGTGGTCGCGCTGCCGTACCCCGACGTGCTGGTCTGCGCGACCTACGACGGGCTGCGCGGCTACCCGATGCTGTTCGGACGCCGGCACTGGTCCGGCATCGCCACCCTGGCCAGCGCGGACGTCGGCGCCCGGCCCTACCTGCTGGCGCACAAGGATCAGATCGTCGACATCTCCTGCGACTCGGTGGCCGACGGCAGCCGGGTCGACACCCCGGAGCTGATGGCGCTCTACGGGCTGACCGTCCCGCCCCAGCGCGTCGGCGTCTGACCCGCCCCCACAGCGGCTGGCCCCCCTCCGCTAGCGTCGGCCGGGCGGCGGGGGAGGCTCGATGGTCGCCACGATGGTCCGGCACGCAACCGGGACGGGCGTCGCCTGGCTGATGTGCGTCGCCGAAGGGCTCCTCGGGTATCTGGCGCTGTTCACGTTCGCCCTGTTCACTCCCGGCTCCGACCAGGGCGGGCCGCTGGCCGGCCCGGTCATGGTGCTGGGCGCCGCCCTCCTGGGTGCCGTCCTGGTGCCGCTGGCGGTTGCGCCGGCGGTCGCGATCGCCGAGGCCACCCTCGCCCGCCGTGGTGCGTCCGCCCGCACGCTGGCCGCCTGCGGCACGGCCGCACTGCTCCTCGGGCTGTACGCCGCCGGCATCGCGGCGGCCACCGGGGCGACCGTCGCCAGCGCGGCGCTGGGCTGGTTGCTCACGACGGTGTTCGTGCTCTGCCCCGTCGTGGCCTACGCGAGCGTCGTGCGCGGGGCGCGGGCGGTGACCGGACGGCTGGCCCGGTACAGCGGCAGCGATCCGCCCGCCCCGGTCACGTCTCCGCAGCAGAGCCCTGGCGATCGCGAGGACCCGGTGACCGGGTCCCGCCCGGCGACCGACCTCGTCCCCGCTGACGTGCTGGCCGAGCAGCTCACCCACAACATCCTCAACGGGGTGACCGGCGGCATCTGGCGTACCCGCCGCGACGGGCGGCCGGCGATTCTGAAGCTGGTCACCCCGCCCGGGCGCCCCGGGCCGGCGCACTGGGCCGGCAGCGACGAGCCGGGGCACTGGAACTACTGGCGCCGCGAGGTCGAGGCGTACCGCAGCGGGCTGGCCGCCGCCGCGTACGCCGACGCCGGGCTGGCCGCGCCGGCGGCGCTGGCGGTCGAGGACCGGCCGGACGGCTCGGTCGCGCTGTGGCTGCCCGAGGTGGCCGGTCGGCCGGGCATCGCCTGCACGCCCGCCGACCTCGGCGAGGTGGCCGTCCGGCTCGGCGCCGGGCACGCCCGGTGGCTCGGCGACCCCGAGGCGCGGGAACTGGCGCCCGACGGTCGCCCGCCGGGCTGGTTGGCGCGCGACTGGTTGCGTGACTACACGCTGAGCCGCCCGGTGGCCGCGCCGGTGCCGTGGGAGCACCCGGTCGCCGTCGCCGCCTGGCCGCGCCCCCTGCGCGACGCGCTGCGGGTGCTGTGGGAGCGGCGGCACGACGTGCTGGCAGCCACCGACCGGCTGCCGCGTACGCTCTGCCACCACGACTGCTGGCCGATGAACCTGGTGTTCGCCGCCGACGGCCCGGTGCTGCTGGACTGGTCCGGCGTCGGCCCGGGGCCCCTCGGCGAGGACGCGGCCAACCTGGTGCTGGACACGTTCCTCGACGGGCTGGTCGACGTCGCGCTGCTCGACGAGGTGGCCGCCACCGTGCTCGACCGGTACGCCGAGGGGCTGCGCGGCGCCGTCGCGTCGGGGGAGGTGGCCCGTGCCGTCCGGCTCACCGGGGCGGCGAAGTACTTCTGGCTGGCGCCGATGATGCTCGGTCGGCTGGGCCGGTCCGCCATCAGCGGCACCTACGACGCCCGCGACGAGGCGGAGATGATGGCGGGCCGCCGACCCGTGCTGGAGTTGCTGGCCCGCTGGGCCGCCGAGCCGTGGGACTGATGGACGGGGGAGAGCCGTCAGACGTCGATGTTGAAGCGTTGCAGCACCGACGGGGCGACCAGCCCGGCCGCCGCTAGCACCGAGATCGCGGTCAGTACGGTCCGGACGACCACCACCTCGGTCTTGCCGCCGGCGCGCAGGGCGATCTTGTTCGGCAGCCCGATCGGCGTCCACATCCGACGCTTGATCGGGATGGGCCAGAGGATGGGCACCCCGGCCCGGGTGATCATGTCGCCGAGGATGTGCACGAAGCAGCCCAC
This sequence comes from Micromonospora sp. ZG13, assembly GCF_059359355.1. NCBI lineage: Bacteria > Bacillati > Actinomycetota > Actinomycetes > Micromonosporales > Micromonosporaceae > Micromonospora > Micromonospora sp. ZG13. The sequence goes on from NZ_JCADBQ010000023.1 coordinate 84,703, forward strand.
CCCCACGGCGGTGCCGATCAGCGGGTAGCCCCGGCCGCCGGGCAGGTTGGCGAAGGTGTACCAGGCGGCGGCGGCCGAGGCGAGGGTGACGATGACCCAGCCGGCGCGCTCGGCCCACTTGTCGAACAGACCGCGCAGCGCCAGCCCGAACATGAAGAAGAGGATGCCGATGACGGCCCACTTGCCGTACGCGGCGCAGAGCGTGGTGGTGCCCCAGCCGACCAGCAGGGTGAACGGGATGGTGTGGGTCAGGGTGCGGTGGCCGTTGTTGCGGCGCGGGTCCTTGCTGAGCTTCGTGGCGTAGTAGACCCCGAGCGAGACCTTCTCCATCACCTCGGCGATGAAGAGCGAGAACACGCCGAAGGTGCGGGCGACGGTCGCCCCGCCCTGGTTGCGGGTCACCTTGCCGGACAGGTCCAGGTCGGGGAAGAGCGCCCCGCCCGCGCAGACGGCGGTGCCGACGGCGAGTTCCAGCGGCGACTGGTGGTAGTCGGCGAACTGTTGCAGCGCCCAGGATCCGGTCAGCCACACCGCCGCGCCGGACAGCGCGTGGGACGGTCCCATCATGTCGGCTCACCCTCCCCAGGGATCTTGAGCGCCAAAACTACGCCACTGTAGTTCGCCGGTGCGGCGCAGGGGCATCACCCGGACGGTCCACCTGGGACAGTGCCGGGAGGGGATGGGTGACGCTGGGCGTACCGGCAGGAAGTATGCCGTGCCGGGCGGCGGTCGCGGGCCGGTCTGTCGGCCACCCGACGGGAGGGGGCTCCTCAGCGGGCGGCACCGACGGCGAGCAGATTCCCCTCGGGGATGGTGATCGTCCGGCGGGTCTCGCCGAGCCGGGCGGCGGCGCGCCGGGCCTGCGTCGGGCCGTGCTCCCGGCCGGCCGTCGCGTACGTGCCGGCGGTCCGGGCGGCGATGGTCGCCCAGCCGTACCGCCGGCCGACCATGGTGCGCGCCTGCCGGGCCACCCGCCGCGCGAAGACCTCGTCGCCGAGGAGCTGGTCGACCGCCTCGCCGAGGGCGTCCGGGTCGCTGTGCGGGAACGTCACCCCGGTCACGCCCGGCTCGACGATCTCGGCGAGGCCGCCGGTGCGGGCCACGGCCAGCGGCGCGCCGGCCGCCGCGGCCTCCAGGGCGACCATCCCGAACGGCTCGTAGAGGCTGGGCACCACGGTCGCGTCGGTCGCGCCGAGCAGCGCGGGCAGCCGGGTCGAGTCCAGGAAACCCGCGAAGCGTACGGTCTGGGAGAGCGCGAGGCGTCGGGTCTCCTCCTCCAGCTCGGAGCGGTAGGGGCCGTCGCCCGCGATGACCACCCGCAGCCCGGGGTGCCGCTCGCGCAGGTACGGCACGGCGTGCACCAGGTGCTGCACGCCCTTCTCGTAGACCAGCCGGCCGGCGTACCCGACGAGCGGGCCGTCCCCGGCGAAGCGGGCCCGGGCGGCGGTGACCGCCCCCGGCCGGGCCCGCCAGGCCCGGTCGTCGACCCCGTTGGGCACCACGTCGATCTGCCCGGACGGCACGTCGAAGAGCGTGGTGACCTGGTCGCGCATGTAGCCGGAGCAGGCGATCACCCGGACGGAGGCGTTGCTCAGCCAGTGCTCGACGCCGTGGATGGTGCGGTTCATCTCCTCCGGCAGCCAGCCCTGGTGCCGGCCGGCCTCGGTGG
>NZ_JCADBQ010000024.1:0-49543 GCF_059359355.1 Micromonospora sp. ZG13
GGAGACCTCTTCAGTTATCGATCACCGCCACGCCGTGACCCCACCCGACCAACACCCACTTACGAAACGCGCCCTAGTGCCGTTGCTTGCGCCCCCGCCACCGTCGGATGTTCCCTAGCGACGGTTAGCGCCGGACCTCTTGCTGACTTCTCGCTGACGTGGCGCCCAGACACCCCCGGCGTCCGGCCGGCCCTGGCCAGTACCGGCGGTCGCGCCGCCAGCAGGTCAGAGCCGGCCCGGGAACCAGCGGATTAAGAGTGCTCCCTCTCGACCGAGCTCAACCGCCCTAGCCTCATCCCTGCTAGCCAGGCGGCTTGGCCGATCGTGCTCATCTTGCGGCCGGCTGGGGTCAGAGCGCCACGGGGTCGCTTCGTCCCGAACGCCGGCGCGGCGCACCGTAGGTTGTCAGCTGCGGCCGTTTCGATGCCTTCATGCTGCCTCTGCCCCCAGGAGATCAAGACTCGCATCAACCAAACGGTCGGTGACTGGTGCTGTCCTACTCGCCATGTCGTGTCCCGCCGGTCTCCGACGGGGTACGTCGGCCGGCTTAGCCCATACGGATGGTCGCACATCCAAGCGAGGCTCCGATCGGCCAATCACCAGTCCGCCCCACCAGCGCATAGGTGCCGCTCAACCATCAAGCCGCCAGGAAGTCCGATACCCGACACCCTGCATCCTTGAGTATCCATGCTAAGGCATTGAGGATGTCGATGACTGATGCCATGCTCACCTACCATGAATTGCAGCATGCAGGCCCGAATCAAGTTTCCGATTCCGCTGGCGACGCCCATCGCGAACGAATGCTGGTTTCCTGACGTCTCCGACAACCACATCAAAGACGATTCGACCCTACGAGTTTCGGGGACAAAATAGTGACAACTGGCGTAGAAGCAGGGATCGCACGTGCAGTTGTCAGCGCAACACGTTTCATCGTGCCAACAATTGCCGAGAAGCAGCGTCGCAAGAAATTGGCGGATGAGGTCAAGCCCCTCCTTGCTGCACACAACGCCGACATCCTGATGAATGAAATCGGCAGCAAGAATGCAAAGCCGCTGTTAAGCTTCTTCGAGTCTCCGGAATTTGAAAGAATAGCTTTGACTCTAACGGTGTCCGTTTACAACGGATCGAAGGAGCCGGAATTATCTCAAGTAAGGGAAGAGTTGCGACTAGGGCTTGCCCGGCACATCAATGAGGAATCGGAACGGCTCTTTGAAATCACGGAAGTGACATTCAACATCCTGCTGGCTTCCGCAAACATGGTGCAGGCAACATTAAGGACTCCCGTCGGAGGGCACGCCTCTCCTGCTCTTCTGGCAACTACAGCCCAACTTGTCGCAGCTTCGTCGCGCAACTGCGACATCCTATCTAGAACCAAAGAGACTGCCGCCTTCGAGGATTTCTGTACTGCACTTAGAGGACAGGCGAAAGCGGCATATGCAACGATGAAGTTGCCACACGCCGGACTTAACCGTGCTGTTTCATACAGTCGAATATTCGTCCAGCCAGACATTTACAGATTCCAGCTCAGAGAGAATCAGAAGGCGTCCCAGGATCAGGCTCGAACCACGGTATCCAAGCTAATTTCAACCAAGCTCAGATTCGTGTTACTCGGCGATCCAGGCGCGGGCAAATCCACATCGGCAAACAAGCTTGCTTTCGACATCGCGACCAACAAGATACCCAGCTTGGTGAACCGCGTGCCATTCCTTGTCCAGCTTCGCGATCATACCGAGAAGTTGAAGGGTTCCGCAGATGCCACCCTCATCGACTGCATTAAGGCAAGCTGCAACCGGCCGCACCATATATTCCCTAGCACGGAACAGATAGAGCATGCGCTACTCGGGGGGCGCGCCGTGTTAATCATCGACGGCGTGGACGAGTTGGGCGAGCCATCTTTACGCGCCCGGCTCGCCGATCTCGTCGAAGGATTCGCAGTACGGTACCCTCTAACTCAAATCATGGTTACTTCCCGCCAAGTTGGCTACTTCGACGCACCGCTAAATGAAGAGGCGTTCCCGATTTACCGTGTCGCCCCTTTTAGCGAGAACCAGGTAATTAGCTACTCCAATAAATGGTTTCAGGCGGGATCGGGAGCTTATCAACTGAGTGCGAGCGAAATGTCGAAAGCGTTCGTGCAAGAAAGCCAGACAACCGTCCCCGACCTGCGCACCAACCCTCTCCTGCTTTCGCTATTGTGCGGCATGTACGCGTCAACGCAATATCTACCTAGAAATCGCCCCGAAGTTTACGAGAAGTGTGCCGAGATGCTCTTTGAACGCTGGGATCGTTCTAGAGGCGTCCACGTACCGCTCCGCTTCGCCGCAGACATTCGGCCCGCTGTCCAGCAGCTCGCTTGGCTACTTCTAACTGATCAAAAAAGCCGCGTGGCTCTTCCGCGCTCTGAAATTCTTCGGTTCCTGACCGACTACCTCAAGAGCAAACGATACGAGGACGAGGATGAGGCCACCCAGGCGGCGACTGATTTCGTCGACTTCTGTGCGGGCCGAGCCTGGGCGCTATCGGAAGTCGGTTCTAGCCTCGCCGAGCCCTTATATGGGTTCACTCATCGCACCTTCCTTGAATATTTCGCCGCTAGCAGAATAGTGCGCCACGCGCCAGATGCACGTATGATCTGGAGCTTAATAGGAGATAAGATCCTGGACAGTTCCTGGCGAGAGGTGGCCCATCTTTCCATGCAGATCCTCGATCGAACAGTCGAGGACCAGGCCAACTTGTTTCTTGAGCTAATTCTCGACACCTTGCCCAGCGAACATGAATATGAGCGAGGCCAGTATCTAGCATTCTGCGTAAACTCCCTGAGCGCGATCCATCCCTCACCTGCGACTTTCCGAAGGCTTGTCAACAGCACAGTCCAAATGGCGAGCGCTCGCACGGTTCAAGAGCGCTGCCCGGTCATCACCCAGCCCATCTACCTCGGCTCCATGTTCGGGGGAGATGATGCATTAATTATGCTCCTCATGAATCGACACGAATATCGCGAGAAAGCATGTCGCCTCGCTATCGAAGAGATGCTGTCTTTGTCTAAAACATCTCCTTGGTACGAAAACGCCGCAAGCCTACTAATAGCGAGCCTCTTGCCGGGCCATCCTTTCAGCGATGTGACCATCCCTGAACTCTCCGGCAAAGAGGCAATAGGAGCCTCTTTGCCGTGGCACCAACTCTTTGACGCAGTCTGTCCGCCCGATGTAGAGAAGCTGACGGCTCGTCACTTCCTTGGACGACCGCTCTTTTTTTCGAGGATTACCTCATCCCCCCTTGAGAAAGTTATCGAGCTCGGACTACAAGATGAGCTGAATTCTTCGACCAGACGACTGGCGAAACAGATGGAGAACACGCTCATCTCCACGCCAAACCCCTGGGAGACTGTGGTTTACTCCGCTACTCCAAGCCGAAATTCTTTGCGTGAACGCACATTGCTACTTCCGCCGTCAACAATTATCAAGAACTCGAAGCGGACCGACAGTATTGCGCTTTCCTCGATGGAGGAAAGCGGTCTGGTTGCGATTCCGGAAGAATGTCGAGGGCTGGCTATTCTCGGGGCGTTGCCGATGGTAGAGATTTATAGCGATGCGCCTGACAGCACTGAAGATGACTGGCTTTCCCTCAACTCGTCGTTCTACATGAAGCTCTTGCGGGCGCGATCCGTGGGGCTGGCCCGCGATCGTGACTATGCCCGTTCTGCTCTAAAGCGACTCAAGCTGCAACCGAGAGTAGAAGAGTTTATAGAGGGCTGGATTGAGCACCGAGTCTCTGTGCTATCACTTCAACTGATTCATCCGAGCGAGAAACTCCGCCTCGTATCGCCGTGACCTACCGCGCGCCCGCTTCATAACTGCACCTCAGCTAGGTTCTGCCATCCCGATGCTCCTATGGAGGTCAAGGGGTGAGGGCGGCGAAGTCTGCGCGTAGGGCGGTGTAGACGTCGCGGACGATGTAGCGCTTGAGGCAGCGGAGGATTTCTTGCTTGCTAAGGCCTTCGGTGATGCGTCGTTGCTGGTAGGCGCGGGTGCGTTCGTCGTAGCGCAGGCGGCAGAGCGCGATGGTGTGTAGGGCGTGGTTGGCGCCGCGGTCGCCTCCTCGGTGCAGGCGGTGGCGGCGCACCCGTCCGGAGCTGGCGGGGATGGGTGCTGCGCCGCAGAGGTGGGCCAGGGCTGCTTCGGAGCGCAGCCGGTCGGGGTTGTCGCCGGCGGTGGTGAGCAGTTGGGCGGCGACGTCGGTGCCGACGCCGTACAGGGCGCTGGTGTGTGGTGCGGCTTGGCGGACCAGGGGTGCCAGCTGCCGGTCGAGGGTGGTGATCTCCTCGGTAAGTGCGACGACCCGTCGGGCGAGTCCGGCCAGTGCAGCAGCGGTGGCGTGTTCCGGGTCGTTGAGGCGGGTCGGGTCGATGGTGAGGGCGGTGCAGCGTGTGACCAGGACGGCTGCGCTGAGCTTGGTCAGCTTCGCCCGCAGAACTTCCGGTGCGGCGGCGACCAGGCCGCGCATCTGGTTGATCGCCGCTGTGCGGGCCTTGACTGCACCTTGGCGGGCTACTCGCAGGGCGCGGATGGCTTCGACAGGTCCGCTGCGGGTCTTGGGCGTGCCCATGGCGGTGCCCGCGAGGGTGGCCCTGGCGGCGGCGATGGCGTCGATCGGGTCGGACTTGCCCTTGCTCCGGCGGGTCCTGCGATCCGGGCGGTCGACCTCGACAACGGTGATCTTTTGGCTGGTCAGGTGGCGGGCCAGGCCGGCGCCGTAGCTGCCGGTTCCCTCGATGCCGACGGCGATCAGCCGGCCGAACGAGCGCATCCAGGCCAATAGGTCGGCATAGCCGGCGGCGGTCGCCGCGAACTCGGCGTCGCCCAGGAGCCCGCCCGTGCTGTCGATGGCTGCCGCGTGGTGGGTGTCGCGGTGCGTGTCAACACCGCCGATGACCGCTCGCTTCTTCGCTGCCATGCTGGTGAGGTCCGCCTTTCTCGGTCGCGTCGAGAACACGTGGACACGTCACCGGTCAGGCGATGCGGACAACACAGTGGTGGGCGCCTCTCGCACAGGCTCCTATCAAGTCACGACGCCTGGCCGGTGACATGCAGATGTCGGGGCCACCGAGCCGGCCGACGAATCGGGATCAGGACAGCAACCGTCGGTCTGCCGGTGAGTCAGACCAACCCGGCGACCCACCCCACCATCCTCACTGTCTGCCGCCGACCCACACACCGTGGAGCGGGCCAGGGCCAGGGTGACAAGGTGGAGCGCCCTACCGGACGTACGACCTTGTCGCCCTGGCCCTGGTCTGCTCGGCTTGCCTGGGTCGGTGGCTGGCGGGATGGCATCCCACCCCAACCACCCATGACCGCAACCGTTCGGCAACTCCATCCTGGAGTCGTTGCGCCCCCGCCGGAGGCAGCTCTAACCCCAACCCCGCCCCCACCCTCCGCCCCCTCCCCTACCTACACCCCTTCCCCACCTCGGACCCGTGAGCGGCCTGACGGATTCCGTTCGGCAACTCGACCGGGCGACCGTCGACCGGTCCGCGGTGAAACGTCACCAGGGCTGGAAGCCACGGAAGGTAGAGGCTGTCGCATGGTCCCGGTCAGTCCCGGGACTCGTCACCGGGTCCCTTCACGGACCCAGGCGTGACGCGCGGGGCGGGGCGTGGTTTGCGGGCCGGCTGACTTTCCGCCCCGGCGCCGTAGGCGGCCGGGGCGGCGGCTCCGTAGGAGCCGGTTGCCGCGCCCCGGCCCGCGCCGCGCGGAGCGCCTTGATCTAGTACAGGCCAATTCGGCAACAGATCACAGGCAGCTCCGAGCCGACCAAGGCCAACACGACACCACCCACCGCCCTGCACTTCCACCCGCAGCGGCTACGCAACCCGGCACCGCACCAAGTCTGGCCCCTGACCGAGCTGCCCCCGCTCGCAATCCGGCCAGCCACTCCCCCGGCACCTCCCCAACCAATGACGCCGCGTTCGTGCTCGTGCCTCAACCTCGGCTCGCCTTGCCCTTCCCCTTCTCCCCCGCTGAACAAGCCGAGGGCGGCTCCTCTCGAAGCCGCCCTCACCCTGCGCCACCTCTTGCCCTGGTCACTTCAACGGAAGCGCCTGCACGGTTCGCCACTCGTACATCTGCTGATCGCGGTGCATCTCGATGAGGTCGACGTGGTTGATCGTCAACCGTGCGGTCCCGACCTCTGCGCGACTCACGGCGTCGACGTACGGCACCGCCGATCCATCCGCAGTGATGTAGGCGACGCTGACGTGAGGGCGAAACCGGTCCGCGTCCTCGGCGACCTGGTCCTCACCGAGAACCCGACTGAGGGCCTGGCGAGTCAGGCGGCGTAGCTCGCGAATCGGTTCCGCTGGCTCGGCAGGCATGACAATCGCTTCGTCTGCCACGACGATCGGTCCGAACTCCACATCGAAGGCCGGAACGCTCGCGAGTATGGACCGGGCCTCCGCGGCGATCCTGCCGACCACGTCGGGTGCGAGTTCATCGGCGAAACCAACGCCCTGCATCGTGAGGTGTAGCCACCGGTCCGGAATGAGGGTCAGGCTCGGCTTCTCTGCCAGGGTCGTTCGATATGCGGTCGCCAGGTCGTAGAGGGTGGGTTGGTTGTCGAAGGTGATGTGGAAGGCGTAGAAGCGCCTCCCGACATGCCATCCGGGACGCCATCACCAATGGTTGCGAACGTGGGCGGCGTGCGTGCCGGGAGGGAGGTCAACGAGCGACATGGGCTACCTCAGACTTCGGAGGGCGTGTCGGGTTCGGAGGGCTCCGGCTCTACCGGGTACTCGTCGATGACGACGATGCGGTCTGCCGGCCAGACCGATTCGGATACCTCCAGCACGGTTCCGTCCTCGGCGCGGGCCACGTGGATGACCTGCATGACCGGTGCGCCTGTCGGCAGTTCCAGCGCTGAGGCTTCCTCGGCGGTGGGAAGACGAGAGAGCCAGTGATCGCGAGCGGTGGCGTACCGCTTGCCGCTCAGCTCTTCGATACACAGGAACAGGGCTTTCGGCACCACGGTGGGCTCTTCGAGGTAGGTCCCACCGCCGATGTCGGTCAGGATGTAGCTCGCCCCGATTTCTTCGGGCTTGCCCGTCTCACGGTTGTAGAGGTGCCGGCGCCGGACCACTACCTCTGTGCCCGCTGGTAGGTCCATAGCCGTGGCGATCTCGCCTGTCACCGGCGCCCGTCCCGCGAACACGATGTCGTGGCGCAAGTGCGCCGTCAGTAGCTTCTGATCGTTCCTCGCTCGGCCGTAGCGGTGCCGTGAGCGCCTTTGAAGGCGGCGGCTTTCACGGACGAAAGTCCCCACGCCGTGACGGGACTCGATCAGCCCTTCTGCGCGGAGCACGCTGATGGCGTTGCGCAGGGTAATCGGGCTGACCTTGAAGCGTTCGGCCAACGCCGTCTCGGCTGGCAGCCGTTCTCCGGCCTTCATCTGCCCGTCGCGGATACTCCGCCGCAGCTCTGCTGCGATCTGTAGGTATTTGGGGGCCCTTGTGCCCCCGACACCCCCGGCCGCCTGCTCCGCATGGCCGACAGCCGGGCCGTCTACTCCGTCCGCGAGGTCGCCCGGCTGCTCTCCCTCTCCCTCGGCAGCACCTACGCCCTGGTCCGCGAGGGCGAGATACCCGCCCGCAAGCTCGGCGGACGCTGGGTCATCCCCAAGAAGCGATTCCACGCCTGGCTCGACGAATGCACCGAGCAGCCGACCGACGAACCGGAGGGCTGGGCCTAATGGGACACATCATCAAGACGCCTGCGGGCACTTTCCGGGCCAACTGGCGGGACGCGAGCGGCCGGCAAAAGGCCAAGACTTTTCCGACCAGGCGTCAGGCGGCTTCCTTTCTCGCCGAGACGGAAACCGCCATCGCGCGGGGTGGGTACGTCGATCCTCACGCCGGTCGGCTGCCGTTCGGGAAATACGCGGAACGGTGGCGGGAGTCACGTAACGACGAACTCACCACGAAGGCCCGGGATGCCTCGATCCTGCGAACGCACGTACTCCCGCGCTGGTCCGACGTGCCGCTGCACCGGATCGATCACCTTGCCGTACAGACCTGAGTGACGGAGCTCAGTGCACGACGCTCGCCCGCCACCGTGGCGGAGTGCTTCCGCCTGCTCTCGGCTGTCCTTCGTTCCGCCGTCCGTGATCGGCTCATCGGCACCAACCCGTGTGAGGGCGTCAAGGTGCCAGCGCGCCGTAGGAAGGACACGGACGGACTGGTCCTGTCCCGCGCTGATCTGGTCGCCAGACTCCTGCCGGCCGTGCCTGACCGGTACCGCGCCCTGGTCGCGCTTGCCGGCGGTACCGGGCTGCGTTGGGGCGAGTGCATCGGGCTCCGCTGGGAATCGCTCGACCTGACCAGGAAGACGGTCGAGGTCGTCCGGGTCGCCGTCGAGGTCGCCGGCACCGTCACCAGCAAGCCCTATCCGAAGTCGCGGGCAGGTCGGCGTACCGTCCCGGTCCCGGACTTCGCGGTCGAGCTGCTGACGGCCCACCGCGACGTCTTCCCCGCCGGTCCCCGCGGTGAGGTCTTCACCAACTCGTCCGCCGGTCCGCTACGCCGGACGCTGTTCCGCGCTCGCGTCTGGCGACCGTCGCTGGTCCGTGCCGGCCTGCTCGGGAACGTGAGTCGGCTCGGGCACTTCAAGTGGCGTGCGGCCTGGCTCGACCTCGAAGGCGTCGAGTGGACGGCGGATTTCACCACCGAGCGGGAGGCGGTCGCGCACGTGGCGAAGATGGCGCCGGGCGGTCTTCGCTTTCACGACCTGCGGCACTCGTACGCCACGGAGCTGGTGTCGCGGGGCGTCCCGGTCAACGACGTCCAGGCCGTGATGGGCCACGAGAAACCGTCGACCACCCTGAATCTCTACACCCACCGATCCGACGGGCGGGATCAACGCATCCGCGAGGCGTTCGCTGACGATCCGCTGACGCCCAACGACGACTGACGATGGAATCAGCAAGAGCCACCCTCTTCCGAGGGTGGCTCTTCTGCGTTACTTCGATGGTGGGCGATACTGGGATCGAACCAGTGACCTCTTCGGTGTGAACGAAGCGCTCTCCCGCTGAGCTAATCGCCCTCAGCGCCGATGACTCTACCTGATCGAGGGACCGGACCGGAAATCCGGGGTCCGCGTGCCGCGCGGCGGCCGGTCGCCCCGGCGGAGCGCCGGGTCAGTGCGTCGCCAGGTAGTGCAGCGCCTCGGCGACCACGTCGATGCCGAAGCTGTACTTCAGCGACAGCCAGACCACCGAGCCGACGAAGACCAGGCCGACGGAGCCGAGCAGGAAGCGTACGGCCAGCGACCGGTCCTTCACCCACTGCGTCCAGTTGTGCACGTGCCGACGGGTGAAGCCGAGCAGCCGGCGGGCCCAGTGGAACTCGACGGCCCAGACGCCGAGGCCGGCGATCACGAGCAGCCAGCCGGGGCCGGGCAGCGGGATGAGGGCGATGCCGATGGTGACGACGAGGGCCCCGGCGATGGCGATGAAGATCTTGAGCGCGACCCGTCCGGTGGGGTTGGCCCGGATCAGTTCGAGGGTGGTGCTCAGCCGCTGCCGCCAGCGCGGTCGCTGCCGCCGTTCGGCCAGCATCGTCCGGCCGGCGTCACCCCGGTCGGCTCCCGGCCGGCCGGGCCGCTCGTGCTGCTCCATCGGCACCCCGTACCCCCGCTTTTCGGCTGGCCGGGCCGCGACTTTCGGCGGGCCCGGCTCTGCCATCGGATCCACTGAGGATCGTTTCGTAACCATTTCCTCCCCCAGTGTGGCTCGCGCCCGTCACTGCAACGGCCGACTGGACGTTACCGGAGTAAGTCGACGACTGAACCACCCGATGCCGGGCGGGATCACGCACTGGGCAGAACCGGAAATCCTACATGAATCTTCACATTCACGCGGCCTTTCCGACCCCCTTCCCACCACTGGGTGAAGTCAGCGTATGGCGGAGCGTAGCCAGGAGTAGCACCTGAGTATGGGAAAAGCGGGACACGCGCGTTCCGCAGCGGTGCCGGGGGGAGATCGTCCATGAGTGTCATCCGACCGACGACCGTAGAGGTCGAGACGTCGCTAAGGCTCGTCGCACCTGATGCCACCGCCTTGCCGGTGCGTGCCAGTCTGCGTTACGACCCTGCTGATCCGTATGCGGTCCATGTCCTGTTCCACGCCGAATCCGCCGGCGGCGAGGCGGTCAGCTGGTCGTTCGCCCGGGAGCTGCTGGTCACGGGTCTCGACGAGCCGGCCGGTATCGGGGACGTGCGGGTCTGGCCCTGGGCCACCCCGCGCGGGGACTTCGTCGCGCTGGCGCTGTCGTCGCCCGACGGCAACGCACTGTTCGAGGTGCCGCGCAGCGTCCTGGTGCGCTTCCTGCGCCGGACCTACGTCGTCGTTCCGCGCGGCCGCGAGGCCGAGCACCTGGACGTCGACACCGCGGTGAGCCGGCTGCTCGCCGGCCGCTGAACCACCGGCCACTCCGGCCTACCAGGGGGTACGCGCACCGTCTCCCGCCTCCCGCCGTGCTCAGCCGTGGGTGGTGATGCCGCCGTCGACCGGGATCACCGCACCGGTGAGGTACGCGCCGGCGCGCGACGACAGGTAGATCGCGGTGCCGGCCATGTCCTCCGGCCGACCGATCCGGCCCAGCGGCACCTGCCCCTCGATGGCGGTCCGGGACGCGGGGTCGTCCAGCGCGAACGCCATCATCTTGCTCTCGAACGGCCCCGGCGCGATCGCGTTGACGGTGATCCGCTCGCCGGCGAGCTGGTGCGCCAGGCTGCGGGTGAGCATGTGCACGGCGGCCTTGGTCGCCGAGTACGCGTACACCTCCATCATCGGCACCCGGATGCCGTCGATGGAGCCGATGTTGATCACGCGGGCCGGGTCGTCGGCGCTGGCCGAGGCGCGCAGCGCGGGCAGCAGTGCGGTCGTCAGCCGGAAGACCGCCTTGACGTTGACGGCCCAGAGCTTGTCGAACGCGCTCTCCGGGTACGACTCCAGCGGCGCGCCCCAGGTGGCACCCGCGTTGTTGACCAGCACGTCGAGCCGGTCGAACCGCTCCCGTACGGCGGCGGCCAGGCCCTCGGCGCCGGCGTCGTGGCCGAGGTCGGCGGGGATGGCCTCGCAGCGCCCCTCGGCGGAGAGTTCCTTGGCCACGGCCTCGCAGACCTCCGCCTTGCGGGACGAGATGATCACGTGTGCGCCGGCCCGGACGAAGCCCTGGGCGATCATCAGGCCGATCCCCCGCGAGCCGCCGGTGACCAGGACCGTCTTGCCTTCGACCGAGAACAGATCCGTCATGCCCATCCCATCGCGAGTCGGCCGGGGCCGCCGGGGCGGGGCGGCCCGACCGGCGCGGACCGGCTCCGGCCGTGCCTCGACCAGACGGCGCTACCGCTCGGTAACGTAGCCCGGCCCCGGTGACCTCGACAACCCCCGCCGGCCCTGGCGCGCCGTCCGGCCGGTGACCGGGAGCCGCAGCGTGCCCGCATGCCGCCCGGCCTGGGCGGCCGTCCCGGGATGCGTTGATCGTCGCCCCGGGCTACGGTCGCAGGCGATGGTCTCTTCCGGTCAGCTCTCCCCCGCTCCGCCCGGCAACCCGGCGACCGCCCCCGCCGAGATCGACACGGTGGCCCTCGGTGACCTCGCCTCCGAGCCGCGTTGGCGGCGCCCGGTGCTGCTTGACAGGGACCTGCTCGTGCTGACCACGGGCGGACACGGCACGGCCGAGCTGGATTTCCGCGCCCTGCCCTGCCGCCCCGGCACCCTGCTGCGGGTGCGTGCCGGGCAGGTGCTGCGCTGCGCCGGCCCGCAGCTCGACGCGACGGTGGTGCGCTGGGATCCGGCGGCGCTGCACGGGCTCGACGTCGACCCGGACGCCGTCGGGGCCTGGTTCCAGCTCGCCGGCGAGGACGAGGACGCGGTCATCAACGAGGTCAGCCAGCTCGCGGTCGACTGCCAGCGGCACCGGGGGGTGGCGGCGGCGCGCGGCCTGCTCCGCCACCAGCTCGCCGTGCTGCTGCTGCGGCTGTCGCTGCTGCCCGAACGCGCCTCCCGGGCCACGCGGGCGGAGGCGGCCACGTTCCACCGGCTCTGCCGGGAGGTCGAACGCGGCTACCAGCACACCCGCCGGGTCGAGGACTACGCCGATCGGCTGGGCTGCTCGGTGCGTACGCTCACCCGGGCCTGCCTGGCGGTGACCGGGCGCAGCGCCAAGCAGGTGGTTGACGAGCGGGTGGCCCTCCAGGCGAGCCGGCTGCTGGCGGCCACCGACGAGCCGATCGCCCGGATCGGCCGGCGGCTGGGCTTCTCCGAGCCGACGAACTTCGGCCGGTTCTTCACCCGCGAGGTCGGGGTGAGCCCGGGCGCCTTCCGTGCGGCCCGCGAGCAGCCGCTGCCCGGGCCGCTCGTGCGGCCCCGCCCGCCCGCCGAGGCGACCGGCCGCCCGCGCGGGGCATGATGGCGGGGTGCAGATCTCCGCGCGCGGCGACTACGCGGTACGGGCGGCGCTGAGCCTCGCCACCGCGTACCCCCGGCTGCTCTCCACCCAGGCCATCGCGGCGGAGCAGGACATGCCCCGCAAGTTCCTGGAGGCCGTCCTGGCCGACCTGCGGCGGGCCGGCGTCGTGCGGGCGCAGCGCGGCGCCGAGGGCGGCTACACGCTGGCCCGGCCGCCGCGCGAGGTGACCGTCGGCGCGGTGCTGCGCGCCGTGGAGGGTCCGCTGGCCGGCGTCCGCGGGCTGCGCCCGGAGGAGACCAGCTACGAGGGCGCGGCGGAGAACCTGCCGGGGCTGTGGGTGGCGGTGCGGGCCGCGGTGCGGCGCGTGGTCGACGAGGTGAGCCTCGCGGAGATAGTCAGTGGCCGCCTGCCCGCCCACGTCCGTAGGTTGACGGCGTTGCCCGACGCCTGGGAGCCACGCTGATGCCCACCCCCGTCCTGCGCACCGCGCGCCTGCTGCTGGAGCCCTACCGGCCCGACGACGCCGAGGACTTCGTCGCCCTGCTCACCGACCCGGAGGTCGGCCGGTTCATGGGCGACGGACCGCTGAGCGCCGAGGAGGCCGGCGCCCTCTTCGGGCGGGTGTTCACGAAGGTCTACGCCGAGGACCTCTTCGACGTCTGGGCGGTACGCCGCGACGGCCGCTACGTCGGGCACGCCGAGGTCAAGCGGACGGACCAGGTCGACGGGCACGAGATCATCTACGCGTTGGCGAAGCCGGCCTGGGGCGTGGGCCTCGGCACGGAGCTGGCCCGGGCCCTGGTCCGTCACGGCTTCGACACCCTCGGCCTGCCCCGCGTGTACGCGACCGTCGCCGACGCCAACCACGCCTCGCTGGCGCTGCTGGGCAGGATCGGCTTCGTGCACGAGCGCGACATCGCCGAGGACGACGGCAGCGTCACCCGCGTGCTCGTCGCCGACCGCGCCACCGCCTGACGCCGTCCGCCCCGTCCCCGCAAGGGGCCGTCCCCGCCACCGACCGGCGTGCCCGCCGTCCCCGTGTACCCCACGACGGCGCCGCCGGCCGACGTGTCGGCGGGGGCCCGGCCGGGTCACGCCCGCGTCGGCGGGCCCGTGGTGGTGTAGCCGCCCCGGTGGTAGACCAGCGGGTCCCCGTCCTCGCCGCCGCCGAGCGCGAGCGGCTCGGCCACGAAGAGCGTGTGGTCGCCGGCCGGCACCCGGTGCGCGACGCGGCAGAGCAGCCGGGCCAGCACCCCGGACAGCAGCGGCACATCGAACGGCCCCGGCGTCCAGTGCGGATAGGCGGCGAACCGGTCGATCCCGCCGGTGGCGAAGACCCGGGCGGCCTCCCGCTGCTGGGCGCCGAGCAGGTGCACGGCGACGTGCTCGGCCCGGGCGAAGACCGGCCAGCTCGACGAGGCGGTGCCGAGGCAGAACGAGACGAGCGGCGGGTCCAGCGACACCGAGGTGAAGGACGTGGCGGTGAAGCCGGCCCGCACGGGCTCGCCGGAACCGTCGGCGCGGGTCGGCCCGGCGGTGTCCGGGGCGGCGGTGGTGACCACGGTGACGGTGGCGGCCTGCCGGCGCAGCAGCGTCCGGAACAGGTCCCGGTCCACCGGAAGCAGGTCGGCCGCGTCGGGCCGGGACCACTCCACGGTGGTCACGCCGCCACCGGCGCCGGGCGGACGTGGGGCAGCCCTGCGTCGACGGGCGGGCGAGCCGCGTGGAGAAGATCGTCCCGCTGCGTCATCGCCCCATGCTGCCGCCGACCGCATCCCCGGTCAATGCCCCTATCGATGGCGGCATCGACGTCGGCCGACACCGTCACCGACCCCTACCCCGGCGGCCGGGCCGCGCGTCACCCGTCGGCGTAGGGGTTGCCGGCGACCCCAGGGCTCGATCCACGCCGGCCGGACCGGGTTTCCCGATCCGGCCATTCGGGAATGTTCGGTTTCGACAGGGCAGGGAAGGGATTCGAAGGGAGCTTGAGCGATGGGTCTGATGTTCCGCAAGCGCAAGAAGTACGGCCCGATCATCCTGAACTTCACCGAGAACGGGTTCTCGTCCTGGAGCATCAAGATCGGTCGCTGGTCGTGGAACTCGCGGGCCAAGGCGCACCGCGTCGACCTGCCGGGCCCGCTGTCCTGGAAGCAGGACAAGTCCCGGGCGTGAGATCCCGAGGTCGAGCGGGGTGCCGGTGATTCACCGGCACCCCGCTCGGCGTCGGGTCAGCGGGCCGTCGCGGCGCCGTGGGCGGAGATGACCACGTCGCCGCCGAGCCGGCCGTGCTCCGGGTCGCGGGTCGCCTCCCCCGCGTCGAGCAGGCCGGTCAGCGCCCGGACGGCGTCGGACGACCGGTAGACGGTCGCCGTGAGGACGTGCCGGCGCAGCTCGGTGACCGTACGCGGGCCCGAGCGTCGCAGCTCGGCGAGCAACTCGTCGCGCAGCGGGCCTGCCTCCGGGACCTCGACGACGTCGAGCAGCCCGCCCGCCGGGTCGCGGTAGCGCACGCCGGAGGCACCGTCGCCCGCCCAGAGCGCCTCCTTGAACGCCTCCAGGCTCTTGTCCGACCCGGTCGCGAAGGCGAACAGCCGCGCCGGGTCGCCGTCGGCGGTCACCAACTCCACCTCGCTCGTCAGCGGGAACCCGGCGTCGGCGAGGGCCGCCCGCGCCGGGGTGCCGACGGCGGTGGCGAGCAGCACGTCCGCCGGCTTGCCGGCCGCCGCGGCGGTCAGCACGGCGGGATCGGCGGTGTCGTCGTCCACGACGGACAGCAGGGGCGCGCCGGCCGCGCCGGCCGCCTTCACCGCGACCGGCAGCCGGGCCGGGCCGCCGGGCACGAGGTGCACGGCGACGCCCGCCGGCAGTTCCGCCTCCACGGCGCCGAGCCGGGTCGGCAGGTCCTCGGTGCCGTCGGCGAGCACCAGCACGGTGAGTTGCCGGCCCCGCAGCCGGTCGGCGTGTCCGGCGACCACCCGCAGCGCGGCCTCCGCGCAGCCGGCGTCGCCACCGGCGTACGCCAGGGCGAGGGTGGCCCGGCGGGCGCGGTGCAGCGCCCCCGGCAGCCAGGTCTCCAGGTGTCGGACGAGCAGCTCGCGCAGGACGGCGTCGGTCGGCATGCTGCCGTTCTACCGCACGTCGCCCCGGGCCGGGCACGGCTCCCCCGACCGCAGGGGGCGTCCCGGCCCCCGGGCGGGCCTCGTCGGCCCTGCGGTCGGCTCGCAAGACCCCGGTGCCGTCGGCCCGGGTCCGGTCAGGCCGGGACGGAGATGCCCACGCCGCCCCGGGTCTGGCCGCCGTAGCGCCGCCGCTCGGCGTCCAGGTCGAGCCGGCCGATCCGCTTGCGCGCGGCCAGGGCGGTCTCGTCGAGCCGGTCGGCCGGCACCAGCCAGACGATCTCGAACTCCAGCCCGTCCGGGTCCTGGCCGTAGAGGCTCTTGGTGGTGCCGTGGTCGGACGCGCCGACGAGCGCGCCGGCGGCGGCGAGCCGCTGCGCGGTGGCGTCCAGCTCGTCGAGGGTGTCGACCTCCCAGGCCAGGTGGTAGAGGCCCACGGTGCCGCGGCCGGCGGTGGAGCGCCCGGCGCCCGCGCCGACCTCGAACAGGCCGAGGTCGTGGTCGTTGGTGGAACCGGGCGCCTGGAGGAAGGCGGCGCCCCGGAAACCGTCCGGCGTCATCGGGATCGGCCGGAAGCCCAGCACGTCCCGGTAGAAGTCGACGCTGCGGGCGAGGTCACTGACGTAGAGCACGGCGTGGTTGAGGCGGTGGATTCCCATGCCACCGACGCTAGCGCGGTTTCGTTGAACGTTCAACTAAGTGCCGTATGATGGGCGTCATGACCCGCTGGCTGGATCCCGACGAGCAGCGCACCTGGCGCGCGTACCTGACCGCGTCCCGGGCACTCATGGAGGCGCTGGACCGGGAGCTGCAACGCGACGCCGGGATGCCGCACGCCTACTACGAGATCCTGGTCCGGCTCTCCGAGGCACCCCAACGGCGGCTGCGGATGAGCGAACTGGCCCAGGTCAGCGGCTCCTCGCGCAGCCGGCTCTCCCACGCCGTGGCCCGGCTGGAGGCCGAGGGCTGGGTCCGCCGCGAGGAATGCCCCACCGACCGGCGCGGGCAGATCGCGGTCCTCACCGACGAGGGATTCGCCACCCTCGCCGCCGCCGCGCCCGGCCACGTCGAGGGGGTACGCCGGCACCTGTTCGACGCGCTGACCCCCACCCAGGTGGACCAGTTGCGCCGGATCAGCGAGACGCTCGCCGCACACCTGACCGGTTCTTGACCAATACACTCCCCCTCGGGTCTTGTACTTACCGTCGTCGGATGAGCACGATGGGGCGTGCCTTCCGGCTTCGGTGATCTGACTGACCAGGCGCACCACCTGGTGTCCTCCGGCGACCTCGCCGGCGCCCAGCGGCTGCTCGCCGACGCGCTGACCGACGCCGACCCGCGTCCGGCCAACGCCACGCCCGAGCTGGCCGAGGCCGCCAGCCTCCAGGCCCGCGTACTGGTCGCCCTCGGCGAGCCGCACTCGGCCCGGGGCTGGGCCGCGTTCGCGTACGCGGCCACGACCCGGTTGCACGGGCGCGCCGACCAGCGCACGGTGGCCGCCGCGGCCACCCTCGCGGCGGTGCTGCACCGGGTCGGCAGCTGGTCGCGCGCCGCCCGGCTCTACCAGGAAGTGATCATCGAGCTGACCGCGCTCGACGGGCCGGAGTCGCTGCGGGTGCTCGCCGCCCACGCCGACCTGGCCACGGTGGAATACGCGCGCGGCCAGTGCCAGGTGGCCCGCGACCGCTTGCAGGACGCCTGGGAGCTGCACCGCGAGGTCTACGGCGACGGGCACCCCAGCGGCATCAAGATGCTGGCGCGGCTCGGGGCGATGCAGCGCGACTGCGGGCAGTTCGCCGAGGCGCACGACAACCTCGCGCTGGCCAGGGAGCTGTGCCGCCAGCACCTGCCGGCGGACGATCCGCTGGCGGCGCAGGTGGCGGGGCTGGCCCGGGCGGCGGCCAACCCGGACCACGTCTGCGCCGACACCGCACCCGTCGGCCGCGACGGCCCGATCGTGCCGTCCGCGCGTACCCCGCCCCCGGGCGACGGACCGGCGACGGCGCAGCACCCCTCGCAGCAGGGCTACCGCCCGGCGGAGCCGGACCCGTACGCCGCAGCGGCACACACCGACCCCTACGCCGCGCCGCCGCACCCGGTGCCGACGCCCCGGCAGCCGACGGAGGATCCGCCGCCCGGCTGGTGGCCCCCCGACGCCGACGACGGCCCGGCCGACAGCGCCGTGCCGCCGGCGGTCGTACCCCTGGCCGGTGGCGCTGCCACCGAGGAGGCCGACGGGGTGCACCGGGTCCACCGGCCCGACGCGCCCGAGGAGCCCTACCAGCCGTCGCGGCTGCTGCCGGTGCCGGTGCACCGCGCGCCGGCGCGGCGCGGCAACCTGCTGCTGCCGCTCGCCGTCGGTGGCGTCGCGGTGGTGCTGCTGGGCACGGTCGCGGTGATCACCGGGGTGGCCGCAATGGACGGTGCCCCCGACCCGGCGCCCCCTGCCGCGACCGGCGCGCCGGCCTCCACGCCGGCGGGCGGGTCGACCGGCACGGGCGCCCCGCCCGCCGCCGGCCCGACGAGCGGGGCCGCGGCCTCCCCCGGCAGCCCGCCGGGCGCGGTCACGCTGCGGGACAACCGCGACAACGTGGCGCTGCGCTGGACCTACCCGGCCGGCGGAGAGGGTCCGGTGGTCATCTCGGGCGGCCGGGCCGGCCAGGCGCAGACGGCCTTCGCCAACCTGCCCGCCGGCACCACCACCTTCGTCGTCTACGGCCTGAACCGCAGCACCGACTACTGCTTCACGGTCGCGGTCGTGTGGTCGACGGACACGATCGCCCGCGCGCAGCAGGTCTGCACCCGTCGCGGCTGACGGCCCGGTCCCGGCTGACGGTCCGCCGCCGGTCCCGGGCGCGGCGACGCCGATCGCAGGCGTGCCGGATGGTCCGGAATTGGGCCCCGCCCGGCGTGGCGTCCTTCGTCAGGGTTTCTCCGGGTCGGGCAGGGTCGGCAGCAGCAGCCGTACCCGCAGCCCCGGCCCGCCGGCCCGCCCGGGGTGGGCGTCGGTGAGCTCGATGCCGCCGCCGGCCCGGCGGACCAGCTCGCGCACGATGGCCAGGCCGAGGCCGGCGCCGCCGTCGTCGCGGGCGCGGGCGTCGTCGAGCCGGGTGAACCGGCCGAAGACCCGCTCCCGGTCCCCGGCCGGGATCCCCGGCCCGTCGTCGGTCACCGTCACCAGGTGGTACGCCCCGACGCCGCTGCCGCCCGCTCCCCCGCCGCCTGCCGCTCCCCGGCCGGCCCGCCCGCCGGCGGCCTGGCCCCTGCCGGACGTCCCACCGTCGCCGCCCGCCCCGTCGGCGCCCGGGCCGGCGGCCAGCACCACCTCGCCGTGGGCGTGCCGGACGGCGTTGTCGACCAGGTTGGTCAGGATGCGACGCAGCTCGTCGGGATCGCCCTCGGTCCACAGCGGCGCCGCCGGGGCGTCGAGGCGCACCGGCGGCGACGGGTACCGGGCGGCCACCGCCGCCAGCAGGGCCCCCAGCTCGACCGGCCCCGTGGCCCGCGCCGGCGGCCGCTCGTCGAGCCGGGCCAGCAGCAGCAGGTCGTCGACGAGCCGACCGAGCCGCTCCGTGTCGGCGAGCAGGTTCGCCGACACCGCCGTCCAGTCCGTCCGGTCGGCCAGCCGCCGGGCGACCTCCAGCTCGGTACGGATGTTCGCCAGCGGGCTGCGCAACTCGTGCGCGGCGTCCGCGACGAACGCCCGTTGCCGGTCCCGGGCGGACTCCAGCCGGCCCAGCATCCCGTTGAGCGTCACCGCGAGCCGGTGGATCTCGTCCCGCGACGCCGGTACGGGCAGCCGCCCGCCCCCGTCCCGCCCGGTGATCTCCTCGGCCCCCCGGCGCAGCGCCTCCACCGGGCGCAGGGTCGCGCCGACCACCCGCCAGGCCACGGCGGCGAGCACCACGACCAGCAGCGGGAAGCTCACCAGCAGGATGGTCCGTACGACGTGCGCGCTGTGCCGCACGTCCGCCAGCGACCGGGCCACCAGGACGGTACGCGGGTCGGCGGCGGTGCCCGCCGGTACGGCCACCACCCGCACCGGCCCGGTCAGGCCGACCCGCTCCCCCGACACCGTCAGCCGCTGCCGCACGCCGGCGTCGAGGCTCCCCGGCGACACCATCGGCACCAGCCGGTCGGCGTCGATGGAGGCCGCCCGCACCCGGCCCGCGGCGTCGATCACCTGCACCCGGACCTGCCCGCCGGCCACCGGCAGCGGATCGGGCAGTACCTCCTCGGCGGCGAGCAGCGCGACCGCGTCGGCGGTACGGAACGCCTCGGTGTCGACGGCACGTTGCAGGGCCCAGCCCAGCACGGCGAGCAGGACGAGCCCGCCGACGGCGAGTCCCCCCGACACACCGAGTACGCCGACCGCCATCAGCCGCCCGCGCAGCCCGGGCCCGGCGCGCAGCCGCCCGCGCGTCCCCCGCGTCACGGGGCGAGCCGGTAACCGGCGCCCCGGACCGTCTCCAGGCGCTCCCGGCCGATCTTGCGCCGCAGGTACCCGACGTAGACCTCGACCGCGTTCGGCGCCGTCTCGACGCTGGCGTCCCAGACGTGGTCCAGCAGCTCGGTCTTGGAGACCACCTCGCCGGGGCGGCGCATGAGGTAGTCGAGCAGCGCGAACTCGCGGCTGGTCAGCGCGACCTCGGCGTCGGCGCGGGTCACCCGTCGCCGCGCCGGGTCCAGCCGGAGGTCGCCGACCGCGAGCACCGTCGGGCGTTCGGGGGCGCCCCGGCGCAACAGGGCCCGCAGCCGGGCCAGCAGCACCACGTACGAGAAGGGCTTGGTGAGGTAGTCGTCGGCCCCGCAGTCCAGCCCGTCGGCCTGGTCGTACTCGCCATCCTTGGCCGAGAGCATGAGCACCGGCAGCCAGTGCTCCTCGGCGCGCAGCCGGCGTACCAGCTCGTAGCCGGAGAGGCCGGGCAGCATCACGTCGAGGACCATCGCGTCGTACCCGCCGTGGCGTGCCGCGTCGAGCCCCTCCGGGCCGGTCGCCGCCACGTCCACCGCGAACCCCTCGGCCTGCAACCCCCGTTGCAGGGCGGACGCCAACCGCGACTCGTCCTCCACCACCAGCAACCGCACGCCTCCAAGGGTGCCACCCGGGCGCCCGGGGTCGTACGGCCGTCCTCAGCGCCCTCACAGCGTCGAGGAGGCAGGATGTCCGGCAGGAGGTGTCACATGTCCGTCCTGAAGAGCCGTCCCGTCCTACGCTGGCTGGTCCCGGTGACCGCCGTCGCGACCGTCATCGGCGGCGGCGCCGCGCTCGGCACGTTCGCCGCCCAGGCCGAGCCGAGCCTGCCGCCGCGCACCGCCGCCCAACTCCTGGTCGACCTTCAGACCTCCCGGCTGGAGGGGCTCTCCGGCACGGTCGTGCAGCGCGCCGACCTGGGCCTGCCGCCGCTGGCCGGCCTGGTCGGCGGCGACGGCCTGACCGGCCTGCTGACCGGCACGCACACCCTGCGGGTCTGGCACTCCGGGCCCGACCGGCAGCGCGTCGCCCTGGTGGACACGCTCGGCGAGCACGACATCGTGCGCAACGGCCGGGACGTGTGGGCCTGGAACAGCCGGTCCAACACCGCCACCCACCGCACGCTGCCCGAGGGCACCACCGGGGCCCAGACGCCGGAGTTGCCGGTCACCCCCGGGGAGGCGGCCGACCGTGCCCTCACGGCGATCGGCCCGAGCACCGAGGTGAGCGTCGGCCGCTCCGCCACGGTCGCCGGCCGCGACGCGTACGAGCTGGTGCTCGCCCCGCGCGACGCCGCCTCGCTGGTGCACCAGGTGCGCATCGCCATCGACGCGCGGCAGCACGTGCCGCTGCGCTTCGAGGTCTTCGCCGACGGCAGCGACAAGCCGGCCTTCGAGATGGCCTTCACCCAGGTGTCGTATGCCCGGCCCGACGCCGACCAGTTCACCTTCAACCCGCCGCCCGGCGTGAAGGTGACCGAGGAGACCGCCGGCAGGCAGCCCGCCGACGCCCCCGGGAAGCGGCGCGCGGACGGCGAGCGGCCGGACGTGCGTACGGTCGGCGAGAGCTGGGCCACCGTGGTGGTCGCGCGGCTCGACGGTGCCGGCGCGCCCGCGGACCGACCCGCCGCCCCCGGCCGCGCCGGGAACGGACCGGCCGGCGACCCGGCGGCGTTGCTCGGCGCGCTGCCGAAGGTCAGCGGCGACTGGGGCAGCGGCCGGCTGCTGACCGGGAAGCTGTTCAGCGTGCTGCTCACCGACGACGGCCGGCTCATCGCCGGCGCGGTGACGCCGGAGCGGCTCTACGAGGTGGCGAAGGGCTGAGAATCGGCAGTCCGGGGGCCCGCCACGCGGCGGGCCCCCGCTGTCTGTGCGGGACGAGTCGCGGTGTGGCCCGGCGCGCTTGGTCGAGGCGACCGGCGCACGGTATCTTTCTCAGTTCAGGCAACAAAAAAGAACGGCTGATAATAGCCGTTCCGAGAGAGATGCTACTCGAATGGGAGACGGCTTGTCAAGGCATTCCGCCGATTCCGCCGAATTGCAGCCCGATGACGAAATCGGCCGCGAACAGGAATACGTCTCGATGCTCTATCGCCGGCTGGACGAGCTGCGTGAGCAGGCCTCCCGCCGGCTGACCGACGAGCTGCGGGCGACCGGCGGCACCCTCCAGGCCCGCTCCCAGCGCGACAGCGCGGTGCGGATGTACGCCGACCAGGTCGAGCAGTTCTCCTCGGTGGAGAGCGGCCTCTGCTTCGGCCGGCTCGACACCGACGACGGCGGCCCCCACTACATCGGCCGCATCGGGATCTTCGACACCGGCGGCGACTACGACCCGCTGCTGATGGACTGGCGCGCCCCGGCCGCCCGCGCCTTCTATCTCGCCACCGCGGCCAACCCTCAGGGCGTACGCCGCCGCCGGCACCTGCGTACCCGGGAACGCAAGGTGACCGCGCTCAACGACGAGGTGCTGGACCTGGACACCGCCTCCCCCACCGCGCACGAGGAGCTGACCGGCGAGGCGTCGCTGCTCGCCGCGCTCAACGCCGGCCGCACCGGCCGGATGCGCGACATCGTCGAGACCATCCAGGCCGAGCAGGACCGGATCATCCGCGCCGACCTGCCGGGCGTACTGGTCGTGCAGGGTGGCCCCGGCACCGGCAAGACCGCCGTCGCGCTGCACCGCGCGGCGTACCTGCTCTACACCCACCGCGAGCAGCTCTCCACCCGGGGCGTGCTCCTGGTCGGCCCGAACGCCACGTTCCTGCGCTACATCTCCCAGGTGCTGCCGGCGCTGGCCGAGACGGGCGTGCTCCTGCGGACCCAGGGCGACCTCTTCCCGGGGGTCAGCGCCCGCCGCGCCGAGCCCGCCGCGACCGCCGCGCTCAAGGGCAGCGCGGTGATGGTCGGGGTGCTGGCCGCCGCCGTCCGGGACCGGCAGTGGGTGCCCGACGAGCCGCTGGAGATCGAGCTGCCGCAGCAGGAGGTGCTGCGGCTCGACCCGGAGACCGTGCGCGCCGCCCGGGACCGGGCCCGCCGGTCCGACCGGCCGCACAACCTGGCCCGGGCGCTCTTCGACGTCGAGATCGTCCATGCCCTCGCGGCCCAGGTCGCCGAGCGGATCGGCGCGGACCCGCTGGGCGGGGAGAACCTGCTCGACGAGGCCGACGTGGCGGAGATCCGCCGCGAGCTGCGCGAGGAGCCCGAGGTGCGCGCCGTGCTGGACCAGCTCTGGCCGGTGCTCACCCCGCAGCGCCTGCTCGCCGACCTGTACGCCTCCACCGAGCGGATCGCCGTCGCCGCGCCCATGCTCAGCGACGCCGAACGGGCCGCGCTGCACCGCGAGCCGGGCGGCTGGACGCCGGCCGACGTGCCGCTGCTGGACGAGGCGGCCGAGTTGCTCGGCGAGGACGAGCGGGCCGCCGCCGCCCGCCGGGAACGGATCCGGACCCTGCAACGGGAGTACGCCGAAGGCGTACTGGAGATCGCCCGGGGCTCCCGCTCCATCGACGTCGAGGACGAGGCCGACGGCGGTGAGATCCTCGGCGTCACCGACCTGCTCGACGCCGACCGGCTGCTCGAACGGCAGGAGGAGGCGGACCGGCTGACCACCGCCCAGCGGGCCGCGGCCGACCGGCGCTGGGCGTTCGGGCACGTGATCGTCGACGAGGCGCAGGAGCTGTCGCCGATGGCCTGGCGACTGCTGATGCGCCGCTGCCCGAGCCGCTCGATGACCATCGTCGGCGACGTGGCGCAGACCGGCGCGCTGGCCGGCACCCCGTCCTGGGCCGACGCGCTGGAGCCGTACGTGGCGCAGCGCTGGCGGCTGGAGGAGCTGACCGTCAGCTACCGCACCCCGGCCGAGATCATGGCGGTCGCCGCCGAGGTGCTCGCAGAGATCGATCCGGCGCTGCGCCCGCCCCGCTCCGTACGCTCCAGCGGGGTGCCGCCGTGGGACCGCGCGGTGCCGGCGGAGCGCCTGACGGCGGAGCTGGTGGCCGCCGCCACCCGGGAGGCGGCCGGCCTGGACGACGGCCGGCTCGGGGTCATCGTGCCGGCCGGGCGGGTCGACGAGTTGGGCGGCGCGCTCACCGCCGCCCTGCCCGAGGCCGCCGTCGGCGAGGACCCGGCGTTGGAGAGCCGCGTGGTGGTGCTCACCGTCGGTCAGGCCAAGGGGCTCGAGTTCGACTCGGTCCTCCTGGTCGACCCCGACCGCGTCGTGGCGGAGTCGCCCCGGGGTCGCAGCGACCTCTACGTCGCTCTCACCCGCGCCACCCAACGCCTCGGCATCGTCCGCCCCACCTGAACCACCGACCCCGCCCTCCCGGTTGGCGCTGCGGTAGGTGGGGTCGGCGGGTCAGTCCGGGGTGAAGTCGCCGACCTGGCTGGCGGGGCCGGACTGGTCGCTGGTGGATCCGCCGGCCGGGGTGCTCAGACCGCCGGTGGTGGCGTCGCCCGTGGTGGTCGGCGCCACCTTGCCCGGGTGCCGCTCCGGCTGCCGCGCCAACCGGCGGACGGACGCCGGTCCGGCGGTGCCGCCGGTCGTGGTGACGGCGCCCTGTCCCCGGGTGGGGCCGCCGTCGCGCAGCACCTCCGGATCGACCGGAACGTGGGCCGGATCGTCCGGGTCCTCGTCCTGGATCACCCGCTGCACGTCGGTAGGAGGCACGGTCACCTCGTCGAGAGCGCCCTCGCCGTACACGCCACCGGCGATCCGTTCCTCGGCACGCCGGGCGGCGTCCTGCCGCATGTCGTCCTCACGCATGTCCATCACCTCGCACGAGTCGTAGTCCCGAGACGCGTGCCCATCACCCCCACCACCAAACCCCCGCCCATGCCTGGCGGGGGGCGGGGACGGGGCCGATCAGGCAGTCGTGGTGCCCGCCAGCGGCCCATCAGGGCGTTTTGCACCCCACCACAACTGCATGATCGCTGCCGGAGCACGGGGCGTGGGGCGGGGAGGATTCCGGCTGGCGGTGGGTGTTACTGCCCCCGTCGGGTCGGGTAGACGGCGGGTGCCCCCGCCATGAACGCGAACCGTGCCGTGGCCGACACGCGGTAGCGGGGCGAGGGAACGCAGGTACGACTCATCGCATCCTGAGGAGGACAAGATGAGCACGCAGGCTGCTTCCACCAGGCCGATGAACCGGCCGACGCAGGACATGCCCAACCGGGCGATGCAGGACAGGGCCATCCAGGAGACGCCCACCCGTCCGATGCCGATGATGCACGACGGGCACCGGGAGGCCATGCAGGCGCCCGGCACGGAGACCAAGCCGTCGCTGCGGACGACCGAGTTCTGGGTCTACATCGCGGCCGTGATCGGCGTGCTGGCCGCCTCGCAGCTGGTCGGCCGGAACACGGCCGGGGTGGACATCTTCCGGGCCGACAACGCCTGGTTCATGATCACACTGCTGACCATCGGGTACCTGGGTAGCCGTGGTCTGGCCAAGGCCGGCAGCAACTGGCGCAGCGGCGAGGAGCGCAAGGCCCGGCACTGACCGGGCACCGCGTAGCCGCGCACCACGGCACCGCAGTGGCCCCCGGGACTGTCGTCCCGGGGGCCACCGTCGTGTGTGGTCCTACTCCTCGAAGCCGCCGAAGTCCTCGCCGTCGCCCTCGAAGGCATCGCCGATCATGTCACCCACGATCATGCCGCCGACGGCTCCCACCGCGGCGCCGGCGACGACGCCGCCCATGCCGACCCCCCGGCCGTGACCGTGCCCGTGGCCGTGCCCGCCGAAGCCGTGCGCGCCGCGCAGGCTGCCGTAGCGGGACGTCGTCTCCCGCAGCCAGCCGTCGACCACCTGGACCCAGTCCGTCCCGTCGGCGTCGGTGTGCGCGACCCGGTAGTGACCGAACGCGTCGTGCCCCGGGGTGAGGAACCCGCCGCGCTTGTCGCACTCGAGGATGACCTCGACACCGTGCGGGCTGGTCACGAAGGTCAGCTCGACCTCGTTGATGGTGCTCGCGTACTGGGGCGAGGCGAAGAACTCGATCTCCTGGTAGAACGGCAGCGTCTGCTGCGTGCCCCGGATGTGGCCGCGTTCCAGGTCGGCGTGCTTGAACCGGAAGCCGAGCCGCTGGAACGCCTCCAGGATCCGCTCGTGCACCGGCAGCGGGTGCACGTTGACCTGGTCCAGGTCGCCCTTGTCCACCGCCCGGGCGATGGCCAGCTCGGTACGCAGCCCCATCGTCATGCCGCGCAGCCGCTGACCGTAGACGTCGGTGATCGGGGTCTCCCACGGCATCGGGAGCTGGAACGGGATGGCGAGCTGCTGCTTCGCGGCGAGCTGGAGCGGGCCGCTGACCGGCAGCCGGTGGAACTCCATGACCCCGGCGTACTCCGTGTCGTGGCCCTCGATCTCGACCCGGGTGACCAGGCCGACGACGACCTGCTCGATGTTGGCCGGCGCGTCGCCGCCGAGCAGGTTCACCTGCCCCTCGAGGGTCAGGCCGGGCCGGGTGTTCGGGTTGGTCAGGACGGTGTCGACGCTCGGCCCGCCCACGCCGAACGCGCTCAACATCTTCTTGAAGACCATCGGAACTCCCGTGCAAAGACACCGCGCTCCACCTTGGAGCCGGTCGCTGACTTCCCGGGACCCTATCCGTGGGCGCTGTGAAGTGCCTGTGAAGGCGCGCCGTCCGACGGAAGCACCGCAGGTGGAACCGTCGCGGAGTGGACGTCGCGGCGTCGACGGCCGCGTGACCGGCGGCACGAGCGAGCAGGTGATCAAGCGGCGCCGTCGTCCCGCGCGAGCCACTGACGGACGGCTGAGAGGTCGGTTTCGGTGAGGCCGACGTACGGGTCGAGCAACGGCTCTGGTGGTGGTGCCGGGGTGCCATGATCGGTTCATGTCGCTGTGGGAGGCCACCTCGCGCGTCGGCGGACCCCTGATCGTCGTCGTCGGCGCCGCAGTCACCGTGTCCGTCGCGTTCTCCGCCCCGCCGGGCACGTTCTCCCGGCCACGCGGCTGGCAGTGGGCGTGGGTGGGGCTGTGGCTCATGGCGGCCGGTGATGCGGCGTTCGGCAACGACAGATCGTGGTTCGAACGTGCCTGGAAGGGCGCCACCGCGCTGCTCGTTGCCGTGGCCGTCACAGTCGCGGTGTGGCGCCACCACCGGTGGCGGAAGCGCGTCCGGCCCGCGGACGGTGTGTCCGCGCCGGCCGAGCGGACGCCGGGGTCCACGAGCTGAGGGTCACGCCCTCGTTCGACGGGGAGGCACCGGTCAGCCTGCGGCGACGTCGGAACCGCCGGGATCAACCGCCACGGCGCGGGCGAAGGTCTCAGCCGCCCTCGACGACGACCAGTTCGCCGACCTGCTCGGCGAGCTGAGCGCGCGCCTCCGGGGGCAGGCCCGCGTCGGTGACGAGCACGTCGGCCTCGGACAGCGGGGCGATGGTGGCCATCCCGACGGTCTCCCACTTGGTGTGGTCGGCCAGCACCACCAGGCGCCGCGACGCCTCGATCAGGCACCGGTTCGTCCCGGCCTCCAGCAGGTTCGGCGTGGTGAACCCCGTACGCGGGCTCATGCCGTGCACGCCGAGGAAGAGCACGTCGACGTTGAGGGAGCCGATCGCCGCCTCGGCCACCGGGCCGGTGAGGGCGTCCGACGGGGTACGGATGCCGCCGGTCAGCACGACCGTCCGGTCGGCGCGGGGGTTCTGGTGCAGGGCGTCGGCGACGGGGATCGAGTTGGTCACCACGGTCAGGCCGCGTACGTCGGCAAGCAGGGTGGCCAGCGCTGCGGTCGTGGTGCCGGCGGAGAGCGCGACGGCCATGCCGGGCTCGACGAGGGCGGCGGCCCGCCCGGCGATGGCCCGCTTCTCGGCCTGCTGGCGGACCGACTTCGCGGCGAAGCCGGGCTCCTCGGCGGAGCCGGGGCCGGGCAGGGTCGCGCCGCCGTGGACCTTGTCGACCAGCCCCAGCTCGGCCAGCACCTCCAGGTCGCGCCGGATCGTCATGTCGGAGACGCCGAACCGGCTGACGAGGTGGCTGACCCGCACGCCGCCGTGCTGCCGGATCAGTTCGAGGATCGCGGTCTGCCGTTGTCGGGCCAGCATCCGGACGTCCTCCTTCGCGCCGTCACCGGGCCGCGCCTGCGGCCGGTTCCTCGCGGACCACGGCCACCTCGCCGGCCGGCACGACCAGGTGGTCGGCGCAGGCCGCCCCGGTCAGCAGCTCCACGCCGGTCGCGTCGAGCCGGGCGTCGGCGTCGGTGTGGTTGATGACGAAGAGCCAGCTGCGCTCGCCGGCACGCCGCCGGACCACCTCCACCTCGGCGGGGGCCTGCGCCGCCGGGCGTACGCCCGCCTCGGCCACCAGCCGGGCGACCAGCCGGTCGGTCGCCGCCGCGTCCAGCCGGGTGCCGACGTACCAGGCCGCGCCCGCGCCCACGGCATGCCGGGTCAACGCCGGCACGCCCGGCAGGGGCCCGTCGGCGTACGCGGCGAGCACCTGCGCGCCCTCGGGGTGCAGCCACTCCGTCCACACGTCGGCGCCGGAGCCGTCGTCGAGGGTGACCCGCTCCCCCGCCCGCAGCGGGAAGAACTCCTCGACGCGTACGCCCAGCAGTTCCCGGAACGCCCCCGGGTAGCCGCCGAGGCGGATGTGGTCGTGCTCGTCGACGATGCCGCTGAAGTACGTCACCAGGGCGGTGCCGCCCGCCTCGACGTACGCGCGCAGCGCGGCGGCGTGCGCGTCTAGTACCAGGTAGAGGGTCGGAACGAGCACCAGCCGGTAGCGGGCGAGGTCGGCCGACGGGTGCACGACGTCGGCGGTGACCCCGGCCCGCCACAGCGCGTCGTGCAGCGCGCTGAGGCGGTCGACGTACGCGACGTCGACGCTGGGGTGCGAGTCCAGCTCGGCGCCCCACCACGCCTCGTAGTCGAACAGGATCGCCACCTCGGCCTCGACCCGGCTGCCGCGTACCTCGGCGAGGGCCCGCAGGTCCGCGCCGAGGCGGCACACCTCGCGGAACACCTTGGTCTCCGGGCCGGCGTGCGGGACCAGGGCGGAGTGGAACTTCTCCGCCCCGGCACGGGAGGCCCGCCACTGGAAGAAGAGCACGCCGTCCGCGCCCCGCGCGACGTGCGCCAGGCTGTTGCGGCGCAGTTGCCCGGGGGCCTTCGCGACGTTGCGCGGCTGCCAGTTCACGGCGCTGGTCGAGTGCTCCATCAGCAGCCACGGCGCGCCGCCGGCCACGCCCCGGGTGTGGTCGGCCGCGAGGGCGAGGTCGACGTGGGCGCGCGGGTCGGCGGCGGTGAGGTAGTGGTCGTTGGCGACCAGGTCCACGTCGGACGCCCACGAGTGGTAGTCGAGGTGCTTGATGCCGGTGCCGACCATGAAGTTCGTGGTGACCGGCTGGCGCACCAGCCGATCGAGCACCTCGCGTTCGGCGCGCAGCTGGGCGCGCTGCTCGTCGGAGGAGAAGCGCAGGAAGTCCAGCTGCTGGGTGGGATTGGCGAAGGTCGGCGCGGTGCGCGGCGGGTTGATCTCGGCCCAGTCGCCGTAGCGCTGACTCCAGAAGGCGGTGCCCCAGGCGTCGTTGAGCCCGTCCAGGTCGCCGTGGCGCTCGCGCAGCCAGCGGCGGAACGCCTCGGCGCTGACGTCGCAGTAGCAGTGCACGTTGTGGCAGCCCAGCTCGTTGGAGACGTGCCACATGACGACGGCGGGGTGCTCGGCGTACCGGGTGGCGAGGGCCTCGACCAGGGCCAGCGACCGCTCGCGGAACACCGGCGAGCTGGGGCAGTACGCCTGCCGTCCGCCGGGCCAGAGGATCGCGCCGTCGGCGCGCCGGGGCAGCGTCTCGGGGTGCCGGTGGGCCAGCCACGGCGGTGGGCTCGCGGTGGCGGTGGCGAGGTCGACGGAGATCCCGCCGTCGTGCAGCACGTCGAGCACGCGGTCGAGCCAGCCGAACTCGTACGCGCCGGGGGCGGGTTCCAGCAGCGCCCAGGAGAAGATACCCACCGACACCAGGTTGACCCCGGCGCGGCGCATCAGCTCGACGTCCTCGGCCCAGGTCGACTCGGGCCACTGCTCGGGGTTGTAGTCGGCGCCGAACCACATGTCGTCGCCCTGCCATCGCCGCATGAACGCAGAGCGTGCCCGGCGAAGCCGGCCAAGTCAACACGTTCCAACATCGATCATCTTTACAACGTTTACCTCCCAATGCCCTTGTCGCGGCCGGATTGGCGGGCGTCAGCCGCCCTCTTGACAGCGCCCGGAGGACGAGTAGCTTGAGGCGCCACTGGCAATTCGTGTTCGCCAATGTGGATTCGCGATGGATCCGGATGTGTGATCACGGTTGCCGGGGCACCGCCACCGACGGCCCTCGGGCACTCCTCTTCATCCGCAGGAGGCACCATGTCCCGTCCCCGCACCCGAGCCGAATACCTCGCGCGGCTCGTACCCCCCTCCGTGGCCGGCCTCAACCGTCGTTCGCTGCTGGCCGGCGCCGCCGGCAGCACCGCGCTGCTCGGCACGGGCCTGCTCGCCGGCTGCGGTTCCGACTCCGGCGGATCCGACGCCAAGACGGTGTCGCTGGGCTCCAACCAGTCCGACCCGAAACCCAAGGAGGTGGTCGCGAAGGTCGTGGACGGGTTCCAGACCTCGTCCGGCCTCCAGGTCGCGGTCAACACCGTCGACCACAACACGTTCCAGGAGAACATCAACAACTACCTCCAGGGCAAGCCGGACGACGTGTTCATGTGGTTCGCCGGCTACCGCATGCGGTTCTTCGCCGCCCGGGGCCTCGCCGGGGATCTCAGCGACGTCTGGGGCAAGCTCTCCGGGATGTCCGACGCGTTCCGCAAGGCGTCGACCGGGGACGACGGCAAGCAGTACTTCGTGCCGTCGTCGTACTACCCGTGGGCCGTCTTCTATCGCAAGTCGGTCTGGCAGCAGAACGGCTACCAGGTGCCGAAGACCCTCGACGACCTGACCGCGCTCGCCGGGGAGATGAAGAAGGACGGCCTCACCCCGATCGCCTTC
Source organism: Micromonospora sp. ZG13 (assembly GCF_059359355.1). Lineage (NCBI taxonomy): Bacteria > Bacillati > Actinomycetota > Actinomycetes > Micromonosporales > Micromonosporaceae > Micromonospora > Micromonospora sp. ZG13. Next base: position 31,041 of record NZ_JCADBQ010000024.1, read on the forward strand.
GCCGACAAGGACGGCTGGCCGGCGATGGGCACCTTCGACATCCTCAACCTGCGGATCAACGGCTACCAGTTCCACATCGACCTGATGGCCGGCAAGGAGTCCTGGACCTCCGACAAGGTGAAGAAGGTCTTCGACACCTGGCGCGGCCTGCTGCCCCTGCACCAGCCGGACAGCCTCGGCCGGACCTGGCAGGAGGCCGCCCAGTCGTTGCAGCAGAAGAAGAGCGGCATGTACCTGCTCGGCCTCTTCGTCGGCCAGCAGTTCGACGGCGACGACCTGGCCGACCTCGACTTCTTCACCTTCCCCGAGATCGACCCGGCGATCGGCGCCAAGGCCCTGGACGCGCCCATCGACGGCTACATGATGGCCCGCAAGCCGAAGCAGGAGGCCAACGCCAGGAAGCTGCTGGAGTACGTCGGCTCGAAGGCCGCCGCGGACATCACCGTCAAGAACGACCCGAGCACGCTGGTCGCCAACAGCGAGGCCGACACCAGCGGCTACAGCGCCCTGCAGAAGAAGGCCGCCGAGCTGGTCGGCTCGGCCACCGAGATCGCCCAGTTCCTGGACCGCGACACCCGCCCGGACTTCGCCTCCACGGTGATCATCCCGGCGCTCCAGCAGTTCATCAAGGACCCGAAGGACATCGACGGGCTGACGTCCAGCATCGAGAACCAGAAAAAGTCGATCTTCACCGACTGACGGCGAGAGGGTGAGGGCACCGTGTCCGACCTGCCCCTGATCCAAGCGGATCGCGCCGCGCCGCCGGCGGCGGCCACCACCCCCACGGGTGGCCGCCGCCGGCGCGTACGGCTGCTGTCCCGCACCGACCGCGTGGTCGTCGCGCTCATGGTGGCCGTACCGCTGCTGCTCGTCGTCGGCCTGGTCTGGCTGCCGGCGGGCGCCACCGTGCTGCTCTCCGGCACCGACTGGGACGGCATCGGCCCGGTCTCCGACATCGAGTGGGTCGGCGGTCGCAACTACGCCGACGTGGTCCAGAACTACCCGCCGTTCGTGCCGGCCGTGCAGAACAACCTGCTCTGGCTGGCGGCGCTGTTCGCGGTGGCCACCCCGTTCGGCATGTTCCTGGCCGTCCTGCTGGACAAGGAGCTGCACGGCACCCGGTTCTACCAGACCGCGCTCTACCTGCCGGTGGTGCTCTCCCTGGCGCTGATCGGCTTCGTCTGGCAGCTGCTCTACTCCCGCGACCAGGGCCTGCTCAACGCCGTCCTCGGCACGAACGTCGACTGGTACGGCGACCCCGACGTCAACATCTGGGCCGTGCTGGTGGCCGCCGGCTGGCGGCACGTCGGCTACATCATGCTGCTCTACCTGGCCGGGCTCAAGGGCGTCGACCCGTCGCTGCGGGAGGCCGCCGCCGTGGACGGCGCGTCGGAGGGCCGGACCTTCTTCAAGGTGATCTTCCCGGTCCTGCGGCCCATCAACATCATCGTGCTGGTGGTGACGGTGATCGAGTCGCTGCGCGCGTTCGACCTGGTCTGGGTCATCAACAAGGGCCGCAACGGCCTGGAACTGCTCTCGGCGCTGGTCACCCAGAACGTCGTGGGCGAGGCGAGCCGGATCGGCTTCGGCTCCGCGCTGGCGACGATCATGCTGGTCGTCTCGCTGCTCTTCATCACCGTCTACCTGGCGACCGTGCTGCGGGAGGGACGCCGATGAGCACCGCTACCGTGTCCCGGCAAGCCGGCACCGCCCCCGCACCCCGGCGGCGCCCGCCGCCGCGCCCGGCCCGGATCGTGCTGCACGTCTTCCTCGCCGCGGTGGCGATCGGCTGGCTCTTCCCGATCCTCTGGGCCGTGCTGACCTCGCTGCGCTCCTACGAGTACACGGCCACCAACGGCTACGTCTCGCTCGGCGGGTGGACCCTCGACAACTACGTCACCGCCTGGCGGACCGCCGAGTTCGGCAAGCACTTCCTCAACTCCGTCTACATCACCGTGCCGGCGGTGCTGCTGACCCTCTTCCTCGCCTCCTGCGTGGCGTTCGTCATCGCCCGGTTCAGCTGGAAGACCAACATCGTCCTGCTCGGCCTGTTCACCGCCGCGAACCTGCTGCCCCAGCAGGCCCTGCTCATCCCGCTGTTCCGGCTCTTCACCCAGGTGCCGCTGCCGGCGTTCATGAGCGACTCGGAGGTGCTCTACGACAGCTACTGGGGGCTGATCCTGGTCAACGTCGCCTTCCAGTGCGGATTCTGCGTCTTCGTGCTCAGCAACTACATGAAGGCCCTGCCGCACGACCTGTACGAGGCGGCGATGATCGACGGGGCGAGCGTCTGGCGCCAGTACTGGCAGGTCACCATGCCGCTGTGCCGGCCGGCCCTCGCCGCGCTGGCCACCCTGGAGGTGACCTGGATCTACAACGAGTTCTTCTGGGCCACCGTGCTCATGCGTACCGGCGACAAGTTCCCGGTGACCAGCTCGCTGAACAACCTGCGCGGCGAGTTCTTCACCGACAACAACCTCGTCTCGGCCGGCTCGGTGCTGGTCGCGATCCCGACCCTGGTGGTGTTCTTCCTGTTGCAGAGGCAGTTCGTCCGGGGCCTGACCCTGGGAGCGTCGAAAGGATGAGTGTCGTCCACCTGCGCCGTGCCCGGACCAGCGTGGTGCTCGACGCGCGCGGCCCGGGGCTGCCCCGCCTCGCGCACTGGGGCGCAGACCTCGGCCCGGTCCCGGCCGACGACCTGCCCGCCCTGCTCGCCGCGACCGTCGCGCCGGTCGTACCGAGCAGCTTCGACGCGCCGACGGTGCTGTCCCTGCTGCCGGAGGCGTCCGCCGGCTGGGGCGGCCGCCCGGCGCTGGGCGGGCACCGCGAGCGCCGGGACTGGTCCACCGCCTTCCGGCTCGACGACGTCGACGTGGCCGACGACGGCAGCGGTCCCGCCCGGGTCACCGTACGGGCGGCCGACGCCGCCGCCGGGCTGTCGCTGACCGTCGAGCTGACGCTCGACGCGACCGGGCTGGTGCTGCTGCGGCACCGGCTGCGCAACACCGGCGACCACCCGTACGAGCTGCGGGAGCTGACGCCGGTCCTGCCGGTGCCGGCGGTCGCCACCGAACTGCTCGACCTGACCGGCCGGTGGTGCCGGGAACGGTCCCCGCAGCGGCACCCCTGGCCGATGGGCACCTGGGTACGCGAGGGCCGGCACGGCCGCACCGGGCACGACGCGACCCTGCTGCTGGTGGCCGGCACGGCGGGGTTCGGCTTCGGCCACGGCGAGGTGTGGGCCGTGCACACCGCGTGGAGCGGCGACCACGTCACCTTCGCCGAGCGGCGGCCGACGGGCGAGTCGGTCCTCGGTGGCGGCGAGCTGCTCGCCCCCGGCGAGGTGGTGCTCGACCCCGGCGGGGAGTACGCCACTCCCCTGCTGTACGCCGCCTTCTCCGCCACCGGGCTCGACGGGATCAGCGACGTCCTGCACACCCACCTGCGCGCCCGCCCGCAGCACCCGGCCACGCCCCGCCCGGTCACCCTCAACGTCTGGGAGGCCGTCTACTTCGACCACGACCTGGAGCGGCTGCGCGCGCTGGCCGACCACGCCGCCGAGGTCGGAGTGGAACGCTTCGTGCTCGACGACGGGTGGTTCCGGGGGCGTCGCCACGACCGCGCCGGTCTCGGCGACTGGTACGTCGACGAGACCGTGTGGCCCGACGGCCTGCACCCGCTCGTCGACCACGTACGCGGGCGCGGGATGCAGTTCGGTCTCTGGGTCGAACCGGAGATGGTCAACCCGGACTCCGAGCTGTTCCGCGCCCACCCCGAGTGGGTGCTGTCGACGCCCGGCCGGCTGCCGCCGACGTGGCGGCACCAGCAGGTGCTCGACCTGGCCCACCCGCCCGCGTACGCCCACCTGCTGGAGCGGCTCGACGCGCTGCTCACCGCGTACCCCGGCATCGACTACCTCAAGTGGGACCACAACCGGGACCTGACCGAGGCCGGCCACCAGGGCCGCCCGGGGGTGCACGGACAGACCCTCGCGGCCTACCGGCTCCTCGACGAGCTGCGCCGCCGCCACCCGCGGGTGGAGATCGAGAGCTGCGCGTCCGGCGGCGCGCGGGTGGACCTGGAGATCCTGCGGCGCACCGACCGGGTCTGGGCCAGCGACTGCAACGACGCCCTGGAACGGCTGGCCATCCAGCGTTGGACGGGTCTGCTGCTCCCGCCCGAGCTGGTCGGCAGCCACATCGGGCCGGAGCGCTCGCACACCACCCACCGCGTGCACGACCTGGGTTTCCGCGCCGCGACCGCGCTCTTCGGCCATTACGGCATCGAGTGGGACATCGGCACGATCGACGCGGGTCGGCGCCGCGAACTGGCCGCCTGGGTCGCGCTGCACAAGCGGCTGCGCCCGCTGCTGCACGCCGGCCGGGTGGTCCGGGTCGACCACCCCGACCCGGCCGTCTGGGCGCACGGCGTGGTCGCCCACGACGGCGCCCACGCGGTGTACGCCGTGGCCCGGCTGGCCACCTCGGTGGCCCAGACGCCCGGGCCGGTCCGGCTTCCCGGCCTCGACCCCCGCCGCCGGTACGCGGTGCGGCCCGTCGCCGGCGTGCCGGAACCCGCGACCCTCGAACTGACCGGGCCGGGTTGGCTGGCCGACGGCGGCGTGACGCTCGGCGGCGCGGTGCTGGCGACCGTCGGGCTCCAGATGCCCGCGCTGCATCCCGAGCAGACCGTGCTGCTGGAGGTCACCGCCGTCGACTGAACGAGGTGGGGCGGTTCTTCCCGAAGAGCCGGGCTGGCCACCTCCCGACCGGGCGCTGACCCGACACGACACGGTGTATCCCTGCCGTACGTCCCGGAGGTTGCGGGTCAGCATGCGGCGCCGCGCTCGTCGGGGACCGGAAGAGCGTGTCGCCCCTGTCGAGCTGCCCGCGCAGACGGGGCAGGATGTTGCGGGTCCGCGGCGGCGGCCGGTCCCACGGACGGGGCAGCTCGACAGCGCGCACGGCAACGCCCACCGGTGGCCGGGCCCGCGCGGGCCCGGCCACCGGTGGTACGCCGGATCTCAGCTCGCGGTGCAGGTCACCGCGGGCGTGGCGTTGGTGCCGTTCCAGCTGGCGATGAAGCCGAAGCTGGTGCTGGCGCCGGCGCCCAGCCGACCGTTCCAGTCGGCGTTGCGGGCCGTGACGGTCGCCCCGCTGCTGCTCAGGACGGTGCTCCAGGACTGGCTGACGGTCTGACCGTTGGCGAAGGTCCACTTCGTCGTCCAGCCGGTGATCGCCGCCGAGCCGGCGGTCACCTTCACCTCACCCTGGAAGCCGCCCTGCCACTGGTTGGTCACCGTGTACGTCGCCGTGCAGCCGCCCGGCGGCGGGGTGGACGGTGGCGGGGTCGTGGGCGGGGGCGTCGTCGGCGGCGGGGTGGTGGGCGGCGGGGAGGTCGGCGGCGGGGTGCTGCCGAAGACCGTCGCCTCCTTCGCGGTGGCCTTGATGCCGTTCGCCCCGTTGAAGATGCGCTGGCCCCAGGTGGTCAGCGCGGCGGGGTTGAAGCTGGTGACCATGTCGAGGTACTCGACGCCGCCGCCGTTGCCGCTCCACGACCAGCCCAGGTAGCCGATCCCGTTGGCCTGGGAGTAGGAGAGGATGGTGTCCTCGTCGGGGTTGCCGTCGGAGTGGTCGAAGCCGAACTCGCCGACCACGATCGGCAGCTTGGCGGCGCGGAACCGGCCGAGGTAGTCGCTGATCTCGGCGGCGGTGTCGAAGACGCCGTACATGTGGATGGAGAAGACGGTGTTCTTCTGCGGGTCCGCCGCGAAGACCGACGCGGCGTTGTCGCGCATGGTGAACGACCAGTCCTGGCCCCAGTTGGGGGCGTCGACCATGATGGTGTGCGTCAGGCCGCCCGCCCGCAGCCGCTTGATCGCGTTGGCGGTGTCGGTCGCCCAGGTGCCGTAGCCCTGGTTGCCGTACGGCTCGTTGCCGATGTTGACGATGACGTACTTCTCCTGGCCGGCGAGGGCGCTGGAGACGCTGAGCCAGTAGTCGACCGCCTGGTCCAGGGTGGCCGCCCCGCTCTGCTCGCCGTAGCCGGTGGTGTCGTGCACCTCCAGCACGCAGATCAGCCGGTTGGCCTTGCACAGCGAGATGACGTTGGCGACGTCGGCGGTGTCGTTCTTCGCCCACCGCTGGCCGCTGGCCAGCACCACGCGCACCGTGTTCGCCCCGAGCGCCTTGATGTTGGCGAAGGAGCTGGTCTGCTGCTGGTACCAGGTGTGCGCGTGGTTCACGCCGCGCATGACGAACTCGCTGCCGTTGGCGTCGTAGAGCTTGCCGTCGGCGACGGAGAAGCCGGTGGCGGCCCGCGCGGGCTGGCCGAACGCCAGTACGGCGACCAGCAACGCGAGCAGGGCCGCCCCGGCGGCGGAGAGTCTCTTCTTCATGGCCTTCCTCAGAGGGAGGACCCCCACTGCCCAGGTGGGGGTGGGACGTCACAGGGGATGGCGGCTGCAGCCCGGCAGCCGCCGCCCGGCTCCCGGCGGCGCAGGGATCAGCGTAGGCGGGTCGGGCCGGTCACGCAATGAACCGGTTAAGCAGCGGTCGGTCGACACCGGACGCGGGGGTTGACCGGGGCTGGCCGGGGTATCCGGGGATGATCCGCCCGGGTCGGAAGGAGACATCCATGGTCAACGTCGGCTACACCCTGATGTGCGAGCAGGCCGGTCCGAAGCAACTGGTCGACTACGCGGTGCGGGCGGAGGCGGCCGGCTTCGACCAGCTCGTCATCTCCGACCACTACTACCCCTGGCTGGACTCCCAGGGCCACTCCCCGTACGCCTGGTCGGTGCTCGGCGCGGTCGCGCACGCCACCAGCCGCGCGGAGCTGATGTCCTTCGTCACCTGCCCGATCCGCCGCTACCACCCGGCGGTCGTGGCGCAGAAGGCCAGCACGGTCGGGGTGCTCTCGGACGGCCGGTTCACCCTCGGCCTGGGCGCGGGCGAGAACCTCAACGAGCACGTCGTCGGCGGCTGGCCGCACGTGCAGCAACGGCACGAGATGTTCGAGGAGGCGCTCCAGATCATCCGGCCGCTGCTCAACGGGGAGACGCTGACCTTCTCGGGCAACCACTACGACGTGCCCGACGCCTACGTGTGGGACCGCCCGGCCCGGCCGGTGCCGATGGCCGTCGCCGCCTCCGGCCGCCAGTCGGTCACCCTCGCCGCCGAGTACGGCAACGGCCTCGTCGCGACCGAGCCGGACCCGCACATCATCGAGATGTACGACGAGGCCGGCGGCGCCGGGCAGCCCCGCTACGGCCAGGTGGCCATCTGCTACGGCCCGGACGAGGCGGAGTGCCGCAAGATCGTGCACGACCAGTTCCGCTGGTTCGGGATGGGCTGGAAGGTCAACGCGGACCTGCCCGGTCCGGAGTCGTTCGCCGCCGCCACGCAGTTCGTCCGCGAGGAGGACGTGGCCGAGGGGATCTCCTGCGGGCCCGACGTGGACCGGCACGTCGAGGCGTTCCGCAAGTTCGTCGACGCCGGCTTCACCCACGTGGCGATCGTGCAGGTGGGCGGCGAGACGCAGCCGATGTTCCTGGACTGGGCACAGGAGCAGCTCCTGCCGAGGCTGCGCGAGCTGTGAGGACCACGCCGACCCGGCGGCCCCGGGTGAGCCCGCCGGGCCGGTTCGGTCCGGCGGAGCTGCGCGTCGCGCTGGCCGCCCCGAGACCGGCCGCCGGGCTGACCAGCGAGTGGCGGCTGGTCGACGGGCTGCGTACGCACACCCGCCGCGCGGGCGACCCCGGCACCGCCGCCACCCCGGTCGTGCTGGTGCACGGGCTGGCCGTGTCCCACCGCTACCTGACCCCGCTCGCCCTGGCGCTGGCCGACACCCACCCGGTGTACGTGCCCGACCTGCCCGGCTTCGGGCTGACCGAGCGCCCCGACAGCGCGTACGACGTGCGCGAGCACGCCGCGCACCTGGCCGCCTGGCTGGCCGCGTACCGGATGCCGCCCGTCTGCCTGCTCGGGCACTCCTTCGGCGCGGAGGTCGTCGCGGCGCTGGCCGCCCGGCACCCCGACGCGGTCGCAGCGGTGGTGCTCGCCGGCCCGACCAGCGACCCGGCCGCCCGGTCCCGGCGGGCGCAGTTCGGACGCTGGCTGGTGGACACCCTGCGGGAGGCGCCGTTGCAGGCGCCGATCCTGCTGCGGGACGTCGTCGACGCCCGCCCCTGGCGGGTGCACGCGACGCTGTCGCACTCGGTACGCAACGGCATCGAGGTGGACCTCGTCCGCATCGCCGCGCCCACCCTGGTGGTCGTCGGCTCCCGGGACCCGATCGTGCCGCCGTCCTGGCGTACGCAGGTGGGCCGGCTGGTGCCGCACGCCCGTACGGTCACCGTGCCGGGCGCCGCGCACAACGTCGCCACCACCGCGCCGGCGCAGCTCGCCGACGCGATCCGCGCCCTCCTCGCCCCCTCGCTGACGAACAGGTGATCACATGCGTATCGGTAACACGGAGATCCGGCCGGCCGGCGGCGGCCTCGGCTGCCTGCTGATGATCCTCTTCTCGATCGTCGCGTCGGTCGTCCTGACCGTCCTGCTCAACCTGCTCCTGTAGCCCGCTCCGGCTCCGCCCCCGCTTGCGCTTGCGCTTGCGCTTGCGCTTGCGCTTGCGCTTGCGAGATCTTGGTGCGGGAGTGTCCCTGGAGGGGCCGTTTCGCGCCAAGATCTCGCTCGGGCACCGCTCGTCGGGCGGCGTGGGCGGTCAGCCGCGCAGGCCCAGGGCCGTCAACACCTCACGGGTCGCCTGGCGGACCGGGTCCACGACGGCGCGGCGCACCCAGCGCACGGCCGGCGACACCGTCGCCCGCCACGCGGCGGCCACCGCCCGGCCCACCGGGCGGACGGCGTTCCGCCACAGCCAGCCCGCCGCCAGCACGAAGGGCCGCAGCGTGAGCGCGTAGCACCACCACAGCAGCCGGCCGGCCGCCCACCAGGCCCAGGCGAGCGCGTGCAGCAGCACCCGACCCGCCGCCGCCAGCCAACGGCCGACCGCCGCGAGCCCGGCCAGGAGCAGGCGTCCGAGCGGAGCGAGCAGGCGGCCCAGCCAGCGCAGCGGCACCCAGATCAGGTGGTACGCCAGCCAGGCCAGCGGCACCCACACCACCGTCCGGGCCAGCCAGGCCAGCCCGCGCCCCAACCAGACCAGCGGCACCCAGACCAACGTCCGGAACAGCCAGCCCAGGCCACGGCCGAGCCACACCAGCGGCACCCACAGCAGCATCCGCAGCAGCCAGCCCAGCGGGCGCAGCAGCCAGCGGTCCAGGAAACGGCCGACCGGCGCGAGCAGCCAGCGGTGCAGCCAGCCGCCGACGGCGGCGACCAGCTCCCAGATCAACCGCAGCGGCACCACCACGACCAGCGCGATTCCCCGGGCGACGGCGACCAGCAGCGGAGCGGGCGGCGACCCGGTGCGCCCCGGCTCCGGACTCGGCGAGTCGATCACCAGCTCACGGTAGTCCGCACCGGCAACGCGCCGTCCTCGCGGCCCTCGGGACGGCCAGGTGGTCAGGCCGGGTCGAGGTCGAGGTCCGCGACGACCGGGTAGTGGTCGGAGGCGTACTCGGTCTCGCCGCCGCGCAGCACCCGGCAGTCCCGCACCCGCTCGGCGAGCGCGGCGGTGCCGAACAGGTAGTCCAGCCGCATCCCCGAGAACTCAGCCCCGCCCCCATGCCGGGTGGGAGCCGTCAGCCCGTCGTCCGGCCGGCCGGCCGCCGCGTACAGGTCGACCAGGCCGGCGGCGAGCAGCCGGGCCACCGCCCGGGTCTCCACCGTCCGACCGTCGCGGCGCAGGTGACGACGGCGGTACGCGGCCGGCAGCCGGGCGACGCGGTCGGTGTGCTCGGCCACCGGGTCGAGGGTGTTGAGGTCGCCGGCCAGCAGCCCCAGTCGCCCCGGCGCGCGGCGTAACGCGGCGGCGGCCCAGCCCGCCTCGACGCGCCGCCGCAACCCCGAGTACGGGTCGAGGTGCACGCTCAGCACCGTCAGCGCGCCCGCGGTGGTGGCCACGCTGACGCGCTGCGCGGCGTGGTGGAACGGCCGGCGCACCCGGGTCGCGGCGAGCGCCCGCAGCGGCGGGCGGAGCAGCACCGCCACCGGCTGACCGAAGCAGGACCGGGCCAGGTGGGGGCGCATCCCCACCCGGCCCGCGAAGTCGGCGAGCACGCCGCCCGCATCTGCTCGGCGACCACCGGCGGGGGCAGGCGCAGCGGCCGGCCGGTCGTCGAAGTCCCGCAACTCCTGCAACGCCAGCACGTCCGGCCGCTCGGCGGCGACGACCCGCACCAGCAGGTCCCGGCGGTCGGCGCCGCCCCGGTCGCGCCCGCCCGTGCGGATGTTCCAGGTCATCGCCCGCAGCATGGGCCGGGTCAGTCCGCCCGGCCGGCCTTGGCCAGCTCGTCGTCGAGGGTGTCCACGTCCTCGGACTCGATGCTCGGCCGGTTGCCCTCGCGCAGGTCCTCGTTGGGACGTACGACCCAGTAGAGCAGCCCGATCCAGAGGGTGGTGAGGATGATCGCGCCCATGAAGTCGGTGGGGTGGTGCATCCCCCGGTACATCCGGCTGATCGCCACGCCGGCCGGCATCACGACCGCCAGCGCCACGAAGATCCACCGCCACCACCGGTCGGTACGCGGAAAGACGATCACCGCGATCGCCACCCAGACGCAGAGCGTGGCGGCGATGTGGCCGGACGGGAAGGAGGAGGTCGGCATCGGCCCGTCGAGGTTGCCGACGGGCGGGCGCGGCCGGTCGACCGCGGCGGCGGAGGCGAGGAAGAGGCTCAGCTCGCCGAACATGGTCAACGCCACGAACAGCACCGGTCGCCAGCGCCGCCACACCGCGAGCACGAGCGGGCAGAAGACCAGCGAGATGAGCAGGATCGCGTGGGTGTCGCCGACCTTGCTCCACCAGTAGCTGAAGTCGTCCCTGCCCGGGGTGCGGTGCTCGGCGAACCACCGTGGCACGTCGGTGTCGAGGGTGGCGAAGAAGGTGCCGCCGGCGTAGTAGCTGACGAACATGCCGAAGCCGTACAGCGCGCCGAGGATGAGCACCCAGCCGACGATCAGCTCGAACACGGCGGCCCGGGGGTGCGGCAGCAGGTGCGCCTCGTCGGGGGCGGGCGCGACGTCGTGCGCGGCCTCCGGCTCCAGCCCGTCGGTCAGCGCCGGGACCGGACGGCCCCGCTCCAACCGCCAGAGCCGGAAGGCGTACGCGGTGACGCCGAGCCAGGCGGCGCCGAGCAGCCAGGCCCCCAGCACGTCCGAGACGAAGTGCACGCCCAGCGCGATCCGGGTCAGGCCGATGAGGAACACGACGACGGCGACCAGGGCGATCGCGGGCTTGCGCCAGCGGCGCGACATCGCCGGCAGGAAGACCAGCAGCAGCGCCCCGTACGCGACCATCGAGCCGAGCGCGTGGCCGCTGGGGAAGCTGTCCCCGGCGTACGTGCCGATGGGCACCTCCACCTCGGGGCGCAGCCGGTCCACCAGGGTCTTGAGCGCCGGGTCGAGGACGAGGGCGCCGACGCCGGTGACGATCAGGAACACCGCGAGCCGGCCCTGCTTGCGGATCAGCAGGCCCACCACTGCGACCGACACCAGCCAGATGATGACGGCCCGCCCGCCGAGGTCGGTGAGCGCGTTGAGCACGGTCACCAGTGGTCCGTGCGGGGCGACCAGGTCGTTGAGCCATTGGGCCACGCCGTGGTCGACGTCGTAGAGGGGGGTCCACCGGGTCCGGACCAGCACGAGGAGCACCCCGAAGCCGACCCCGGCACCGAGCACGATCGCCAGACCGGCGAGGGTCCGCTCGGTGAAGTGACCCAAGGGTCGTCGCAACGCCTCTTTGACCGCGCCCACGGCAGCCTCCCTCTCGCTTCTGGCGTGCCGCAATACCCGATCGGCGCTCCGCGTACACCGGGGGTGTCCGATGCGGAGCTACAGCGAGCTCATCTCGCCCGTGTCGTGAAGCTCCTCGCGCTGGGCCTCGGGCTCCCAGAGATCGGGCTGGGCGGGCTCCCGCACGCCGATGCGCAGCGCCTCGAGCTGGGCGGCGAAGGAGAGTCCACCGAACAGCGCCATGCCCGTCAGGTTGGCCCAGAGCAGCAGCGCCATCATCCCGGTCAGCGCCCCGTACGTCTGGCCGAACCCCCCGCTGAAGCGCACGTACGCGGCCAGCAGCAGGCTGGCCAGCCACCACAGGGCGGTGGCGATCCCGGCGCCGAAGAAGAGCCAGGACAGGCCGGGCTGTTTGCGGCGGGGGGCGTGCCGGAAGATCACGGCGACGGCGAGGACGGTCAGACCCAGGCTGAGCGGCCAGCGCACCACGTCCCAGACGGCGTTGGCGAGCTCGCCCCAGGCGTAGTGCCGCTGCACGGAGTCGCCCATCGGGCCGCCGCCGACGAGGATCAGGAACCCGGTCAACGCCGGGACGCCAGCGGCGAGGGCGAGGATGGTGGCGCGGACGTACTTCCAGAGCGCGGGCCGGTCCCGTTCCACGCCGTAGATGCGGTTGGCCCCGCGTTCGATCTGGGCCATGGTGCTGGTCAGCGCGACCAGGCCGGTGATCATGCCCAGGCCGAGCGCCAGCTCGCCCGCGCGTTCGGTGCGGTCCCCCTCGCCGAGCAGCTCGGCCACCATCGGCTCGCTCGCCCCGGGGGTGAGGGCCAGGACGGTGTCGGCGACGACCTGGCCGCCCTCCTCCACGCCGAGTTCGCTGATCAGGCCGGTCAGCGCGATCAGGAACGGCACCACGGCGAGACAGAGTTGCAGCGCGAAGGCGCGCGAGTGGCTGAACCCGTCGCCGTAGCGGAACCGGATGAACGCGTCGCGCAGCAGGTGCCAGCCGCCCTGCCGGCGCAGGGTGTGCCAGGCGTCGTCGGCGTTGAGTTCCTCGTCGGACATCAGCCGGGTCTCCGGCACGATCCGGGTGCTACTCACTGCGGGCTTCCTCGATCAACTGCTCACCACGCTCGGCGGCCGCCTTCGCGTCCTCGGCCAGGTCGGGATCCTGCTCCGGCTGCGGCACGCAGAGCCACAGCGCCCGTCGCCGGATCTCGGCCTTGAGGGTGCGCCCCGGCTCGATCAGATCGCCGTCGAGCTGCCGGGGCTGGGCCCGGTTGCTGGTGATCTCCACCCGTCGGACGCGGAAGACCTCCATCCGGGGCACGCTGTCCTGCTTGCGTACGACCGCCCAGCCGAGCGCGAGCCAGTGCCGCAGCGTACGCGGGGTGAGCACCGCGACGTCGAGGTAGCCGTCGTCCGGTTCGGCCTCGGTGAGCAGGCGTACACCGCCCTGGAGGCGGCCCACGTTGGCGACGAGGACGGAGCGGGCCCGGCGGCGCAACGGCTGCTGGTCGTCGATGCGGATGGAGACCCTCATCGGCCGGTCGCGCAGGTGTCGGGCGGCCCCCACCACGTACGCCGGCCAGCCGATCCGCTTCTTGGTGGTCTCCGAGGTGTCGGCGAGCATCTGGGCGTCGAAGCCCATGCCGGCCATCACCGTGAAGTAGTGGTCCTCGACCGCGCCGACGTCGAGCAGCCGACGGCCACGCTCGACGGCGACCTCCAGCCCGGCGGCCAGGTCACCCGACAGCCCCAGGTTTGCCGCGAGCAGGTTGCCGGTGCCCTGCGGCAGCACGGCGAGCGCCACGTCGGTGCCGACGAGGCCGCTGACGCAGGCCATCACGGTGCCGTCGCCGCCGCAGGCGAAGACGACGTCCACGCCGGCCGCGACCGCCTCCTCCGTCTGGCCCCGGCCCGGGTCCTCGACCGTGGTCTCGAACCACAGCGGCTCGGGCCAACCGGCCGCGGCGAGGGCGTCGTGGACCGTACGACGCAGCTCGTCGAGGTCGGCCACCTTCACCGGGTTGACCACCACGGCCGAGCGCAGACCGCCGTCGTGCGCCGGGCGTCCCTTGTCCTGTCCAGCATCCACGGCGCCAGTGTGCAGCAGATCCGGCACGGCAGCGACCCGGCGGCGCGGTGACGTTACGCGCAGCGCAAACACGTTTGCCGCGCCCCTGCGCCCCTCCACCTCCTCCGCACCCCGCCTCGCCCTGCCGCGACCCGTCGTCCGGGAGGCTGGCGGCAGTTCCCGAGGTCGACCGCCCCGCCGATCCCATGATCGACGGAGCGGGGCGGGGGAAGGCCGCCTTCCCCGCCGCAACGACCTGAAGGGCGTCGCCGACGCCACGACGCTCGGGTTCGCCGCCGACCTCGTGGTCGAGGGGCGGGTGGTAAGGCGGGGTCGCCGCCGACTTCAGGGAAGGAAGGGGCGGTCGGTCAGGCGGGGGTGCGCAGGGCGGTCTCCACCCGGCGGCGCAGGTCGTCGAGGTCGGCGCCGGCCTCGGTGAGCACGAGCGCACCGAGCCCGTGGCCCTCGCGGAGCACGCCGAGCAGGATGTGCTCCGTGCCGATGTGCCGGTGGCGCAGGCGCAGCGCCTCCCGCAGGGCCAGCTCCAGCACCTTCTTGGCGCGCGGGGAGAAGGGGCCGCCCGCGTACCGCCGACGACCCCAGCGGCGACGCGGCGCCGGCGCGGCCTCGCGCAGCGCGTCGGGGCCGAAGGACTCCTCGATCCGGGCCACGATGGCGGCCAGGTCGATGCCGATCTCGCGCAGGGCCGCGGCGTCGGCGTCGCCGAGGCCGGTGGCTCCCCGCTCGGTGTGCCGGCGGATGCGGGCGCGCAGGTCGTCGGCGCGCAGGCCGGCCTCGGCGAGCACCCGGGCGGCGAGGCTGTCGCCGTCGGAGAGCAGGGCGAGCAGCAGGTGCTCGGTGCCGACGGGCCGCTGGCCCTCGGTCCGGGCCTCGTCCCGGGCGTCGCGCACGACCGTGCGGGCCCGGTCGGTGAACCGTTCGAACATCACGCCTCCCAGGAGGATCCGACCGCCGGACGACCGGCGTGCTTCTTGTGGACCGCCTGCCGGCTGACTTCCAGCTCGTCGGCGATCTCCTGCCAGGACCAGCCCTGTCGACGGGCGTTGTCCACCTGGACCACCTCGAGCCGCTCGAGCAGCCGGCGCAGCGCGCGGACGGCGCGCAGCCCGACCCGGGGGTCGGTGCTGCCGGCTGCCGCCGCGAGTTCCGTTGCCTGACTCATGTCGTCAACCTACGTTGACACGCGTCGACTGTCAACCCGCGTTGACAGTCGCTATGGTGTGTCGATGGCCACGGTCAAGCAGGTACAGATCACCTTCGACTGCGCGGAACCCGAGCGCGTCGCCCGCTTCTGGTGCGAGGTGTTGGGCTACGTCGTACCGCCGACACCGGAGGGGTACGCCACCTGGGACGACTTCGATCGCGCACTGCCGCCCGAACGACAGGGTTCGGCGTTCGCATGCGTCGACCCCTCGGGTGTGGGCCCGCGACTGTTCTTCCAGCGCGTTCCCGAGGGCAAGGTCGCCAAGAACCGGCTGCATCTCGACGTACGCGTCGGCACCGGGCTGGTGGGCGAAGAGCGCCTGGCCGCGCTTGAGGCCGAATGCGCGCGGCTGGTCGCGCTCGGCGCGGTACGCGTGCGACTGCTGCGCGCCGACGGCTACAACGAGTCGTGTCTCGTGATGCAGGACATCGAGGGCAACGAGTTCTGCCTCGACTGATTGGCCGCTGACGCCTCTCAGCCGAGCAGGTACGCGGTCAGCCGGTCGGCGAGCCGCTCCGGATGGCTGAGCGCCACCGAGTGCCCACCGTCGATCTCGTCCGGGACGACGCCGAGTCGCTCGGTGACCACCCGGCGCTGGAAGTCCGCCAGGAAGAACTGGTCGTCGCGGGCGATGAGCACCTTCGTCGGCACGGTCGGCCAGGCGTCCAGAGGCCACGGCTCGTTCCACTCCGCGCTGACCTGCGCCCGGCTGTGCGCCGCGGCCTCCGCGACGGTCTCGGCCGGCAGGCCGTTGTAGAACTGCTCCTCCCCGCTCAGCCCCTCCGCGACCCGGTGACCGGTGTCGTCCCACCAGTCCCCGGGCCTCTCACCGGGCTTCGGCACCATCGGCGCGAGCAGGACGATCAGCCGCACCGGCAGCCTGTCGGCGATCAGCGGCGCGGTGAACGCCCCGTACGAGTGCCCGACGACAACGAGATCGCTCCGGTCGCCGATCGCGTCGACGACCGCTTCGCGGAACTCGGCGAACCCCGCCGAGGCATCCTCGATCGGCAGCTCCGGCACCACCACGTCGTGGCCACGACCGACCAGCTCAGGGGCCAGAAGATGCCAGTCCCAGGCGCTGCCCCCGCCGCCGTGGATCAGAACGAAAGTCGCCACGCTCCGAAGCCTCACACACGGGTACGACAGCAAGCCGGACACCCGGCCCGGTCCTGGTCGTGCGCGCGTCGCCGGATGCAACAAACCTGCATGTCTCCCACTCTTGCCTCGCCGGCAAGCGCTTTCCTAGCCTGTGTTTCATCGATGTTTCCGATTCTCGACCGGGCCGAGGGTGCGGACACGAAGCCACCTGCGGTGTCGGGCGGCAAGGCAGCGCCCCGCGCCGTGCCTACTCCTG
Organism: Micromonospora sp. ZG13; assembly: GCF_059359355.1. NCBI lineage: Bacteria > Bacillati > Actinomycetota > Actinomycetes > Micromonosporales > Micromonosporaceae > Micromonospora > Micromonospora sp. ZG13. The sequence continues at coordinate 47,557 of NZ_JCADBQ010000024.1, forward strand.
AGGAGTCCAACAGTGAGAACCGCAGTGCGACACAAGCTTCTCGCCGGCGGCACCGCCGTGGCCGCCGCAGCCGCGGTCGCCGCGGCGCTGCCGATGACCCAGGCGTCGGGTGCGTCCGGCGGCCCCACTCCCGCATCGGTCAGCGCCAACGCGACCAACCTCAGCCTCGGGGGCGACTCCGACGGCTCCAGCAAGGCCAGCGGCACCAGCTACGGCAACGTGCGCGACGGCAACATGAGCACCTACTGGTCACCGGTCGGCTCGACCGGTCGCATCTCGATCAAGTGGGACTCCGCCACCACGGTGGCCTCGATCAACATCCGGGAGGCGGCCGGCGCCGTCGGGGCCATCGGCTCCTGGCGGGTCGTCAACAACGACACCGGCACCACCCTGGCCAGCGGCGCCGGGGCGGGGGCCATCAGCTTCGCCGCCACCTCGCTCCGCAAAATCAACTTCGAGATCACCAGCTCGACCGGCACCCCGAGGGTCGCCGAGTTCGAAACGTACGCCTCGGGTACGACGACCCCGCCGCCGACGACCGGGCCGACCACGCCTCCGCCGACCACGCCCCCACCCACCACACCGCCGCCGACCACGCCCCCGCCGTCGAGCAGCACGCTGTACGTGGCACCGACCGGCACCGACAGCGCGGCCGGCACCGAGGCGAACCCGACGACGCTCACCTCCGCGATCACCCGGATCACCGCCGGCGGCACGATCTACCTGCGCGGCGGCACCTACCGCTACTCGCAGACCATCACCATCGGCCAGGGCAACAACGGCACGTCGAGCGCGCGCAAGAACATCTTCGCCTACCCGGGCGAGACCCCGATCCTGAACTTCTCGGCCCAGAGTGAGGACCCGGCGAACCGCGGCCTCGCGGTGGGCGGATCGTACTGGCACATCCGCGGCATCATCGTCGAGCGGGCCGGGGACAACGGCATCCTGCTCGCCGGAAACAACAACATCATCGAGCGTACGGTGACCCGCCACAACCGGGACTCGGGGCTCCAGCTCTCGCGGCTGGTGGCCAACGCGCCCCGCGACCAGTGGCCCGCCAACAACCTCGTGGTGAGCACCGTGTCGCACGACAACGTGGACTCCGACGGTGAGGACGCCGACGGTTTCGCCCCGAAGCTCACCGTGGGCCCGGGCAACGTCTTCCGCTACACCGTGGCCCACAACAACATCGACGACGGCTACGACCTCTACACGAAGAGCGACACCGGGGCCATCGGCGCGGTGACCATCGAGTCCTCCCTCGCCTACGACAACGGCACCCTCAGCAACGGCGGCCAGGCCGGGGCCGGCGACCGCAACGGCTACAAGCTCGGTGGCGAGGACATCGGGGTGAACCACATCGTCCGGGGCAACATCGCCTACGACAACGGCAAGCACGGATTCACCTACAACCGCAATCTGGGCACCATGCAGGTGTCGAACAACGCCAGCATCGGCAACACCGAACGCAACTTCACCTTCGACGGCGGCTCCTCGGTGTTCCGGAACAACACCTCGTGCGACGGCGGCTCGAACGACAAGATCGTCGGCAACTCCGACAGCTCGAACCAGTTCTGGTCCGGCACCAACGGATCCCGGTGCTCCCAGTACTCCGGCGCCCTGGGCTGGTCCTTCGCGTCCGACGGCCGCCTCGTCGTGACCTTCGGCGGCAGGGTGGTCGCCCCGTAAACGAGCGGGACGACGTCGGCGTCACCGCAGCGGTGACGCCGACGTCTGCTGCCGCGCCGGCCGGGGCGACAAGCGACGGCCGATCACCGGCACAAGGAATGGCGATCGTCCGCTCCGGTTCACCCGATCGGGGCCGCCACGCAGACGCCGCTGGCCGGCACCCCGGGTGGGGTGCCGGCCAGCGGCAGTCGTTCACACTGCTCGGGTCAGCTGTTCCAGTGCTCGGCGACCAGGTCGGCGGCCTGCTGCTCCCACTGGGCGTAGTGGTCCGGGTAGGCCGACACCTGCACGGTCTGCG
>NZ_JCADBQ010000025.1:0-39646 GCF_059359355.1 Micromonospora sp. ZG13
AAGCACTCGCCGCCCACGGCCACCGCACCAAACGCCTCACCGTCTCCCACGCCTTCCACTCCCACCTGATGGACCCCATGCTCGACGACTACCGAGCCGTCGCCGCGTCCATCACCCACCACGAGCCCCGCATCCCCCTCATCTCCACCGTCACCGGCCAACCGCTGCGGCCCACCGCCGACCACTGGGTCGACCAGGTCCGCCAGGCTGTCCGCTTCCACGGCGCCATCCAGACCCTCGCCGGTACGCACCACGTCGACACCTACCTCGAAATCGGCCCCGACACCGTCCTCGCCACGGCCGCCAACGCCGCCGGCGACGCCACCACCATCGCCACCATGCGCCGGGGACAACCCGAGACCGCGACCCTCACCAGGGCCGTCGGGCAGCTCTTCACCGCCGGGACCGGCCCCGACGCCGCCGCGTACCGGGCGGGCGCCCGGGAGGTGGAGCTGCCGACGTACCCGTTCCAGCACCAGCGGTACTGGCTGGTCCCCGACGACTCCCCCGCCGACGCCGGTGGACTCGGGCTCGGGGCGGCGGACCACCCGCTGCTCGGCGCGGTGCTGGCGCTCGCCGACTCCCAGCGGAGCGTGCTCACCGGCCGGCTCTCCCTGCGCGAACAGCCCTGGCTCGCCGACCACGCCGTCCTGGGCACGGTCCTGCTGCCGGGTGCCGCCTTCGTCGAACTCGCGCGGCGGGCCGCCGAGCACGTCGACCTCGACCGCATCGAGGAGCTGACCCTGCACGCGCCGCTGGTGCTGCCACCGGACGGCGCGGTGCGGATACAGGTGGAGGTCGGGGAACCCGACGAGGCCGGGCGCCGACCGTTGCGGGTGCACTCCCGGCGCGAGGACGCATCCGACGGCGAGCCGTGGACGCAGCACGCGAGCGGCCTGCTCGACGCCGCCGCGGAGCCCGACACCGGCTGGGCCGGTGAGTGGCCGCCCGCCGACGCCGTCCCCGTCCCGGTCGAGGAGCTGTACGACCGCATCGCCGACCTCGGCGTCGACTACGGGCCCGCGTTCCGGGGACTGGTGGCGGCCTGGCGGCGCGGCGACGAACTGCTCGCGGAGGTCGCGCTCCCCGTCGACGCGCCCACGGCCCGCTTCGGACTGCACCCGGCGCTGCTGGACGCGGCCCTGCACCCGATCTCCCTGGCCACCGGGGCCGACGGTCCCCTGCGCCTGCCGTTCAGCTGGCACGGCGTACGGGTGTCGACCGTCGGGGCGACGGCCCTGCGGGTGCGGATCACGCCCACCGCTCAGGACGCGTACGCCCTGGCGCTCGCCGACGGCACCGGGATGCCGGTGGCCACGGTCGAGTCGCTGGTCGCGCGCCCGGTGACGATCGAGCAACTGCGCTCCACCGCCGGCCCGGACGGGCTGCACCGGTTGGAGTGGCTGCCGGTCCCCACGCCCGTGGCCCCCGCCGGCGCCTTCGACGTGTTCCAGGTCGGGACCGGTACGGACGCCGAGGCGGTACGGGCCGCCGTGCACGACGCGCTCGCGGCGGTCCACGGGTGGCTGCCCGGCGACCGTTCCCCGCTGGTGTTCGTGTCCCGGGGTGCGACCGACGGTACGAACCCGGCGGGGGCGGCGGTCTGGGGCCTGGTCCGCTCGGCGCAGACCGAGCACCCCGATCGTTTCGTCCTCGTCGACGCCGACGATCCGGCTCTCGTCGGCGCGGCCGTCGCGACCGGCGAACCACAGGTCGCCGTCCGCGACGGGGTGCCGACCGTGCCGCGCCTCGCGACCTTCGCGGCCGCGTCGGACCGCCCCCTGTTCGACCCGGCGGGCACGGTGCTCGTCACCGGCGGCACGGGAGCACTGGGCGCCGCGCTGGCCCGCCACCTGGTCACCGCGCACGGTGCGCGGCATCTCGTGCTGACCTCCCGCCGGGGGCCGGCGGCGCCGGGCGCCGCGGAGCTGGCGGCCGAGTTGGAGTCGCTGGGCGCCAGGGTCACGGTGGCCGCCTGCGACGCCGCAGACCGGGCCGCGCTGTCGGCGCTCCTGACGTCCCTGCCCGACCTGGTCGGTGTCGTGCACGCGGCGGGCGTGCTGGACGACGGTACGGTCGAGTCGCTCACGCCGGAGCGGGTGGACGCGGTGCTGCGGGCGAAGGTCGACGCCGCGCTGAACCTGCACGAGCTGGCCGGCGACGTCGAGATGTTCGTGCTGTTCTCCTCGGCGACGGGGGTGCTGGGCACGGCCGGCCAGGCGAACTACGCGGCGGCGAACGCCTTCCTGGACGCGCTCGCCGCGCGACGTCGGGCGTCCGGCCTCACGGCGACGTCGCTGGCCTGGGGCCTGTGGCGCAGCGGTGGCGCGATGACCGGTGGGCTGACCGAGGCCGACCTCGCCCGTATCGGGCGCAACGGTGTGCTGGCGCACACCGTGGAGGAGGGGCTCGCGCTGTTCGACGCCGCCTGCCGGACGGACGAGCCGTGTCTGGTCCCGATCAGGTTGGACGTGGCCGCCCTGCGGACGAACACGTCGGCGCCGCCACCGCTGCGATCCTTCACCCGGCCCCGGCGCGCCTCCTCGGCCGGCAGCGCGGCGTCGCTGTCCAGCCGGCTGGCCGGCCTCGCCGAGCCCGAGCAGCGCGAGGTGCTGCTGACCCTGGTACGCACGAACGTCGCCTCGGTGCTGGCACACGGCTCGGTGGAGACCGTCCGGGCGGAGCAGGCGTTCAAGCAGATGGGCTTCGACTCGCTGACGGCGGTGGAGCTACGCAACCGGCTCAACCAGGCCACCGGCCTGCGCCTGCCGGCGACGCTGACGTTCGACCACCCCACGCCCGCGGCGCTCGTGGAGCACCTGATCGGGGAACTGGGCGGCAACCAGGCGCAGCTCAACCTGCGTGCCCTCGTCGACGGCATCGCCAAGGTGGAGGCGACGCTGGAGTTGGTGGACGCGGCGCAGACGGCGGAGACGGACATCGCCGCGGCCCTGCAACGGCTGCTGACCAGGTGGCGCGACAAGTCCAGCCCCGCCGAGGCCACGGACCTCGCCTCGGTCACGGCGGACGACCTGTTCGACATCCTGGACAGCGAGCTGGACAACGTCTGACCCGGGTGAGCCACGACCGGCCCCCCACCCCGACGCACGACCGGGGTGGGGGGCCGGTCCGTTCGCGGGGCGCACGAGACGCCTCGCCGGGTACACCGAGGTGCCGGCCCGGACCGGAGGCGGCCCACCCGGCCGAGACGGCGTACGCGGCCCGCGCGTCGTCGCCCGACCCCGTGCAGCATCCGGCGCAGCCCGGTCGCGCCCAGCACCCGGGGCCCGAAACGGCCCACCGGCCCCGGGGCGTGCCCGGGGCCGGTGGGCCGTTCGAGATGTCCTGCGATACCGGTGCTTCAGCCGGTCGTCCGCGCGTACGGGATGCCGCCCGGGCCGGACCGGTGGTGTCGCCGCGTGGCCGGGAGCCGGGCGCGGGGCCCGGCCGCCGTCACCTCTTCGGGGCGATCTGTGCCCCCGTCCGCGCGTCGAACACCGAGATGGCCTCCACCGGGCAGAAGTCGGCGGCCTCCAGCACCGCGTCGCTCGGCGCCACCACGTCGGCCAGCGGCCGGGAGACCTGCTCCATCGTGAAGTGCTCCGGCGCGCTGCCGACACAGAAGCCCGAGCTGACGCATCGGGTGGAGTCCACCCTCAACCGCCATCCGGCCTGGTCGTCCGCGTTCTCGCTCACCGCTGCCCCTCTCGTCCCACGTCGGCGTCACCGGGCCGTCCGGCCTCCAGCGGGCCGCCCACGTCAGCTCACCACCGAGTACTTCTGCCAACCCGTCGCGAGGACCTCCGGCGCGGAGAACGTGGCCGAGGGCTGCTCCGGATCGAACTTGCCGTTGTGCAGGTGGACGACGAGCGTTCCGTCGGCTCGTACGGCCAGCAGGTCCGGCCGGCCGTCGAGGTCGATGTCGGTCACCGAGATGTGCGCGAACTCCTGCCAGCCCCGGCCGAGCGTGAACCACTGGCCCTCGCCCCGCCACCAGGGGCCCTCGCCGGAGGTGTTCTGCGCGAACTCGTACAGGTCGAGGTCGCCGTTGGCGCGGCGGACCAGCAGGTCGGGCCGGCCGGTGCCGGTGACGTCGGCCATCGCGAGCGGGAAGTCCTCGACGTCGACGGTCACCATGCGGTGCGCGGTGCGGTCGTACGTCTCGTTCTGCCTGACCTGCCGCTGGTTGAAGAACGCGTCGACATGGCCCGCGTCCTGCTCCCGGCCGAACATGTCGTCGCAGCCGTCCAGGTCCATGTCCGCGATGCCCAGCGTCTCCCACTTCTTGTCGTCGCGCGCGCCGGAGATGCGGATCGGTTCGCCGAGGGTGTCGAGGCCGTTCAGCCCGCCCTTGTTCGGGTAGAGGAAGATCCCGTGGGTCGGGTTCATGAAGCTCATGCTCACGCCGATGACGTCGGCGTAGCCGTTGCCGTTGACGTCGATGGGACGGACCAGTCCGTAATTGCGCGTCGGATGGAAGTCGGTGCTGATCAGCACCGGCTCGCCGAAGGTCTCGCCACCCCGGAAGCTGCCGCTGTGCGGGAAGACGAACAGTTCACCGGTGACGTCGTCACGGGCCATGATGTCCATCCTCCCGTCCCCGTTGAACGAACGGCAGTGACCATTCCCGCTCATGCGTGCCACAAATTACCTCCACGTACGCCCCGAAATACGACAGTCCGATCATTACGAACAGGAGTTGGGGGAGGTAACCCCTACCCGCACCCCTCACCACCCGCGAAGATGGCGACCGACGAGGAGAGATCGACAGACGACAAAGCCGATTTGGGCCTTGAACCCAACCCGGAGTCAGCGGAATTTGACGTGGGAACGGTTCAGTTCGGCCACCGAGGAGACCCCGAGCAGCTTCATGGTGACCTCGATCTCCCGGCTCAGGATCTCCATGGCGCGTACGACGCCACGGCGGCCGCCGGCCATCAGCCCGTACTGGTAGGCCCGGCCGACCACGGCGGCGGTGGCGCCCAGGGCGAGCGCCGCCACGATGTCGGCGCCCGAGGTGATGCCGGTGTCGACGAGCACCTCGACCCGGTCGCCGACCTCGTCGACCACGTCCGGCAGCAGCTCCACGGGCACCGGCGCCCGGTCGAGCTTGCGCCCGCCGTGCGTGGAGAGCCACACCCCGTCGACCCCGACGGCCGCGACCCGCTTGGCGTCGGCGACGCTCTGCACGCCCTTGGCGACGAGCTTGCCCGACCAGGCGCCGCGCAGCCACTCGACGTCCTCGATGGACAGCCGCGGGTTGAACACCCGCTTGATCATGTCGGAGGCGGACCCTCCGGTGGCCTTGAGCACCTGCGGCGACGGGGTGCCAGCCCGCCACTGCCGGACCCACCAGCCCGGGTGCAGGAACGCCTCGGCGATGGTGCCGATGCTCATCGACGGCGGGATGGTCAGGCCGTTGCGGATGTCGCGGCGGCGCGGCACGGAGATCGGCGTGTCCAGCGTCAGCAGGATCGTGTCGAACCTCGCCTCCTCCGCGAGCGCGAGCAGCTCCTTGACCATCGCCCGGTCCTCGGCGAAGTACAGCTGGAACCAGTGCCGGCCCTCCGGCGCGGCGGCGGCGACGTCCGCCAGCGACGTGGTGGCGAGGGTGGAGACCGAGTACGGCACACCGAACTGCTGCGCGACCGAGGCGACCGCCGGCTCGCCCTCGGCGTGCATCACCCGGTTGAACCCGACGGGCGCCAGGGCGAACGGCAGCTTCTGCCGCTTGCCCAGCACCGTACGGCTGGTGTCCAGGTTGGACACGTCGCGCAGCACCGACGGCTGGAACTCGATGTTCGCGAACGTCTCCCGCGCACGGGTGAGGCTGCGTTCGCTGTCCGCCGCCCCGTCGCAGTAGTCGAAGACCATCCGGGGCACGGCCCGGCGGGCGGTGGCGCGCAGGTCGGCGATGCCCGCCGCGCGCAGCAGCCGGCGTTCCGTCGGGTTCCACGCCACCTTGGGCGGCTTGATCAGGGTGCTCATCCGAGCGGACTTGCTCATGTGGGCTTCCTTCTGTGAGGGGGGTGAGGAAGGGGGCCGCTCCACGTCGTGGGGGGGTCGGCTACGCGACGAGGGCCCGCTGGGCGAGCAGTTCCTCGACCACCTCGGCGGGTGTCGGGTGGTCGTAGACGAGCGCGGCCGTCAGCTCCAGCCCGGTGAGGGCTTCGAGCCTGCGGCGCAGCTCCACGGCGGTGAGCGAGGAGAAGCCGATGTCGAGGAACTCCTGGTCCTCCTCGACGGTGGCCGCCGACGGCAGCCCGAGCGTGTACGCGGTCTGGGCCCGCACCACGTGGGACAGCACCGTGCGGCTCTCGGCCTCGTCGGCGCCGTCGAGCAGCCGGCGCAACGCGTCCGGGTTGTCGACGTCGAGCGTGTCCTCGGCGGTCTCGGTGATGTGGCGCATCGCGTCCGGCAGGTCCCGCAGCAGCGGGCTCGGCCGGTACCGGGTGTAGTCGGGCACGAACGAGGCCCAGTCCACGTCGGCCGCGACCCGGCCGACGGCGCCCGCGCCCACCGCGGCGGCGAACCGCTCGACGGTGAGGTCCGGCCCGACCGCTACGCACACCGCCCCGTCACGCCGCTGGGCGATCGCGTCGAACACGGCTGCCGTCTCGGCGGCGCCGGCGACCCCGAACAGCTCGTCGACCGTGTGCACGAGCACGAGCCGCTCCGCCTCGGCGGCGAGGGCGGTCGGGACCGCGTCGTCGGCGTCGCTGGTGACGACCACCGTGTCGGCGGCGCCCGTGGTGACCGTCGCGCCCGCCGCCTCCAGCAGGGTGGCGATCCGCTCCGCCAGCGGCCCGCCGTGCAGCGCGACCGTGCCGGCCGGCCGCCACGGGTCACCCGCGTGCGCGGGAGCCGCGACGAGCCGGCGGGCGAAGACGCCCGCCGGGCGCAGCGCCACCTGGTCCTCGCCCGCGCCCCGGGTGAGCACCCGGCACAGGGCGCCCAGGGTCCGCTCGTCGAGCGCCTCCGGCAGGTCGACGACCCCACCCCAGGCGCGGGGTGTGGTGACGGCGGCGGCCCGGCCGAAGCCCCACGCCGCGGCCCCGGTCGGATCGGCGACGCGTTCGCCGGGGGCGACCGCGACCGCCTGCCGGGTCAGCGCCCACACCGGAGCGTCGATGCGGGCCCCGTCGAGGGCCCCGAGCAGCTCGGCGGGGGCGGGACCGGTGGGCGTCGTCAGCACCCCCGACACCACGTGGTCCGGCGCGAGGTCGAGCAGTTCGTCGGCTGTGCCGGCGCGGTACACGCGGACGTCGGCGCCGTGCCGGGCCATCGCCTCGGCGATCGGATCGACGCCCTCCGGCACCAGCCAGACGCCCGGGAGCGCGGCGGCCGGCAGCGCGGTGACCGGCGACCACCGCAGCTGGTAGCCCGGCGCGGGCCCACGCCGCCACGTCGACAGGGCCACCGCCACGTCCTTGAGGGTCGCGGTGTCATCCAGGCCCAGCAGCGCGCCCAGGTCGTCGCGGTCGACCGCGGCCCAGAAGTCGTCGCCGGGCGCGGCGACGGCGGGCGCGTCCGGCCACAGGCGGGTGCGCTGGAAGGCGTACGTGGGCAGCGCCACCGGGCGCGCGCCGGCGAAGAAGGCCGCCCAGTCGACGGGTACGCCACGGTTGTGCAGGCGGGCGAGGGCCTCGGTCGCCACCAGCGCCGGGTCCCGGTCGGCGCGCTGCGCGGGAACGAACTCGCCGTCCGCCACGCACTCGCGGCCGAGCGCGGTGAGCACCGCGTCCGGGCCCAGTTCGAGGAAGGTGCGTACGCCGCGGGCCGCCAGCGCCTCGACCGCCGTGGCGAAGCGCACCGTGGCCCGCACCTGCTCCACCCAGTACCCGGGCGTCAGCTCGGCGACGTCGCCGGTGACCGTGGAGAGCACGGGGATCGTCGGCGGGTGGTGCGCGACGGACTCGGCCACCGCGCGGAACTCGTCGAGCATGGGCTCCATCAGCGGCGAGTGGAACGCGTGCGACACGGTGAGCCGCTTGGTCTTGCGGCCGGCGCGGGCCAGCTCAGCGGCGACCGCCAGGGTGGCGGCCTCCTCGCCGGAGAGCACCACCGACTCCGGCCCGTTGACGGCGGCGATCGCGACGTCGCCGGTGAGCAGCGGCGCGACCTCGTCCTGCGTGGCCCGTACGGCCACCATCGCGCCGCCGGTGGGCAGCGCCTGCATCAGCCGGCCGCGGGCGGCCACCAGCCGGGCGGCGTCCGGCAGGGTGAGTACGCCCGCCACGTGCGCGGCGGCCAGCTCACCGATCGAGTGCCCCGCCACGAGGTCCGGCCGTACGCCCCACGACTCGAACAGCCGGAACAGGGCCACCTCGACCGCGAACAACGCCGGCTGCGCCCAGCCCGTCTGGTGCACCTCGTCGGTGTCCAGCACCTCCCGCAACGGCCGCTCCAGGTGCCGGTCGAGTTCCCCGCACACCTCGTCGAACGCCCGCGCGAACGCCGGGAAGCCCAACAGCTCCGCCGTCATGCCGACCCGCTGCGCCCCCTGGCCGGTGAACAGCACGGCCGTCGCGCCGGCGGTGTCGGCGGTCCCGCCGACCGCACCGGGGGCGTTCTCGCCGCGGGCCAGCGCGGAGAGGCCGGCGCGCAGCTCGTCGAGGTCCCTGCCCAGCACGGCCGCCCGGTGCCGCAGCGCGGTACGGGTGGTGGCCAGCGAGAAGCCCACGTCGGCGGCGGACGCGTCGGCGGTGAGGCGCGCGGCGAGCCGGGCCGCCTGGTCGCGCAGCGCGGCCTGGTCGCGGCCGGACACCAGCAGGGGCACCACCGGCACCTCGGCGGTCGAGTCCACCACCACCGGCTCCGGCGCCTGCTCGATGATCGCGTGCGCGTTGGTGCCGGAGATGCCGAACGAGGAGACGCCGGCGCGGCGCGGGCGTCCCGTCTCCGGCCAGGGCACCGCCTCGGTCAGCAGCCGGACGGCCCCGTCGGCCCAGTCCACGTGCGGCGACGGCGCGTCGACGTGCAGCGTCTGCGGCAGCACACCGTGCCGGATCGCCTCCACCATCTTGATCACCCCGGCGACACCGGCGGCGGCCTGCGTGTGCCCGATGTTCGACTTGATCGAGCCGACCCAGAGCGGCTGCTCGCCCCGGTCGCGGCCGTACGTCGCGATCAGCGACCGGGCCTCGATCGGGTCGCCCAGCGTGGTGCCGGTGCCGTGCGCCTCGACCGCGTCCACGTCACCGGGGCGCAGCCGCGCGTCGGCGAGCGCCTGGTTGACCAGGCGCTGCTGGGAGGGGCCGTTCGGCGCGGTCATGCCGTTGCTCGCGCCGTCCTGGTTCACGGCGGTGGCGCGCACGACGGCGAGCACCGGGTGGCCGTTGCGGCGCGCGTCGGAGAGCTTCTCGAGCACCAGTACGCCGACGCCCTCGCCCCAGCCGGTGCCGTCCGCGCCGGCGGCGAAGGACTTGCACCGGCCGTCCGGCGCGAGGGCCCGCTGGCGGCTGAAGTCGATGAACGCGTTGGGCGTCGCGAGCACGGTCACGCCGCCGGCGAGGGCCAGGGCGCACTCGCCCCGGCGCAGCGACTGGGCGGCCAGGTGCAGGGTGACCAGCGACGACGAGCACGCCGTGTCGACGGTGACGGCCGGCCCCTCCAGCCCCAGCGCGTACGACACCCGGCCGGAGACCACGCCGCCGGCGACGCCGGTGCCGATGAAGCCGTCCAGCTCGGCGGGCAGGTGTTGCAGGTGCGCGCTGTAGTCGTGGTACATCAGGCCGGCGAACACCCCGGTGCGGCTGCCGCGCAGGGTGGTGGGGTCGATGCCGGCGCGCTCGACGGCCTCCCACGAAGTCTCCAGGAACAGCCGCTGCTGCGGGTCCATGGCCAGGGCCTCGCGTCGGGAGATGCCGAAGAACTCGGCGTCGAACCAGGCCGCGTCGTACAGGAACGCGCCCTCGCCGCAGTAGGTGCGGCCCGGCTTCTCCGGGTCCGGGTCGACGAGGTTGTCGATGTCCCAGCCCCGGTCGGTCGGGAAGCCGGCCACCGCGTCGACGCCCCCGGCGACCAGGTCCCACAGCTTCTCCGGGGAGCTGGCGCCGCCGGGGAAGCGGCAGCCCATGCCGACGATCGCGATCGGGTCGTCGCCGCCGCCGTCGGAGGAGGCCACCACCACGGCGGCGGCCGGCCCGCCGTCGAAGAGCTCCGCGTCCAGGTGCTCGGCGAGCACCGTCGGGTTGGGGTAGTCGAAGACCAGCGTGACGGGCAGCCGCAGGCCGACCACCGCGTTGAGCCGGTTGCGGAACTCGACCGCGGTGAGCGAGTCGAAGCCCAGCTCCTTGAAGGCCGTCGTGGCGCCGACCGCGTCGCCGCCGCCGTGCCCCAGCACGACCGCGACCTGCGCGCGGACGACGTCAACGAGTTCCTTGCGGCGCTCCGCCGGGCCCCGCCCGGCCAGGGTCGCGACCAGGTCGGAGGCCGCCGCGGCGTCGGCCGAGACCTGCCGTCGCGCCGGGGTGCGGACCAGGCCGCGCAGCACCGTGGGCAGCACCCCGCCGGTCGCCTGCTCCCGCAGCGCGGCGAGGTCCAGGTGGATCGGCACGAGGGCGGCCTCCGGCGCGCCGAGCGCCTCGTCGAACAGCGCGAGGCCGTCCTCCGTGGACAGCGGCCGTACGCCGGAGCGCCGCATCCGGGCCAGGTCGGCGTCGTCGAGCGCGCCGGTGAGGCCGGTGCGCTGCGCCCACATGCCCCACGCCAGCGAGACGGCGGGCAGGCCCCGGGCACGCCGGTGGGCGGCGAACGCGTCGACGAAGGCGTTGGCCGCCGCGTAGTTGCCCTGCCCGGGGCCGCCGAGGACGCCCGCCGCCGAGGAGAACACGACGAAGGCGCTCAGGTCGCCGGCCAACTCGTGCAGGTTGACCAGCGCGTCGACCTTGGGGCGCAGCGCGGTCGCGAGCCGCTCCGGCGTGAGCGACGCGATCATGCCGTCGTCGAGGACGCCGGCCGTGTGCACGACCGCCGTGGGCGGGTGCTCCGCGACGAGCGCGGCCAGCGCCGCGCGGTCGGCGGCGTCGCAGGCGGCCACCGTCACGTGGACGCCCTGGGCGGTCAGCTCGTCGTGCAGGACCGCCAGGTCCTCGGTCATGCCCCGGCGACCGGCGAGCACGAGCCGGCGGACGCCGTGACGCGCGACGAGATGCCGGGCGACGAGGCGGCCGAGCGTGCCGGAGGCGCCCGTGACCAGGACGGATCCGGTGATCTCCGGCGGCGTGCCCGGTTCCCCCGCCGCCTTGGCGAGGCGGGGCGCGAGCACCTCGGCGTCGCGCAGGGCGAGCTGCGGCTCACCCGTACGCAGCGCGGGCACCAGGTTCGGCTGCCACCGCTGCCCGGCGACGTCGACCAGGACGAACCGGCCGGGGTTCTCGGACTGCGCGGAGCGTACGAGCCCCCACACGGCGGCGAGCGCCGGGTCGGTCCCGTCCGTCGCGCCCTCGGTGAGCAGGACCAGCCGGGCGTCGGCGAACCGGGCGTCGGCGAGCCACTCCTGGACGGCGGCGAGGGTGCGCTCCGCCACCCGGTAGGTGTCCCCCACGAGGTCGTCGCCGTCGCGGGTGATCGGGAGGACCACGTGGCCGGGAACCTCGGTGATCGCGGCGAGGCTGTCGTACGCGGTGGCGCCGGGCAGGTCGCCGCCGACGACCGCGACCGTGGCCGCGCCGTCGGCCACCGGGACCGGCACCCAGTCGAGCACGTGCATCGCCTGGTGGCGTGGGTTGGTCAGGGCGGCGAGCGCGCCCGCGGGCAGGCGGCGCACAGCCAGCGCCTCGATCGCGGCGACGGGCGCGCCCGCGTGGTCGGCGACGGCCACCGCGACGGCGTTGGGGCCCGCCGGCCGGATGGTGACCCGCAGCCGGGCGGCGCCGGTGGCGTGCAGGCTCACCCCGTGCCAGGCGAACGGCAGCCACGGCCCGCCCGCGCCGTCGTCGGCGGTGAAGACGCCCAGGCCGAGCGGGTGCAGCCCCGCGTCGAGCAGGGCGGGATGCAGGCCGAAGCCGGCGACCTTCGCCGTCTCGGGCGCGGTGACCTCGGCGAACAGCTCGTCGCCCCGCCGCCACACCGAGCCCAGACCGCCGAAGGCGGGGCCGTAGGTCACGTCGAGCGACGCGAACCGGTCGTACAACTGCGCGGTGTCCACCGCCTCGGCGCCCTCGGGCGGCCAGACACCCGCCGGGGTCGCCGCACGGTCGTCGGCGCCCGCTGCGCCGGTGGCGAGGGTGCCGGTGGCGTGCCGGGTCCACTGGCCGTCCGCGTCGGGCCGCGAGTGGACCGTCAGCCGCCGGGCACCGTCCGGGCCGGGCTCGCCGACGCGGAGCTGTACCTGCACCGCGCCCCGCTCCGGCACCACCAGGGGCGCCTCGAGCGTCAGCTCCTCGATCCGGGTGGCGCCGACCTCGTCACCCGCCCGGATCGCCAGCTCGACGAAGGCGGTGCCGGGCAGGAGGATCCGGCCCGCCACCCGGTGGTCGGCGAGCCAGGGGTGCGCCGAGGTCGACAACCGGCCGGTGAGCAGCACACCGTCCGCCCCGGCGAGCGACACGGTCGCGCCGAGCAGCGGGTGCCCGGTGGAGCCCAGGCCGAGGCCGGTGGCGTCGACCGGGCCGCCCGCGCCGCTCGGCCAGTAGGTGCGCCGCTGGAAGGCGTACGTCGGCAGGGCGACCGGCCGGGCGGGGGCGGTGACGAGCGTGGCCCAGTCGGGCCGTACGCCCCGGGTGTGCGCCTGCCCCAGCGACAGCAGGAACCGGCGCAGGCCGCCCTCGTCGCGGCGCAGCGTGCCGACGACGGAGCCGCCCTCGGCCTCGTCGAGCAGGTCCTGCACGGCCGGTACGAGCACGGGGTGCGAGCTGACCTCGATGAAGGAGTCGACGCCGTCGGCGACCAGGCCGCGTACGGTCTGCTCGAACTCGACGGTCTGCCGCAGGTTGCGGTACCAGTAGTCGGCGGTCAGCTCCGCGGTGTCGAGCAGCTCGCCCGTCACGGTCGAGTAGAGCGGGATGTCGCTGGTACGCGGGCGGACGGGGGCGAGGATCCGGAGCAGCTCGTCGCGCATCGACTCCACGTGCGCGGAGTGCGAGGCGTAGTCGACGTCGATCCGCCGGGCCCGGACCTCGTCGCGCTCGCACTCGGCAAGCAGCTCGTCGAGCGCCTCGGGCGACCCGGATACCACCACGGTGGCGGGCCCGTTCACGGCGGCGATCGACAGGCCGGGCCGCAGCCGTCGGGCGACCTCCGCCACCGGCTGCGACACGGACACCATGCCGCCCCGGCCGGCGAGTTCCACGGCGATGAGCTGGCTGCGCCGGGTCACCACCAGCGCGGCGTCGTCGAGGGAGAGCGCGCCGGCCACGCAGGCAGCGGCGATCTCGCCCTGGGAGTGCCCGACGACGGCGGCGGGCTCGACCCCGTACGAGCGCCACAGCGCCGCCAGCGAGACCATCATGGCGAACAGCGCGGGCTGGACGACGTCGACCCGCTCCAGGGAGGCCGCGCCCGGTACGCCGCGCAGCACGTCGAGCAGCGACCAGTCGGTGTGCCGGTCCACGGCGGCGGCGCACCGCGTCATCCGGTCGGCGAAGACGGGCGAGGTGTCGAGCAGTTCGGCGGCCATGCCCAGCCACTGCGAACCCTGCCCGGGGAAGAGGAAGGCGGTGCGGTCGCCGACGTCGGCGAGGCCGGTCACGAGGTTGCGGGCGGCCTCGCCGTCGGCGAGCGCGTCGAGGGCGGTGGACAGCTCCGCCCGGTCGCCGACGAGCACCGCGCGGTGCGGCAGGCGGGCCCGGGTGGTGGCGAGGGCGTGCGCGACGTCGTGCTCGGTGTGGTCGTCGGCCAGGTGTCGGCGCAGCCGGACCGCCTGCTCGCGCAGCGCCGCCTCGGTACGGGCCGACAGCACCCACAGGGTGGGGCCCTCGGCCGGCGCGGCGTCCCGCGGGGCCTCGACGGCCGGGGGCTCCTCGATCAGGACGTGGGCGTTGGTGCCCGAGATGCCGAACGACGAGACGCCCGCCCGGCGCGGGGTGTCGCCCCGCGGCCAGCCGACCGGCTCGCTCAGCAGCCGCACCGCGCCGTCGGTCCAGTCCACGTGGTGCGACGGCCTGTCCACGTGCAGCGTGCGGGGCAGTTCCTCGTGCCGCAGCGCCATGACCATCTTGATCACGCCCGCGACGCCGGCGGCGGCCTGGGTGTGCCCGAAGTTGGACTTCACCGAGCCCAGCCACAGCGGCCGGTCGCGCTGCTGACCGTAGGTGGCGATGAGCGACTGGGCCTCGATCGGGTCGCCCAGCGTGGTGCCGGTGCCGTGCGCCTCCACCGCGTCCACGTCGGCCGGGGTGAGCCCGGCGCTGTCCAGGGCCTGCCGGATGACCCGCTGCTGCGACGGCCCGTTGGGCGCGGTCAGGCCGTTCGACGCCCCGTCCTGGTTGACCGCCGAGCCCCGTATCACGGCCAGGATCTGGTGGCCGTTGCGGCGCGCGTCGGAGAGCTTCTCCAGCACGAGTACGCCGATACCCTCGCCGAACGCCGTGCCGTCCGCGGCCGAGGCGAACGCCTTCACCCGCCCGTCCGGGGCGAGCCCCTTCTGGCTGGAGAACTCGATGAACGTGCCCGGGGTGCCGATGACGCAGCTGCCGCCGGCCAGCGCGAGGTCGCAGTCGCCGCTGCGCAGCGCGTGCGCGGCCACGTGCATCGCCACCAGCGACGACGAGCACGCCGTGTCGACGGTGACGGCCGGTCCCTCCAGCCCCAGCACGTACGACACCCGGCCGGACACCACGCTGCCGGCGACCCCGGTCATCGTGTAGCCGATCAGCGCGTCGATGTCCTGCTGCATCGCCGACAGGTACTCGACGCTGTTGGCGCCGACGAACACGCCGGTCCGGCTGCCCCGCAGCGAGTGCGGGTCGATGCCGGCGTGCTCGAACGCCTCCCACGAGGTCTCCAGCATCAGCCGCTGCTGCGGGTCCATCGCCAGCGCCTCGCGCGGGCTGATCCCGAAGAAGCCCGCGTCGAAGTCGATGGCGTCGGAGATGAAGCCGCCGCGCCGTACGTAGCTGGTGCCGGTGCCGCTGTCCGGATCGAACAGGTCGTCCAGGTCCCAGCCCCGGTCGGTGGGGAAGTCGGTGATGCCCTCCCCGCCGGCCGACACCAGCTCCCACAGCTCGTCGGCGGAGCGTACGCCGCCCGGGAAGCGGCAGCCGATGCCGACGATAGCGATCGGCTCCCGCTCCGTCGCGGTCCGCAGCTTGCGCCGCGTCTCGTGCAGGTCGGCCGTCACGCGCCGGAGGTACTCGACAAGCTGTTCTTCGTTCGCCATCAGTAGCCCTCCTCAGCGCCTCCGGCTCAACCGGTGCCGAGTTCGTCGTCGATGAACCGCAACAGGTCGTCGGCCGATGCGGTCTTCAGCGCCAGGCCGACGTCCAGGCCGTCGGGTTCGGTGTCCACGTCGGACCTGCCACGCCAATTCGACATCACCGCGTGCAACCGATCGGTAATCCGTGCCTTGACCGCGTCCGCCAGGCCCGCCGCGCCGGCCTGGGCGAACGACCGCTCCAGCCGGTCCAGCTCGGCCAGCAGCCCCGCCGCCGGGTCCACCTCGGCCGGGGCCAGCCCGGCCAGCAGGTGGTCGGTGAGCGCCCCGGCGGTCGGGTGGTCGAAGACCATCGTGGCGGAGAGCTTCAGGCCAGTGGCCGCCTTCAGCCGGTTGCGGAACTCGACCGCCGTCAGCGAGTCGAAGCCCAGCTCGGTGAACGGCCGGTCGGGGTCCACGGCGCTGGCGCTGGCGTGCCCGAGCACGGCGGCGGCCTGCGCCTTGACGAACTCCAGCGCGGTGTGCCGCCGCTGCGGGCCGCTCTGGCTCGCCAGGTGGTCCCGCAGGGCGCCGGGCGACTGCGCGGCCTGCTCCACCGCCCGCCGGGACGTGCCCCGCACCAGGCCGCGCAGCAGCGGGGGCAGCATGCCGACCCGGCCCAGCTCGCGCAGGGCCGCCGGGTCCACCGGCATCGGCACCAGCAGCGCCTCGTCGATCAGCTCCGCCGCGTCGTAGAGCGCCATGCCCTGCGCCACGGACAGTTCCAGCAGCCCGACGCGGGCCATCCGGGCCCGGTCGGTGGCGTCCAGGTGTGCGGTCATCCCGCTCGCCTCGCCCCACAGTCCCCAGGCGAGCGAGCGGGCGGGCAGCCCGGCCGCGCGCCGGTGGGCCACGAGCGCGTCGAGGAAGGTGTTCGCCGCCGCGTAGTTGCCCTGCCCGGGGCCGCCCATCGTGCCGGCCGCCGCGGAGAACACCACGAACTCGGCCAGCTCGGCGTCGAGCGTCAGCTCGTGCAGGTTGACCGCCGCGTCGACCTTCGGCCGCAGCACCGCGTCGACCTGCTCCGGGGTGAGCGCGGTGACCAGGCCGTCGTCGAGGACGCCCGCCGTGTGCACCACGGCGGTCAGCGGGTGCGCGGCGGGGACCCGGGCCAGGGTCTCGGTCAGCGCGTCGCGGTCCGCCGCGTCGCAGGCGGCGACGGTGACCTGCGCGCCGTACCCGGTCAGCTCGGCCACCAGGTCGGCGGCGCCGGCGGCGTCCGGGCCCCGGCGGCTGGTGAGCAGGAGGTGCCGCACCCCGCGCCGGGTCACCAGGTGCCGCGCCAGCAGCCCGCCGAGGGTGCCGGTGCCGCCCGTGACGAGCACGGTGCCGTCGGGGTCGCGCCGAGGCGGCGTGGTGAGCACGAGCTTGCCGACGTGCCGGGCCTTGGACATGGTCCGGAACGCCTCCGGGGCGCGGCGCACGTCGTACGTGCGCACCGGCAGCGGGGTGAGCCGGTCCTCCGCGAAGAGCGCGAGCACGTCGCGCAGGATCGCGCCGACCCGCTCCGGGTCGATGGCGAGCAGGTCGAACGCCTGGTACTCGACCCCCGGGTGGTCCTCGGCGACCCGCCCCGGGTCGCGTACGTCGGTCTTGCCCATCTCGATGAACCGGCCGCCGCGGCCCAGCAGCCGCAGCGAGGCGTCGACGAACTCCTTGGCCAGCGAGTCGATCACCACGTCGATGCCGGCCCCGCCGAACCGCTCCTCGAACTCCAGGGTGCGGGAGTTGCCGATGTGCGAGTCCGGCAGCCCCATCGCGCGCAGCGCGTCCCACTTGCCGGTGCTCGCCGTGCCGTACACCTCGGCGCCGAGGTGCCGGGCGAGCCGGACCGCGGCCATGCCGACGCCGCCGGACGCGGCGTGCACCAGGACCCGCTCCCCCGGCTTCACCTGGGCCAGGTCGACCAGCGCGTAGTAGGCGGTGCAGAAGGCGATCGGGGTAGACGCCGCCTGGGCGAACGACCACCCCGGCGGTACCGGCACGACCATCCGCGCGTCGGTGACGACCTCGGTGCCGAAGGCGCCGTAGAACAGGCCCATGACGCGGTCGCCGACCGCGACGCCGCGCACGTCGGGTGCGGCCTCGACGACCACGCCCGCGCCCTCGCCACCCATCACCCCGCCGCCGGGGTACATGTCGAGGGCGATCAGCACGTCGCGGAAGTTCAGGCCGGCGGCCCGCATCGCGATGCGCACCTGACCCGGCGCCAGGGCGGGGGCCTGTTCCGCCTCGGGCAGCAGGGCGAGGTTGTCCAGCGTGCCCCGCTCGGTGACGTCCAGCCGCCAGCGTTCGGCCGTGGGCGCCGTCAGCGCGGGGCTGCTGGCCGCCCGGGCGAGCCGCGGCGCCAGGGCGACGCCGTCGCGGATCGCGAGCTGCGGCTCGTCGGCCGCGAGCGCCGCCGCGAGCGCCCGGTGCGGTTCGCGGTCGTCGACGTCGAGCAGGACGAAGCGGTCCGGGTTCTCGCTCTGCGCCGAGCGGAGCAGACCCCACACCGGCGAGCCGGCCAGGTCCGCCGCCGCCTCGTGCACGCTCACGGCGCCCCGGGTGACGACGACCAGCCGGGCGTCGGCGAACCGCTCCTCCGCCAGCCACTCCCGCAGCACCGCGAGGGTGTCGTGCACGGCCCGGTGCGCCGCCCCGGCGAGGTCGCCGGCGGCGTCGGCCGCGCAGGGCAGCACGACCAGGGCGGGCATCGGCGCGCCGTCGGCCACGCCGGCCCGCAGCGTCGCCAGATCCGGGTACGCGTCGGCGACGAGGCCGGCGTCCTGGGGCAGGGTGCAGCCGCCGAGAGCCGCCCAGCGGGCGTCCGGCGGGGTCGCCGGGATGGCGGCCGGGGTCCACTCCAGGCGGAACAGTGCGTCGTGGTGCGTACTTGGCTGCGCGGGGGCCGTGGCCTCCCGCAGCACCAGCGACTCCACCTCGGCGACCACGGTGTTGGTCTGGTCGGCGACGGTCACCTCGACCGTGTTCCGGCCGCGCGGACGCAACCGGACGCGCAGCTCCGTCGCCCCGACGGCGTGTACGGACACGCCGCTCCACTCGAACGGCAGCAACGCCTCGGTGCTCGAGGTGGCGAGCGCGATCGGATGCAGCGCGGCGTCGAGCAGCGCCGGGTGCAGGCCGTAGCCGGCCGCCGCGCGGGCGGCCTGCGCCGGCAGGGCGACCTCGGCGAGGATCTCCTCGCCCCGGCGCCACACCCGGCGCACCCCCTGGAACGTCGGGCCGTACGCGAGACCGGCCGAGGCCAGGGTGGCGTACAGCTCGTCGGCGTCGACGGGCTCGGCCTCCGGGGGCGGCCACGTGGCGTCGAAGTCGCCCGCCGGCCCGCCGGGGGCGAGGAGGCCGACGCCGTGGCGCACCCACGGCGTCGCGTCGGTGGCGACCCCGTCAGGACGGGAGTGGATGGTCACCTGCCGCTGCCCGTTGTCGTCGGGCGCCTCGACGCGCATCTGCACCTGGACGCCGCCCTTGTCGGGCAGCACCAGGGGCGCGGTCAGCGTCAGCTCCTCGACGCGGCCGCAGTCCACCTCGTCGCCGGCCCGGACGGCGAGGTCCACGAACGCGGTCCCGGGCACGATCACCTGACCGCCCACCCGGTGGTCGGCCAGCCACGGGTGCGCGGCCACCGACAGCCGCCCGGTGAACAGCAGGCCGTCGGTGTCGGCCAGGGCCACCGCCGCGCCGAGCAGCGGGTGCTCGGTGGCGCCGAGTCCCAGCCCGGCCGCGTCGGCCGCCACCGTCGCGGTGGCCGGCCAGAAGCGCTCGTGCTGGAACGGGTAGCCGGGCAGCCGGACCCGACGCGCCCCCTCGTCGTCCCAGCGGACGGGTACGCCGTGCGCGTGCGCCTCGCCCAGGGAGAGCAGGAAGCGCGCCATGCCCCCCTCGTCGCGGCGCAGCGAGCCGACCACCGTGGCGGGCGCCTCCGCGTCGTCGACGACGTCCTGCACGCCGATGGTCAGCACCGGGTGCGGGCTGACCTCCACGATCGTGGTGACGCCCGCGTCGAGCAGGGCGCGGATGGCCGGCTCGAACCACACCGTCTGGCGCAGGTTGCGGTACCAGTACTCGGCGTCCAGCGGCACGTCGTCGAGCCAGCGGTCGTCCACCGTCGAGTAGAGCGGCACCTCGGGCCGGCGGGGCGTCAGCCCGGCCAGCACGTCGAGCAGCTCGTCGCGGATCTCCGCCACGTACGCCGAGTGCGACGCGTAGTCGACGTGGATGCGCTTGGCGCGCACGCCGTCGCGCTCGCACTCGGCCAGCAGCTCGTCGAGGCCGTCCAGCTCGCCGGCCACCACCGTGGTCCGGGGCCCGTTGACGGTGGCCACGGTCACCCGGCCGGCGAAGCGCTCCAGCCGGTCGCGCACCTCGGCCGCCGGCAGCGGCACGGACACCATGCCGCCCTTGCCGGACAGGCGCAGCAGGGCCCGGCTGCGCAGGGCCACGACCCTGGCCGCGTCCGGAACGGAGAGGGCGCCCGCCACGCAGGCCGCGGCGATCTCCCCCTGCGAGTGCCCCACCACGGCGGCGGGCTCGACGCCGTGGTGGCGCCACAGCTCGGCCAGCGACACCATCACGGCGAACAGGACGGGCTGCACGACGTCCACCCGGTCCAGGTCCCTGCCCTCGCGCAGGACGGCCTCCAGGGACCAGTCCACGTGCGGCGCCAGGGCGTCCGCGCACTCGGCCATCCGCGCGGCGAACACCGGCGAGGCGTCGAGCAGCTCCACGGCCATGCCGATCCACTGCGAGCCCTGCCCCGGGAAGGAGAACGCCACCTTGCCGGGCGTGCCGGCGACCCCGGTGACGAGGTTGGGCGCGGGCTCCCCCGCCGCGAGCGCGGCGAGGCCGGCGCGCAGCTCGTCGGCCCCGCCGACCACCACCGCGCGACGCGGGTGCGTGCTGCGCCGCGCCAGCGAGTACGCCAGGTCGCGCGGCGGCACGTCGGCCAGCAGCGGCGCGATCCCGGCGGCCTGCTCGCGTAGCGCGCCGTCCGAGCGGGCGGAGAGCACCAGCGCGACGGGCCCGTCGTCGGGCGTCCGTTCGGCCTCGGGCGCCTCGGGGGCCTCCTCCACGACGAGGTGGGCGTTGGTGCCGCTGAACCCGAACGACGAGACACCGGCGCGGCGGGGGTGCCCGTTGCGTCCCCACGGCTGCGCCTCGGCCAGCAGCCGGACGCCGCCCGCCCAGTCGACGTGTGCCGTCGGCTCGGCCACGTGCAGGGTCCGGGGCAACTCGCCGTGCCGCAGCGCGAGCACCATCTTGATCACTCCGGCGACGCCGGCGGCGGCCTGGGTGTGCCCGATGTTCGACTTCACCGAGCCGAGCCAGAGCGGCCGGTCGCCGGCACGGTCCCGGCCGTACGTGGCGAACAGCGCGTCGACCTCGATCGGATCGCCCAGCGTCGTGCCGGTGCCGTGCGCCTCGACCACGTCCACGTCGGCCGTGGAGAGCCCGGCGTCGGCCAGCGCCTGCCGGATGACCCGCTGCTGCGACGGCCCGTTGGGCGCGGTCAGCCCGTTGGACGCGCCGTCCTGGTTGACCGCGGTCCCGCGCACCACGGCCAGCACCTCGTGGCCGGCGGCGAGCGCGTCGGAGAGCCGTTCGAGCACGAGCACACCGATGCCCTCGCCCCAGTTGGTGCCGTCCGCGCCGGCCGCGAACGCCTTGCAGCGCCCGTCCGGGGCGAGCCCGCGCATGCGGCTGAACTCCAGGAACGCGCCCGGCGTCGACATGGCGGTCACGCCGCCCGCCACCGCCATCGCGCACTCGCCCGAGCGCAGCGCCTGCACCGCCAGGTGCATGGCGACCAGCGACGACGAGCAGGCGGTGTCCACCGTCACAGCCGGGCCCTCCAGCCCCAGCACGTAGGAGAGCCGGCCGGAGAGGATGCTCGCGGCGTTGCCGGTGGCCATGAAGCCCTCGGCGCTCGTCCCCGCGCCGCCGGTGATCCGGGCGTAGTCGACGTTGTTGGCGCCGACGTACACCCCGGTGGTGCTGCCCCGCAGCGCGGTGGGGTCGATGCCGGCGTCCTCGAAGGCCGCCCAGGACGCCTCCAGCACCAGCCGCTGCTGCGGGTCCATGGCCTCCGCCTCGCGGGGGCTGATGCCGAAGAAGGCGGCGTCGAAGCCCGGCAGGTCGGCGAGGAAGCCGCCCTCCCGCACGTAGCTGGTCCCGGAGTGCTCCGGGTCGGGGTGGAACAGGCTGTCGAGGTCCCAGCCGCGGTCGGTGGGGAACGGGCCGATGCCGTCGCGGCCCTCGCGCAGCATCGCCCACAGCTCCTCGGGGGAGCCGACGCCGCCGGGGAACCGGCAGCTCATGCCGACGATGGCGATCGGCTCGTCGGCGGCGACGGTGCCGACGACCACCTCGGTGCGGCCGGTCTCCAACAGGTGCTCGGCCAGCGCGACCGGGGTCGGGTAGTCGAACGCGACGGCCGCGGAGAGCCGTACGCCGGTGGCCTCCACCATCCGGTTGCGGAACTCGACGGCGGTGACCGAGTCGAAGCCCAGCTCCTTGAACGCCGACGTCGGCTCGACCGCCTCCGGGCCCGCGTAGCCGAGCGTGAGCGCCACCTGCGTACGCACCAGCCCGACGGCGTGTTCCAGGCGGTCCGCCTCCGGCAGGGCGGCGAGCCGGCGGGCGAAGTCCGAGGAGGTGGACGTCGCGGTCGGCTCCTCGTCGGCGACCGCCTCGCCGATGGCGTCGAACAGCCGGCTCGGCCGCAGCGCGGTGAACGACGGCGCGAAGGCCGCCCAGTCCACGTCGGCGAGCACGACGTTCGTGTCCCCGGCCCCCAGGGCGGTACGCATGGCCGCGACGGCGCGCTGCGGCGCCATCGGCGCCAGGCCCCGCTTGCGCAGCGAGGCCGAAATCTCGTCGTCCACCAGGGTGCTCTCGGCCCACGGGCCCCAGGCGAGGGCGGTGGCCGGCTGTCCCCGGCCGCGCCGCGCCTCGGCGAGGGCGCACAGGTGCGCGTTGCCGGCGGCGTAGGCGGCCTGGCCGCCGCTGCCCCAGACGCCGGCCACGGAGGAGAAGAGCACGAACTCGTCGAGGTCGCGATCCGCGAAGATCGCGTCGAGGTTGGTGGCGCCGGCGACCTTGGCGGAGACGACGTCGGCGTACTCGGCGTGGTCCATGTCCATGATGCCGGTCAGCTGCGCCAGCCCCGCCACGTGCACCACGGCGCGTACGTCGGGGTAGCCGTCGACGACCGCCGCCAGGGCGGCCCGGTCGGCCACGTCGCAGGCGACGACGTCGACCTGGGCCCCCGCCCCGCGCAGCTCGTCGAGGATCTCGGCGGGGGCGGTGCCGCGCCGGCTCAGCAGCACGACCCGCTCGGCGCCGTGGCGCGCGTACAGCCGGGCGGCCTCGATGCCGAGGGTGCCGGTGCCGCCGGTGACCAGCACGGTGCCGGACACGCCGCGCCAGCGCGGGGTGCCGGTCACCGGCGCGCGGTGCAGCCGGCGGACGAACACCCCGTCCGGGCGCACCGCGACCTGGTCCTCCCCGCTGCCGGCGAGCACGCCGGCCAGCGCGGCGGCCGTGCGCCCGTCCAGCTCGGCGGGCAGGTCGACCAGGCCGCCCCAGGTGTCGGGTAGCTCCAGGGCGGCGACCCGGCCGAGGCCCCACACCTGCGACTGCGCCACCCCGGTCACCGGGTCGGCCGGCGAGGTGGCGACGGCGCCACGGGTGACGCACCACAGCCGGACGCCCCGCCCGGCGAGGACGCGGATCAGGTCGAGGGTGGCGGCCGCGCCCGCCGGGACGCCGGGGCGGCCGGGCAGGAACGTCTCGTCGAGCGCGAGCAGGGACACCACGCCGGCCGGCTCGCCGTCGAGGTGGCCGGGCAGGCCCTCGGGGTCGGTGGTGACGACGGTCGCGCCGTGCGCGGCGAGCGCGTCGGCGACGGCGGCGCCCGCGTCCCGGGTCACCGCCGGGTCGCCGGCCACCAGCAGCCAGGTTCCGCTCAGCGCCGCCGGGGTGCCGCCGGGGAGGCGCTCCCAGCGGGCCTGGTAGCGCCAGCCGTCCAGCGCGGAGCGCTCCTGCCGGCCCCGGCGCCACGCCGAGAGCGCGGGCAGCACCGACGCCAGGGGCGCCTGCGGGTCCACGTCGAGCGTGGTGACGACCGTGTCGAGGTCGCCGCTGTCCACGGCCGCCCACAGGCCGTCGTCGTCGCCGGAACCGCCGGCGGCGGCCGGCTCGACGCTGTCCTGCCAGAACCGCTCGTGCTGGAAGGGGTACGTCGGCAGGTCCACCAGGGACGGTCCGGACCGGTGGTAGAACGCCTCCGGGTCCACGGTGACGCCCCGGGTCTCCAGCCGGGCCAGCGCCTCCACCAGGGCACGCGGCTCGTCGCGGTCGCGGCGCAGCACCGGCGTGGCCAGCACGTCGCCGTCGAGGCAGTCGGCCGCCATGGTGGCGAGCACCGAGTCCGGGCCCAGCTCGAGGAACGTGGTGGTGCCGGTCGCGGCGACGGCGCGTACCGCGTCGGCGAAGCGTACGGTCGCGCGGACCTGTCCGACCCAGTACTCCGGCGTCGCCAGCTCGTCGCCCACCGGCGCGCCGGTGACCGTCGAGACCAGCGGAATCGTCGGCGGCGCGTACGTCACCGTCTCGGCCACCGCCCGCAACTGCGCGAGCATCGGGTCCATCAGCGGCGAGTGGAAGGCGTGCGACACGGTCAACCGTCGGGTCCGGCGGTCGGTGAACCGGGCGGCCACCGCCGCCACCGCCTCCTCGGTGCCGGAGACCACCACCGAGTCCGGGCCGTTGACGGCGGCGAGGTCGACGTCGGGGCCGAGCAGCGGCGCGACCTCGGCCTCCGTGGCCTGGACGGCGAGCATCGCGCCGCCGGTCGGCAGCGCCTGCATCAGCCGGCCCCGGGCCGCGACCAGGCGGGCCGCGTCGGCGAGCGGGAACACGCCCGCGACGTACGCGGCGGCCAGCTCGCCGATCGAGTGCCCGGCCAGGACCGACGGGGTGACGCCCCAGGACCGGACGAGCCGGTACAGGGCCACCTCGACGGCGAACAGGGCGGGCTGCGTCCAGCCGGTCTCGTGTAGTTCCTCGGTGTCCAGGACCTCGCGCAGCGGCCGGTCCAGGTGCGGGTCCAGCGCCGCGCACACCTCGTCGAACGCCGCCGCGAACTCCGGGTACGTCGCGTACAGCCCGCGGCCCATGCCGAGGCGCTGCGCGCCCTGCCCGGAGAAGAGCATCGCCACCCGGCCGTCCGCCGCCCGGCCGCGTACCAGGTTGGCGGCCTGCTCGTCACGGCCCAGGGCGGCCAGGCCGGCGGCCAGTTCCTCGGTGGAGGCGCCGAACACGGCGGCCCGGTGCGGGAAGCGGGACCGGGTGGTGGCCAGGGCGTAGCCCAGCTCGGCGGGCTCGACCCGCGACACCACGGCGGACAGTCGCCGCGCCTGGTCGCGCAGCCCGTCGGCGTCGCGGGCGGTGACCAGCAACGAGGTAACCGGCGCGGAGGCCGGCGCGGGCGCCTCGGCGTGCGGCGCCTGCTCCACGATCACGTGGGCGTTCGTGCCGCTGAACCCGAACGAGGAGACCGCCGCGCGGCGCGGCTGCCCCGTCTCGGGCCACGCGACGGCCGTGGTCAGCAGCCGCACGTTCCCGGCCGTCCAGTCCACCTGGTCCGACGGCTGGTCGGCGTGCAGCGTCCCGGGCAGGACGCCGCGCCGTATCGCCTCCACCATCTTGATGACCCCGGCCACCCCGGCGGCGGCCTGGGTGTGCCCGATGTTCGACTTCACCGAGCCGAGCCACAGCGGGTCCTCACGCTCCTGGCCGTACGTCGCCAGCAGCGCCTGCGCCTCGATCGGGTCGCCCAGGGTCGTGCCGGTGCCGTGGCCCTCGACCACGTCGACCTGGCGCGTCGACAGGCCCGCGTCGACCAGCGCCGCCTCGATGACGCGCTGCTGCGACGGCCCGTTGGGCGCGGTGAGCCCGTTCGACGCGCCGTCCTGGTTGACCGCGGAGCCCCGGACGACCGCCAGGACGCGGTGGCCGCGCTCGATCGCGTCCGACAGCCGCTCCACCAGCAGCACGCCGGCGCCCTCGGCGAAGCCGGTGCCGTCGGCGTCCGCCGAGTACGACCGGCACCGCCCGTCCGGCGACAGGCCGCGCTGGCGGGAGAACTCGACGAACGTCAGGGGCGTCGCCATCACCGAGACGCCGCCGACGAGCGCGAGCGTGCAGTCGCCCCGGCGCAGGGCCTGGATCGCCAGGTGCAGCGCCACCAGCGACGACGAGCAGGCGGTGTCGACGGTGACCGCCGGCCCCTCCAATCCCAGCGTGTAGGCGACCCGGCCGGAGACCACGCTGCCCGAGCTGTTGCTGCCCGCGTAGTCGTGGTACATCAGGCCGGTGAAGACGCCGGTGGGGCTGCCGGCGAGCGAGCCGGGTTCGATGCCGGCGCGCTCCAGCGTCTCCCACGCGACCTCCAGCAGCAGCCGCTGCTGCGGGTCCAGCCCGACCGCCTCGCGGGGGCTGATGCCGAAGAACGTCGGGTCGAAGTCCGCCGCGTCGTACAGGAAACCGCCGCGCGAGGTGTAGGAGGTGCCCTCCCGGCGGGACTCCGGGTCGTACAGGGACTCCAGGTCCCAGCCGCGGTCGGTCGGGAACGCGCCGGTGGCGTCGGTGCCCGACTCCACCAGCCGCCACAGGTCCTCGGGGCTGGTCACGCCGCCCGGGTAGCGGCAGGCCATGCCGACGATCGCGACCGGCTCGTGCGCGGACGCCTCCACCTCGTGCAGGCGCTGCCGGGTCTTCTGCAGGTCGACCGTTACCCGCTTGAGGTAGTCCCGGAGCTTGTCCTCGTTGGCCACTACAGTCGCCCTCCTCGCACTGTCATGAGATGCCGAGTTCGCTGTCGATGAGAGCGAAGACCTCGTCGTCGGTCGCGGAATCGATGTCGTTGCCGGTGGACGCGGGCTCGCCGCCCAGCTTCGAGAGCACGTCGCGCAGCCGCAGCGACAGCCGCGTACGGGACTGCTCGTCGACGTCCGACAGGACCGCCTCGAGGCGGTCGAGTTCGGCGAACGCGGCCAGCACCGCGTTGGTGTCGCCCGCCTCGCCGGCAAGTTCGGCGCGCAGGTGCGCGGCGAGGGCGTTCGACGTCGGGTGGTCGAACACCAGCGTCGCGGACAGCCGCAGCCCGGTGGCGGCGTTGACCCGGTTGCGCAGCTCGACCGCGGTCAGCGAGTCGAAACCGAGCTCGTTGAACGGCCGGTCGGCCGCGACGGCGCCCGGGTCGGGGTACGCCAGCACGCCCGCCACGTGGGTACGCACCAGGTCGAGCAGGATGGCCTCGGCCTCCTCGGCGTCCCGGCCCGCCAGCCGCTGCCGCAGCGCGTCGACCGCGCCCGCGTCGGCGTCGGCCGCCCGCCTGGCGGGCACCCGGACCAGGCCGCGCAGCAGCGGCGGCACCATGCCCGCGACCGCGCGCTCGCGCAGGGCCCGGTGGTCGAGGCGGATGGGCGCCACCATGCCCCGGTGCGACAGCGCCGCGTCGAACAGGGTCAGCGCCTCCTCGGCGGAGAGCGCGCCGACGCCCGAGCGCGACATGCGCCGCAGGTCGGCCTCGGTGAGCTGCTCCGCCATGCCCGCCTGTTCCCAGCGGCCCCAGGCCAGCGACACGGCCGGCTGGCCGTTCGCCCGCCGGTGCTGGGCCAGCGCGTCCAGGTAGGCGTTGCCGGCCGCGTAGTTGCCCTGGCCGGGCCCGCCGAGCACCCCGGAGGCCGAGGAGAACAGGACGAACGCGGTCAGGTCCCCGGTCAGCTCGTGCAGGTTCGTGGCGGCGTCGACCTTGGGCCGCAGCACCCGGTCGACACGCTCCGGGGTGAGCGAGGAGATGACGCCGTCGTCCACCACACCCGCCGTGTGCACCACCGCGCGTACCGGGTGGGCGGCGAGCAGCGCGGCGAGCGCTTCGGAGTCGGCGACGTCGCACGCGGCGACGGTGACCTCCGCCCCGAGGGCGAGAAGTTCGTCGCGCAGCTCGCCCGCGCCCTCGGCGGCGGGGCCGCTGCGGCTGACCAGGACCAGCTCGCGTACCCCGTGGCGGTCGACCAGGTGCCGTGCGACGAGCCGGCCGAGCACGCCGGTGGCGCCCGTGACCAGGACGGGACCCTCCAACCCGGCGGCGGGGGCGTCGGCCGTGACGGCGGTCCGCGCGAGGCGGGGCACCAGGACGTCGGCGCCCCGGACGGCCAGTTGCGGCTCGTCGGAGCCGAGCGCGGCCAGCAGCCCCGGGCATTCCTCGGCGTCGACGTCGACCAGCACGAACCGGTCGGCGTGTTCGGACTGGGCGGAGCGGATCAGGCCCCAGGCCGCTGCCCCCGCGAGATCGGTGACGTCGGCGTCGGGGCGGGTGGCCACCGCGCCGCTGGTCAGGACGGCGAGGCGGGAGGTGGCGAAGCGCTCGTCGGCGAGCCACCGCTGCGCGAGGGCGAGGACCTGGTGGGTTGCCGTGTGCGCGCGTACGTCCTGCGCCGCGCCCCGGTCGGGGGCGCAGCGCGCCACCACCACCTCGGGCACCGCGGCGCCGGCGTCGACGGCCCCGGCGAGGGCCGCCAGGTCCGGGTACGCGGTGGCGTCGAGGCCGCCGATGCCGGCGCCGAGCACCGCGACGGTACGCGGTCGGGGCGAGGCGGTCAGCGGCGTCCACTCCAGGTGCAGCAGCGACTCGTGGCGGTCGCGACGCAGGGCGGAGAGCTGTTCCGGCGACACCGGGCGCACCGCCAGCGCCTCGACGGAGGCGACCGGGGCACCGGCCGCGTCGGCCAGGGTGACCGTCGCCGTGCCGTCGCCCGACACGATCCGGGCCCGCAGGCGGGTGGCACCCGCGGCGTGCAGGGTGACGCCGCGCCACGAGAACGGCAGCACAGGCTCGCCGTCGCCGGTCGACGCCGCCGCGTGCAGGGCGGCGTCCAGCAGCGCCGGGTGCAGCCCGAAGCGGGCGGCGTCGTCGTGCGCCTGCTCGGGCAGGGCGATCTCGGCGAACACCTCGTCCCCGCGCCGCCACGCCGCGGTCAGGCCCTGGAAGACCGGGCCGTAGCGCAGGCCGCGCGCGAACAGGTCGCCGTAGGTCGTGGAGACGTCGACCGGTTCGGCGTCCGGCGGCCAGGCCCGCAGGTCGGTGCCGAGGGCCCCGGCCGGGGTCAACCGGCCCGCCGCGTGGGTCGTCCAGCCGTCCTCGTCCTCGACCCGCGAATGGACGCTCACGTCCCGGCCGCCGTCCGACGCCGCCTCGCCCACCGTCACGCGCACCTGGACGCCGCCGGCGTCCGGCAGCACCAGCGGCGCCTCCAGCGTCAGTTCCTCGACGCGCGGGCAGCCGAGCTCGCGGCCGGTGTGCGCCGCCAGCTCGACCAGCGCCGCGCCGGGCAGCAGCACCAGGTCCGCGACCGCGTGGTCGGCCAGCCACGGGTGGGTGGCCAGCGCGAGCCGGCCGGTGAACACGGCGCCGCCGTCCGGCAGCTCGACCGCCGCGCCCAACAGCGGGTGGTTCGTCCGCGTCTGGCCGAGCCCGCTCGCGTCGCCGGTGCCGGCGCCCGGCCGGGGCCAGTACGGCTGGTGCCGGAACGCGGAGGTGGGCAGCTCCACGGTCCGCCCCGGCGCCACCGTGGGCCAGTCGACGGCCACGCCGCGCGCCGCGAGCCGGGCGAACGCGGTGGCCACGGTCTCCGGCGCGGCGCGGCCCTTGCGGCACACCGGGATCCACTCTCCCTCGGCCACGTTGCGCCCGAGCGCGGTGAGCACCGCGTCGGGGCCGAGTTCCAGGAAGGTGGTGGCCCCGGACGCGGCCAGCGTGGCGACCGCGTGGGCGTACCGGACGGGTTCGCGTACCTGCCGCACCCAGTAGTCGGCGTCGAGGGTGGTGACGTCGCCCGTCACCGTCGAGACCAGCTCGATGACCGGCTCGCGGCACTCCACCCGCGCCACGACCGCGCGGTACTCGTCGAGCATGGGGTCCATCAGCGGCGAGTGGAACGCGTGCGACACCGTGAGCCGCTGCGCCTTGCGGCCCCGCCCGGTCAGCTGCCCGGCCACGGCGAGGGTGGCGGCCTCCTCCCCGGAGAGCACAACCGACTCCGGCCCGTTGACGGCGGCGATCGCGACGCCGTCGGTGAGCAGCGGCGTGACCTCGTCCTCCGTGGCCCGTACGGCCACCATCGCGCCGCCGCTGGGCAGCGCCTGCATCAGCCGGCCCCGCGCCGCGACCACCGCCGCGGCGTCGGCGAGCGACCAGACCCCGGCGACGTGCGCCGCCGCCAGCTCACCGATCGAGTGCCCGGCCACGAGGTCCGGCCGTACGCCCCACGACTCGAACAGCCGGAACAGGGCCACCTCGACCGCGAACAACGCCGGCTGGGTCCACGCGGTCTGGTGCACCTCGTCGGTGTCCAGCACCTCCCGCAACGGCCGCTCCAGGTGCCGGTCCAGCTCCGCGCACACCTCGTCGAACGCCCGCGCGAACGCCGGGAAGCCCAACAGCTCCGCCGTCATGCCGACCCGCTGCGCGCCCTGGCCGGTGAAGAGCATCGCGAGCCTGCCGCCGTCGACCGTGCCGGTCACCACCTGGTCGCCGAGCAGCACCGCGCGGTGCGGGAACCCGGCCCGCCCGGTGGCGAGCGTGTACGCGACGTCGACCGGGCGCAGCGTGGGATCGGCGGCGACGTGGGCACGCAGCCGCGGGATCTGCTCGCGCAGCCCCTCCTCGGTCCGGGCGGAGAGCAGCCACGGCGTGAACGGGACGTCCGGTTCTTCGACCGGCGCCGCCGGCTCGACCTGTTCCAGCACGACGTGCGCGTTGGTGCCGCTGATGCCGAAGGACGACACGGCGGCGCGCACGGGCCGGTCGGTGGCGGCGAGCGGCACCGGGGTCGCGGCGACGCGTACCGCGCCGGAGGTCCAGTCGACGTGCGGCG
Organism: Micromonospora sp. ZG13; assembly: GCF_059359355.1. Taxonomy (NCBI): domain Bacteria; kingdom Bacillati; phylum Actinomycetota; class Actinomycetes; order Micromonosporales; family Micromonosporaceae; genus Micromonospora; species Micromonospora sp. ZG13. The sequence continues at coordinate 30,301 of NZ_JCADBQ010000025.1, forward strand.
AGGGCTCGTCCACGTGCAGGGTCTGCGGCAGCAGGCCGTGCCGCAGCGCCAGCACCATCTTCATGATGCCGGCCACCCCGGCGGCGGCCTGGGTGTGCCCGAGGTTCGACTTGACCGAACCGAGCAGCACCGGTGCCGCGCGCTCCTGGCCGTACGTGGCGAGGACGGCCTGCGCCTCGATCGGGTCGCCCAGGGTCGTGCCCGTGCCGTGCGCCTCGACGACGTCGACCTCGGACGGGGACAGCCGGGCGTCCGCCAGGGCGGCCCGGATCACCCGCTGCTGGGCCGGCCCGTTCGGCGCGGTGAGCCCGTTGGAGGCGCCGTCGGAGTTCACCGCCGAGCCCCGCACCACGGCGAGCACCGGGTGCCCGTGGCGGCGGGCGTCGGAGAGCCGCTCCACCACCAGCACGCCGACGCCCTCCGAGAGCGAGGTGCCGTCGGCGGCGCCCGCGAACGACTTGCACCGTCCGTCGGGGGCGAGGTTGCGCTGCCGGGAGAACTCCAGGAACGTGCCGGGCGTCGACATCACCGACACGCCGCCGGCGAGCGCGAGGGAGCACTCCCCGTTGCGCAGCGCGGAGATGGCGAGGTGCAGGGCGACCAGCGACGAGGAGCAGGCGGTGTCGACGGTCATCGTCGGGCCCTCCAGCCCGAGCGTGTACGAGATCCGGCCGGAGATCACCCCGCCGGAGTTGCCGGTGGACAGGAACCCGTCGACCGACTCGGCGGAGCCGCTCAGCACGCTGCCGTAGTCGTTGTACATCACGCCCGCGTACACGCCGGTGCGGCTGCCGCGCAGCGTGGTCGGGTCGATGCCGGCCCGCTCCAGCGCCTCCCACGAGGTCTCCAGCAGCAGCCGCTGCTGCGGGTCCATCGCCAGCGCCTCACGGGGGGAGATGCCGAAGAAGCCGGGGTCGAACTGGGCCGCGTCGTAGAGGAAACCGCCCTGGTCGACGTAGCTGGTGCCGGGGTGGTCCGGGTCGGGGTCGAACAGCGCGTCGAGGTGCCATCCCCGGTCGGTGGGGAACGGCCCGATCGCGTCCGCGCCGCCGGACAGCAGCCGCCACAGGTCCTCCGGCGTACGCACGCCGCCCGGGAAGCGGCACGCCATCCCCACGATCACGACGGGCTCCTGGTCGTGGCGCGCCAGCGCGACGTCCGTCGTCGCGGTGCGCCCGCCGCCCAACTGCTCCACGAGGTGCCCGGCCAGCACCTCCGGCGTCGGGTAGTCGAACACCAGCGTCGCGGGCAGCCGCAGCCCGGTCGTCGCGTTGAGCTGGTTGCGCAGGTCGAGCGCGGTGAGCGAGTCGAAGCCGAGCTCCTTGAAGGCGCGCCCCGCCGGCAGCCGGTCCGCGCGGGCGTAGCCGAGGACGGAGGCGACCCGGGTGAGCACCACCTCCAGCACGACCTCGTGCCAGCGCTCGGCGGGCACCTCCGCCAGCCGCTGCGCCAGCGACGAGCCGCCCACCGCCCGGCGGGCGGGGGCGCGGACGAGGCCGCGCAGCAGCGCCGGCGGTTCACGGTCGCCGCGGCCGAGCACGGCCAGGTCCATCGGCACCGGTGCCAGCAGCGCCTCGGTCGACCGGACCGCGGCGTCGAAGAGCGCCAGACCGTCCTTGCTGGACAGCTCGGCCATGCCGCTGCGGGCCATCCGGCCGAGCTGCGCGCCGTCCACGTCGGCGGTCATCTCGCTGCGCTCGGTCCAGAGCCCCCAGGCGAGCGAGTGGGCGGGCTGTCCCGCCGCCCGCCGCTGCGCGGCGAGCGCGTCGAGCAGCGCGTTCGCCGCCGCGTAGGCGCCCTGGCCGGGGCTGCCGAAGATGCCGGCGGCCGAGGAGAAGAGCACGAAGGCGCTCAGCTCACCGGCCAGCTCGTGCAGGTGCCAGGCCGCGTCGACCTTGGGTCGCAGCGCGGTGGCCAGCCGCTCGGGGGTGAGCGTGGGGATGGTGGCGTCGGCCATCACGCCCGCGGTGTGCACGACGCCGGTGACGGGGTACGCCGCGAGCAGCGCGGCGACCTGGTCCCGGTCCGCCACGTCGCACGCCGCCACGGTCACGGTCGCGCCCAGCCCGGTGAGTTCGTCGCGCAGCTCGGCCGCGCCCTCGGCGGCCAGGCCACGGCGGCTGGTCAGCACGAGTTCGCGTACCCCGTGCTCGGTGACCAGGTGGCGGGCGACCAGCGCGCCGAGGGTGCCGGTGCCGCCGGTGACGAGCACCCTGCCGTCCGGGCCGAACACGGCGGGCCCGGCGACGTCGGAGTCGGGGACCCGGGCCAGGCGCGGCGCGCTCACCACGCCGTCGCGGATGGCGAGCACCGGCTCGCCGGTCGCCAGCGCCGCGGCCACCAGTTCGTCGGCGGTGTGGTCGGCCTCCAGCAGGACGATCCGCTCCGGGTTCTCGGCCTGCGCGGAGCGGGCCAGCCCGTGCACCGCCGCGCCGGCCAGGTCGTCCGGGCGGGTCACCACGACGAGCCTGGTGTCGGCCAGGTCCGGTGCGGCGAGCCACTGCTGGATCGTGGTCAGCGCGTACGCCGTGAGGTCGGCGACCGCGGCGACGCCGGGCGCGTCGGCGAAGCACGGCAGGAACAGCGTGTCGGCGGACGCGTCGGCCAACGCCACCGGCGGCGCGTCGAAGACCGGCGCGGCGCCCAGCGTCTGCCAGGCACCCCGGTCGCCCCGACCGACGGCCAGGGGCGCGTGCTCCAGCCGGAACAGCGACTCGACGAAGCCGCTGCGACCCCGCAGCGCCTGCGGGGCCACCGGGCGTACGGTGAGCGCCGCCACGGTGGCGACCGGGGCGCCCGCGTGGTCGGCGACGAGCAGGGCGGCGCTGTCCGCCCCCTTCCGGGTGAACCGGACGCGCAGGCTCGTCGCGCCCGCCCCGTGGAGCGTCACGCCGCTGAAGAGGAAGGGCAGCTGCGCCGTGCCGTCGGCGACGTCGCCGGCGAGGGCGTGCAGGGCCGCGTCGAACAGCGCGGGGTGCAGGCCGAACCCGTCCGCGTCGGTGCCCTGGGGCAGCGCCACCTCGGCGAACGTCTCGTCGCCCCGGCGCCACGCGGCCCGCAGGCCCTGGAACACCGGCCCGTAGCGCAGGCCGAGCCCGGCGAGCCGGTCGTACAGGTCGCCGAGGTCGACGGGCTGCGCGTCGGCGGGCGGCCACTCGGCGAGGCGCTCCCCCTCCGTCGTGACGGGGGCGAGGACGCCGGTGGCGTGCCGGGTCCACATGCCGACCGTCGCCTCGGCGTCGGTCTGGCCGTAGACGCCCAGCGCGCGGCGGCCGTGCTCGTCGGGTGCCTCGACGGTGAGCCGCAGGGCCACCCCGCCCTGGGGCGGGAGGACCAGCGGGGTGGTGAGGGTGAGTTCCTCGACGGCCGGGCAGTCGACCTCGTCACCGGCGCGCACGGCGAGTTCGACCAGCGCCGTGCCGGGCAGCAGGACGGTGTCCAGGACGGCGTGGTCGGCCAGCCAGGGGTGCGTCTCCAGGCTGATCCGGCCGGCGAGCACGACCAGGTCCCGCTCCGGGACGGTCAGCGCGGCGCCGAGCAGCGGGTGGCCGACGACGTCGATGCCGAGCCCGCGCGCGTCCACGGCGGACGCCGCCTCCAGCTGCCAGTACCGCTGGTGCTGGAACGGGTACGTCGGCAGCGGGGCCGGCACGCCGTTGGCGTGCCGGGACCAGTCGACGGCGACCCCGCGCACGTACGCCTCGGCGAGGGAGAGCAGGAACCGCGACAGGCCGCCCTCGTCGCGGCGCAGCGACGCGACGAGCGCGGCGGGGACGTCGGCGCGGTCCAGGATCTCGCGCACCCCCATGCCCAGCACCGGGTGGGGGCTGATCTCGACGAGGACGTCGTGCCCGTCGGCGAGCAGGCGGTCGATCGCCTCCTCGAACCGGACCGTGCCGCGCAGGTTCGCGTACCAGTAGTCAGCGTCGAGGGTGGCGGTGTCGGCGACCACGCCGGTGAGGGTGGAGTACAGCGGCACGTCGGCGCCTCGCGGCCGGACGTCGGCGAGGACGCTCAGCAGTTCGTCCCGGATGGCCTCGACCTGCGCGGAGTGCGAGGCGTAGTCCACCGGGATCATCCGCATCCGCACGCCGTCGGCCTCGCACGCCGCCAGCAGTTCCCGCAGGGCGTCGGGCTCGCCGGAGACGACGGTGGCGGCGGGCCCGTTGACGGCGGCGACCGAGATCCGCTCGCCCCACCGGGCCAGGCGCGCCTCCACGTCCGCGCGCGGCGCCGCCACGGAGGCCATCCCGCCGCGTCCGGCCAGGCCGGCGGCGATCGCCCGGCTGCGCAACGCGACGACGCGGGCGCCGTCGTCGAGGGTGAGCGCGCCGGCGACGACAGCGGCCGCGATCTCGCCCTGCGAGTGCCCCACCACGGCGGCGGGCTCGACGCCGTACGACCGCCACAGCGCCGCCAGCGACACCATCACGGCGAACAGCACGGGTTGCACCACGTCCACCCGGTCGAGCGAGGGCGCGCCGGGCACGCCCCGCACGACGTCGAGCAGCGACCAGTCGGTGAACCCGTCCACCGCCTTGGCGCACTCGTCCATCCGGGCGGCGAAGACCTCGTGGGTGTCCATCAGCTCCACGGCCATGCCCGCCCACTGCGAGCCCTGGCCGGGGAACATGAAGGCGACCCGCGGCTCGTTCTTCAGGGCGGTGCCGGCGGCCACGGCGGGCGCGGGTTCGTCCGCCGCGACGGCGGCCAGGCCGGCCCGCAGCTCGGCGGGGTCCGTGCCGACCACGACCGCCCGGTGCTCGAAGCGGGTGCGGGCCGCCAAGGCGGCGGCGACGTCGGCCGGGGCGGCGGGGTGCCGGTCGAGGTGGGCCGCCAGGCGGGCCGCCTGGTCGCGCCGGGCTTCGGCGGTGCGACCGGACAGCACCCACGGCACCGGTCCGGTCGCCTCGGCGGCCGGCGCGGCCTCCTGCGCGGGCGGTTCCTCGAGGATCACGTGGGCGTTGGTCCCGCTCACCCCGAACGACGAGACGGCGGCGCGGGACGACTCGGCGCCGCGCGGCCAGGCGACGGCCTCGGTCAGCAGGGAGACCGCGCCCTCCGTCCAGTCGACCTGGTCGCTCGGTGCGTCGACGTGCAGCGTCTTCGGCAGCAGCCGGTGCCGCATGGCGAGCACCATCTTGATGATCCCGCCGACGCCGGCGGCGGCCTGGGTGTGGCCGATGTTGGACTTGACGGAGCCGAGCCACAGCGGCCGTTCCCGGTCCTGGCCGTAGGTGGCGAGGATGGCCTGGGCCTCGATGGGGTCGCCCAGGGTGGTGCCGGTGCCGTGCGCCTCGACCACGTCGACCTGGTTGGCCGACAGCCGCGCGTTGGCCAGCGCCGACCGGATGACCCGCTGCTGCGCGGGCCCGCTCGGGGCGGTCAGGCCGTTCGAGGCGCCGTCCTGGTTGACCGCCGTGCCGCGCACGACGGCGAGCACCCGGTGCCCGTTGCGCCGGGCGTCTGACAGCCGCTCCACGACCAGCATGCCGGCGCCCTCGGCGAAGCCGGTGCCGTCGGCGGCGGCGGCGAAGGACTTGCACCGGCCGTCGGGCGCCAACCCGCGCTGCTTGGAGAACTCGACGTAGGTCAGCGGGGTCGCCATGACGGTGACCCCGCCGGCCAGCGCCAGCGAGCACTCGCCGTTGCGCAGCGCCTGCACGGCCAGGTGCAGGGCGACCAGCGACGACGAGCACGCGGTGTCGACGGTGACGGCGGGCCCCTCCAGGCCGAAGGTGTACGCCACCCGGCCCGAGACGACCGCGCCGGCGGCCTTGTTGTCGGCGTAGTCGTGGTACATCATGCCGGCGAAGACCCCGGCGTCGCTGCCGCGCAGGCCGGCCGGGTCGATGCCGGCGTTCTCGAACGCCTCCCAGGAGACCTCCAGCAGCAGCCGCTGCTGAGGGTCCATCGCCAGCGCCTCGCGGGGGCTGATGCCGAAGAACTCCGGGTCGAACTGGCCCGCGTCGTGCAGGAAGCCCCCCTCGCGGGTGTACGAGCGGCCCGGCGTACCGGGCGTGGGGTCGTACAGCTCGGCGACGTTCCAGCCGCGGTCGGTGGGGAAACCGGTGATCCCGTCGCCGCCGGCGGCCACCAGGTCCCACAGGTCGTCCGGGGTCCGGACCCCGCCGGGGTAGCGGCAGGCCATGCCCACGATGGCGATCGGTTCGCGCAGCACCGAGTCGAGCTTGCGGTTCTGCTCCCGCAGCCACTCGTTCTCCTTCAGCGAGGCCCGCAGCGCGGTGACGAGCTTCTCCTCCGAGTGCGCCATGTGGTCAGCTCCCCGCTTCCGTCGTCGCGTCACCGAGGTCGGCGAGCGCCATGCTGATCAGTGCGTCGGCGTCCATGTCGTCGATGGACCCGGTCGGTGCGGCGTCGGGCTCGCCGGTGGCGACCCGTACGCCGCCCAGTTCGAGCAGGCTGTCCATCAGGCCGGCGTCGCGCAGCCGGCTGATCGGGATGGCGAGCAGGATGCGGCGGACCTCGTCCTCCGGCAGCCCGCCGTCGGTGCCGGTGTCCGGCACGAGCCGCTCGTGCAGCAGGTCGGCGACCGCGCGGGTGTTCGGGCGGTCGAAGGTCAGCGTGGCGGGCAGCCGCAGGCCGGTCGCGGCGTTGAGCTGGTTGCGCAGTTCCAGCGCGGCGAGGGAGTCGAAGCCCAGTTCGGTGAAGGCGCGGGCGGGATCGACGGCGTCGGGGTCCCGGTGCCCGAGCACCCCCGCGACCTTCGTACGGACCAGGTCCAGCAGCAGGTCCGCGCGCTCCGGGGCGGGCAGGCCGAGCAGCCGGGTGGCGAGGCCGTTGCCGGCGGACGCCGCCCGCCGCGTCCTGGCCCGGACCAGGCCGCGGTAGATGGGGCCCTCGACCACGCCGAGGTCGAGCCCGATGGGTACGAGCACCGGCGCGGCGCAGGTGCTCGCGGCGTCGAAGAGGCGCAGGCCCTCGTCCACCGACAGCGCCCGTACGCCCGCCTGGGCCAGCCGCTGCCGTTCCGCGGCGCCCAACTCGCCCGCCATCCCCCCGTCCCACATGCCCCACGCCAACGACTGCCCGGGCAGGCCGGCCGCCCGGCGGCGCACCGCCAGCGCGTCCAGGAAGGCGTTGGCCGCGGAGTACGCCGACTGACCGGCGTTGCCGAACACGCCCGCCGCCGACGAGAACGTCATGAACGCCGCAAGCCCCGCCGTGGCCGTCGCCTCGTGCAGGTGCCAGGCCGCGTCGACCTTCGGTGCGAGCACCCGGTCCAGCCGCTGGGTCGTCATCGACGTCAGCAGACCGTCGTCCACCACGCCGGCGACGTGCACCACCGCCGACAGGTCCCGGCCGGCGACCAGCGCCGTCACCGCGTCCCGGTCGGCCACGTCGCACGCCGCCCACCGCACGGCGGCGCCTGACGCCGTCAGCTCCGCCGCCAGCTCCGCCGCGCCCGGCGCCGCCGCGCCCCGGCGCGAGACCAGCAGCAGGTCGCGCACCCCGTGGGTCGCCACGAGGTGCCGGGCCAGGACCGCACCCAGCGCGCCGGACGCGCCCGACACCAGCACGGTGCCGGAGCCGAAGTCCGCCGGCACCGGGTCGGCGGTGGCCGCCCGGGCCAGTCGGGCGGCGTGCGCGACGCCGTCGCGGACCACGAGCTGCGGTTCGTCGTCGGCCAGTACGACGTCGCCGTCGACAAGGACGACGCGGTCGGGGTGCTCGGCCTGGACCGAGCGGACGAAGCCCCACACGGCGGCGCCGACGAGGTCCGTGACGTCCTCGCCGGGCAGGGCGACCGCGCCCCGGGTACGCACGACGAGCCGGGAGCCGGCGGGGTCGGCCAGGAACGACCGGATCTCGTCGAGTACGCGGTGCAGGGTGGTGCGTACGGCGGCCGGGGTGTCCGTCGTGGCGGGATCGGGCGGGAACGTGGTGGTGTCGAGCACCGTCACGTCCCCGGCCGGCCCGCCGGTGGCCGGCACCGGCACCCAGGTCAGCTCGTACAGCGAGTCGTGGTGGGTCGGCCGCACGTCGAGCCCGGCGACCGGCCGGGTCTCCAGCCTGCCCACGGACACCACGGGCGCGCCCGTGCCGTCGGTCGCGGTGAGCGCCCAGCCGGAGTCGACGGGGACGATCCGGACCCGCAGGGCGGTGGCGTTCGTGGCGTGCAGCACCACCTGCTGCCACGAGAACGGGAGCAGGGTGTCGCCGGTGCCGTCCGGGTCGGCCAGCAGCGGGGCGTGCAGCACCGCGTCCAGCAGGGCGGGGTGCAGCGCGAACCGCTCCTCCGCCTCGGGGAGGGTGACCTCGGCGAACAGTTCGTCGCCGCGTCGCCACACGGCCGTGACGCCCCGGAACGCCCGCCCGTACCCGTAGCCCCGGTCCGCGAGCCGGTCGTACGCGTCGGCCAGGTCGACGGGCCGGGCGTCGGCGGGGGGCCACTCGGCCACGGTGTCCGGCGTGGCCACCGGATCGGCGGTGACGAGCCCGGTGGCGTGCGGCGTCCAGCTCTCGGTGTGCTCGCCGCGGGAGTGGATCTCGACCTTGCGGCGCCCCTCCTCGTCCGGCTCACCGACCCGCAGCCGCAACTGCACCGCGCCGTCCTCGGGCAGGACCAGCGGGGCGACCATGGTCAGCTCGTCCACCACCGGGCAGCCGACCGCGTCGGCGGCGTGTACGGCGAGTTCGACGAGCGCCGCGCCGGCAACGAGCACCCGGCCCGCGATGACGTGGTCCGCGAGCCACGGGTGCGTGCCGGTCGACAGCCGGCCGGTGTAGACGACACCGTCGAAGTCGGGCAGCGCGACGGCCGCTCCGAGCAGGGGATGTTCGGTGTCGGCGAGGCCGAGCCGGCTGGCCGCCCCCGTCGCGGTCGCGTTCTCCGCCCAGTACCGCTGGCGCTGGAAGGGGTAGGTGGGCAGGTCGGTGGTGCGGGCACCGGCGAACCAGGTGGGCCAGTCGACGGGGAAGCCGAGGTTGTGCAGGTCGGCGACGGCCCTGGTGAGGGTCGCGGTCTCGGGGTGGTTGCGGTGGGTGGTGGCGATGGTGGTGGCGTCGCCGGCGGCGTTGGCGGCCGTGGCGAGGACGGTGTCGGGGCCGATTTCGAGGTAGGTGTCGACGTGGTGTGTGCCGGTGAGGGCTTCGATGGTGTCGTGGAAGCGGACGGTGTGGCGTAGTTGGGTGACCCAGTAGTCGGGGGTGGAGTGCAGTGGTCGGGCGTCGACGGTGGAGATGACGGGGATGGTGGGTTCGTGGTGGGTGATGGAGTTGGCGACGGCTCGGTAGTCGTCGAGGACGGGGTCCATCAGGTGGGAGTGGAAGGCGTGGGAGACGGTGAGGCGTTTGGTGCGGTGGCCGTGGGCGGCGAGTGCTT
>NZ_JCADBQ010000026.1:0-36920 GCF_059359355.1 Micromonospora sp. ZG13
CCACCGAGGCCGGCCGGCACCAGGGCTGGCTGCCGGAGGAGATGAACCGCACCATCCACGGCGTCGAGCACTGGCTGGCCGGCGAGTCCGGCCGGGTCATCGTCTGCTCCGGCTACATGCGCGACGAGGTCACCGGGCTGTTCGACGTACCGGCCGGCCGGGTCGACGTGGTGCCCAACGGCGTCGAGCCGCACCGCTGGCGCGTCCCCGCCGCCGCCGTGGCGAGCGCCCGCGCCCGCTTCGCCGGGGACGGACCGCTGGTCACCTTCGCCGGCCGGCTGGTCTACGAGAAGGGCGTGCAGCACCTGATCGCCGGACTGCCCCGGCTGCGCGAGCGGCACCCCGGGCTGCGCGCGGTCATCGTCGGCGACGGGCCGTACCGCGCGGAACTGGAGGCCGAGGTGCACCGCCTGGGCCTCGGTGGCACGGTCAGCCTCCCCGGCTTCCTCGGCGGCACCGACCTGCCCGCCGTGATGGCCGCGTCGGACTGCTTCGCCGTGCCGAGCATCTACGAGCCGTTCGGCATGGTGGCCCTCGAGGGCGCCGCCGCCGGCGCGCCCCTGGCCGTCGCCGCGACCGGTGGGCTCGCCGAGATCGTCGAGCCCGGGGTGACCGGAATGACCTTCAAGCCGCACGACCCGGACGGGCTGACCGACGCCGTCGACGCGCTGCTGTCGGACCGGGACCGGGCCCGCCAGCTCGCCCGCCGGGCCCGCGTCATGGTGCACGAGCGCTACGGCTGGTCGGCCATCGCGCAGCGCACGGCCGCGGCCTACGCGGCGGCGATCGCCACCTCCGGGTCGTTCGCCGCCGAGCGGGTCACCCGGGGCCGCGCCGTGCCGTCGGTCGCCGAGGGCAACCTGCTGGCCGCCGCCGGCCTGCGCTGACGGCCGACGCGGGCCCCTGTCGATCCGGGGGTCCGCGCCGCCGGGCCCGACGACACGACGAAGGCCGCCGACCCCGTGCGGGTCGGCGGCCTTCGTCGTCGGTACGGCCGGGGCTCAGCGCTCCGAGAACGGGGCGTACGCCCGCTCGGGGGCGCCGGTGTAGATCTGCCGCGGGCGACCGATCTTGGTCTCCGGGTCGTTGATCATCTCGCGCCACTGCGCGATCCAGCCGGGGAGCCGGCCCAGCGCGAAGAGCACCGTGAACATCTTGGTCGGGAAGCCCATGGCCTTGTAGATCAGGCCGGTGTAGAAGTCCACGTTCGGGTAGAGCTTGCGGGAGACGAAGAACTCGTCGGCGAGGGCGATCTCCTCCAGCTGCATGGCGATGTCCAGCAGCGGGTCCGGCTTCGCCATCCGGCCGAGCACGTCCTGGGCCGCCTTCTTCACGATGGCCGCGCGCGGGTCGTAGTTCTTGTAGACCCGGTGGCCGAAGCCCATCAGCTTCACGCCGTCCTGCTTGTCCTTCACCTTGCGGACGAAGGACGCGACGTCGCCGCCGTCGGCCTGGATCTTCTCCAGCATCTCCAGCACGGCCTGGTTGGCGCCGCCGTGCAGCGGGCCGAAGAGCGCGTTCACGCCGGCCGAGACCGAGGCGAAGAGGTTGGCGTTGCTGGAGCCGACCAGCCGCACGGTCGAGGTGGAGCAGTTCTGCTCGTGGTCGGCGTGCAGGATGAACAGCATGTCCAGCACCTTGGCCATCACCGGGTCGACCTCGTACGGCTCCGCCGGCACGCCGAAGGTCATCCGCAGGAAGTTCTCCACGTAGCCCAGCGAGTTGTCCGGGTACAGCAGCGGCTGCCCGATCGACTTCTTGTAGGCGTACGAGGCGATGGTGGGCACCTTCGCCATCAGCCGCACGGTGGACATCTCGACGTGCGAGGCGTCGAAGGGGTCCAGGCTGTCCTGGTAGAAGGTGGAGATGGCGCTGACGGCCGAGGAGAGCACGGCCATCGGGTGCGCGTCGCGGGGGAAGCCGTCGAAGAAGCGGCGCATCTCCTCGTGCAGCAGCGAGTGCCGGCGGATGCGCTCGGTGAAGTCGGTCAGCTGCTGCTGGGTCGGCAGGTCACCGTAGATCAGCAGGTAGGAGACCTCCAGGAAGGAGGACTTCTCCGCGAGCTGCTCGATCGGGTAACCCCGGTACCGCAGGATCCCCGCGTCACCGTCGATGTAGGTGATGGCGGACGAGCAGGCCGCGGTGTTGACGAAACCGGGGTCGTACGTCGTCATCCCGGTTTCCTTCAGCAGCTTGCCCACCCCGATGCCGGCGGGGCCCTCGACCGCGGATTGCACCGGCATCGAAAGCTGCCCACCGGGGTGATCGAGCTTGACTTCCGTCATGTTTCCCTCGCTTCGCCGGCAGATCTGCGTTGAATTGCCTTCGCTTTTACCGTAATCACGGTCGAGGTGATACCGCCCGTCGTGGTTCGACGGTGAGGCATGCGTCACCCGTTTCCCGACGAGCGAGCCGAGAAACCCACTCAATCTGGACGCACAACCGCCAACCAGCCCCACCCCACAGCACCCCGCCGCCCCGCGCCACTCACGTTGATCATGAGGTTAGCGCCTACGGAAAGCGCATTCCAGCGCAGTGACCTCATGATCAACCTTGGGGAGGGCGCGGGAGGACTGCGCGGCCGAGCCGGAGCGCGGCAGGGTCGGGCCGGGACGCGGGGCGCCGGAGCGCGGGCTGGGCGGGGCAGGTGGGGCTGGGCGGGTGGGTGGGGTCAGGTCAGGGTCAGGCGGAGGAGGGTGTTGTCGCCGGTTACGCGGTAGACGGCGAGGCGGTTGGCGCCGGCGTGGAAGAGGCGGTCGTCGGCGAGCAGGGCGGCGAACCGGCGTCCGCCGGCGTCGCGGGGGACCACGGGGACGACCGCGCCGATCCGGCCGTTGACGGCGATCGCCAGGGGCGTGCCGTCGGGTACCTCGTCCGGCACGTCGCCCCAGACGGCGGCCGGCAGCCGCCCCGTGTCCGGGTCCACCGCGTCGTACGCGGCCAGGTCGGCGACCTCAGCGGTGCCGCCCGCCGGGCGGTCGCCGACGGCGGTGCCCACCAGCGGGTGGGGCGCGGGCGGCGGGAGTGGGGCCGGTACGCCGCCGGCCACGGGGGTCGGCTGGCCGGGGCGGTCGTAGAAGACCTTGCCCGCCTCCGCACGCGGGGCCTGCCGGGCGGAGCGGCCGTCGACCGGCCACGGGAGCCGGATGGCCGCCTCGTCGGCGATGGTGGGCAGCAGGTCGACGTGCTGCCAGTTCCGGTCGTCGACGCGCCCGGCGCGCTGGCCGGGGGCCTTGACGAAGGTCGGCACCCAGGCGACCTCGGCGGGGGCGGTCCGGATGGCGTCCATGCCCCGGCCCTGGGCGCCCGGGGTGAAGCTGACGCCGTGATCCGCGGTAACCACCAGCAGGGCCTGGTCGTAGAGGCCGGTGGAGCGCAGGGTGCGCAGGGTCTGGCCGATCAGCCGGTCGGTGTAGCCGAGCTGCGCCAGGTGCCGCCCGCGGGCCAGCTCCACCCATCCGGCGCCGTCGTTCGGCAGGTCCTCCGGGGCGTCGTAGCGCGCCCCCGACGGCAGGTACGCCCACGGCGAGTGCGGCATCAGCAGGTGCAGGAAGTGCAGGGTGGGCCGGGCCGCCGGCCGCAGCCCGGTGAGGAAGCTGGTGAAGCGGGCCGGCTGGTTGTCGTCCAGGCTGTCCCAGCGGAACTTCGGGTCCGCCGGCACCGGCTCGGCGGCGTCGATGCCCGCCTCCACGGCGGTGGGTTCGCGGTACGAGTCCTCCGGGTCCACGCGACTGTCGACCGGCGCGGTGATCTGGCGCAGCAGCCCGCCGGCCTGCCGGACGAGCACGCCCATCCCCTGTTCCGGGTCGACCGGCTGCTCGCAGCGGCTGGGCGGGCAGAGCCGGGTGATGCTCTCCTCGGCGCGCACGTCGTACAGGCCGCCAAAGGCGGTGAATAGGTTGTCGGGGTACTGCGAGTAGTGCGGCGCCGCCGCCCGCTGCGGGTAGCGGCCGGTGAGCATCGCCGGTAGCGCGTAGGGCGTCCAGCCGCTGACGCCGGTGGCGTTGCGGTACCAGGTGGAGCCGCCGGCCAGCTCGGCGAAGTGCGGGAACCGGGCGGCGTCGATCCGCCCGTCGGGGCCGAGCAGGGACACCAGGGGCAGCTCGTCGAGGACCAGCACGACCACCGGCGGGTGGTTGCCGGGCCCGGCAACCCCGGCGGCGCCGCCCTCGCCCCGGGGCAGCACCACCGTGGAGGTGGGCGAGGCGAACACGAACAGCCCCAGGAACACCAGCGGCCCGGCCGCGGCCAGCCGCAGCGCCCGGCCGGGCGCGCGCCACCGCCGGTGCGCGGCGGCCCCGGCGGCCCCCGCCACCGCGGCGAGCAGCAGCAGCGGTACGCCCCGCAGCGGCGTGCCGTGCCGACCGACCTGCACCGCCAGCGCGGCGAGCAGCAGGCCGACCACCAGGGTGTGGGTCGCCGAGCGGGCGGCGCGGCCGGCCAGCCGGGACAGCGCGCCGAGCACCGCCACGGCGGCGGTGGGCACCAGCGCGACCAGTGCCACCAGCAGCAGGATCTCCCGGCGCTCGGCGCGGTGGAACAGGAAGAAGTCGGGGCTGCGCCCGAGGACGTCCAGCAGCGGCTGGGTGACCACGAGCCCGACCAGCCCGGCCACCTCGGCCAGCCGGCCCAGCTCCGTACGCCAGCCACCCGGCGCACGCCTGCCCGGCCCGGGCAGGGACGGCTCGGACAGCGACGGTTCACCGGCCGGGTCGGGCCGGACGGTGGGGGCGGCTCGGCCGGCGGGGTCGGACGCCGGTGACGCGGCGGACGCTTCGGGGGTCGGCTCAGCCACCCACGACCGCCGCGTAGAGCGTCCGGGTGCCCGAGGGCAGGTCGAGTCGCCGCGTGATCCGGCAGCGCGCGGCGAGCAGCCGCTCGAACTCGGCCGGCCGGTAGTCGGGGAAGAGCCCCTCGGGCTTGTTGGCCAGCAGCCGCCGGGTCATCGGGTCCCCGGGGTGGACGAACTCCACCACCAGGCGGGCGCCGGGGGCGGCGAGCCCGACCAGCCAGTCCAGCACCTCGGGCAGCGGTACGTTGCGCCCGATCGCCAGGTGGTGCACGACGGCCAGGGCGAGGACGACGTCGGCGTCGGCCCGGTCGGCGAACGAGGCCCGTTCGACGCCGCGCCAGCCGCCGCCGGGCGACGGGTCGGCGAGGTCCATCACCAGGGGCAGGATCCGCCGCTCCCCTGCCGCGCGCAGGTCCCGGTAGAGCCCGTCCACGACGCCCGGGTCCTGCTCGACGGCGACGACGTAGTCGGCGTGCCGGGCGGCGAGGCGGGCGTACCGGCCGTCGTTGGCGCCCAGGTCCAGCGCCAGTCGGGGCCGTGGACCGTCGGCCAGCGCATCGGTGACGAAGCGTTCCTTCGCGGCCCGGTCGTCGGCCGTGTACGCGCAGGTGCGCTGGTAGTCCACCCAGTGGCTGGCCGCCGGGCGGGGCTCCAGCCGCCGGACGAGCTTCTCGATCCCCCGTACGGTGGCCAGCGCCAGCTCACGGGAGTAGCCGGCCGCCCGGAGCTGGGAGCGGACGTCGGTGGTGCTGGCCCGGGCGTTGCGCCGCTGCATCGCGTCGTGCAGGTGCACGTGGGTGGGCACGCCGGGCAGCAGCCGCCGGGCGCCGCCGAACAGCCGGCGCATCTGGTCGGGCTCGATGCCGTCGACCCGGGCGCGCAGCCACGGCTGGAAGTCCAGCCCGAGGTGGGCGCCGAGCATCAGCGGGTAGAGCAGCGTCTGGCAGAACTGCCGGTACCCGGCCCAGGGCTCGCCCTCGCACGCCGGGGTGAACGAGCCGACGTCGATGAACACCGGTTCGACGCCGCGCCACTGGAGGTTGTAGGCCGAGCCGTCCTTGGTGGTGAACCCGGCCGGCAGGGCCTCGCGCAGGATCTCCAGGTGCAGCAGCGCGGCGTCGCGCAGCATGGCGAAGGACCACTCGTACGGGTGGGAGACGAACGGGATGCGCTCGTGGCGCAGGACGGCGGCCCACCGGTCGACCGACGGCACGGCCGGCGACTCGACCGCCTCGGTGCCGCACACCTTGCCGGCGGCGAGCAGCGGCGGGAAGAACGCGCTGGCGCTCAGCGCGCGCCACTCGCCGGCGGCCTGCTCGTCGAGCCCGCGCAGCACGTCGCCGTCGAGGTGGAAGACCCGGTTGGCGGGGTCGCGGAAGGAACCTGGCTCGGCGCGCAGGCCGGTGCGGGAGTTCGCCATCGGCCGGGGTCAGCGCTGGTCGGTGGGCTGACGGCGGAACCGGTCGACCAGTCGCCGCCAGTAGAGCTTGGCCGCCACCGCGGCGCCGGCCACCCCGCCGACCACCGCCTGCACGATCAGGCTGCCGGACCCCGCGTCCAGGTAGGCCAGGTGTTCCACCGACCGCTCCTTCCCTCGCGTATCGAGATCGGCGTACGCGGACAGGACCCCTTGGGGGATTTGCCCGGAAAGCCGGAGTTGTCTGACACGCTACGCCGATCGTCCGGCTCGTGCGGCCACACCCGGCACTCCGCCCGGCGTCCGTTTCGTTCAAGACCACCGCCGCCGGCGGCCCTACCGTGGGGGCCATGACACCGACGCTCGACCTCATCGGCCTGGTCAGCACCGACCTGCCCCGTTCCCTCGCCTTCTACCGGCGGCTGGGCCTCGACATCCCGGCCGACGCCGAGGCCGACCCGCACGTGGAGATCACCCTTCCCGGCGGCCTGCGGCTGGCCTGGGACACCGTCGAGACCATCCGCGCGTTCGACCCGGACTTCAGGCCTGGGAGCGGCGGCGGGGCCAGCCTCGCCTTCCGGTGCGCCGATCCGGCGGAGGTCGACCGGCTCTACGCGGACCTGGTCGCCGAGGGGCACAAGGGCCACCTGCCCCCGTGGGACGCCTACTGGGGTCAGCGGTACGCGGTGGTGCTCGACCCCGACGGCAACGGCGTGGACCTGTTCGCCCCGCTCCCTGGTGCCTGAGCCGGGCAGGGACCCCGCCCCACGCGGCCGGCTCAGCGGGACAGCAGGGCGGTCGGCGGCACCCCGGCCAGGTCCCGCACGTCCCGGGTGAGATGGGCCTGGTCGGCATAGCCACAGCGGGCCGCCACCTCGGCCAGCGGCGTGCCGGCGCGGGCCAGCGCCAGCGCCCGCCGCATCCGCAGGATCCGGGCCAGCGTCTTCGGGCCGTACCCGAACAGGTCCCGGCACCGGCGGTGCAGGGCGCGCGGGTCGAGGCCCGCCCCGGCGGCGGTCGCGGTCACGGTGGCGCCGGCGGCCAGGGCGGCGGCGACCCGGGTCCCGAGCGGATCGGGCCCGCCGGCCGCGCCCAGCCGCCGTACGGCGATCTCCGTCAGCGCGGCGGCCGGGGCTGCCTCCACCCGCCGGGCCAGCCGGGCGGCCTCCCGCTCGCCCCACAGGTCGGCGAGGGCGACCCTGCGGTCGCGCAGCTCGACGGCCGGTACGCCGAGCACGGCGGGCCCGATGCCCGGCGGGAACCGCAGCCCCACCCAGCGCTCCGCCGGCCCGCCGCCGCTGAGGTGCGCCCTGCGGTCCGGCCCGGCCACCAGCAGCCCGACGCGGCTCGACCAGAGCAGGTCGACGCAGCCGTCGGGGAGCACCCGGGTCGGGGCGGCGCCCGCCGTCGTGGCGCTGGTCCAGAGCACCGCGCCGGCGAACCCGGCCGGACGTTCCCGGTACATGCCGCCCAGCCTGCCACGGCCGGGCTAGCCTCCGGGTGTGCGATGGTCGGTGCTGGACGCTCCCCTCGACTCCTCCGGACGCGGCCGGGGCGAGCACCGGGCGCCCGCCGCGCTGCGGTCCGCCGGGCTGCTGGGCCGGCTGGGTGTGGCCGACGCCGGCGCGGTCGACGCCCTGATCACCGACCCGGTACGGGATCCGGAGACCGGGGTGATCGGCGTCGACCAGCTGCGCCGCGCCGCCCGGGCGATCGCCGTACGGGTGACGACGCTGATCGGCGCCGGGCGGCACCCGTTGGTGCTCGGCGGCGACTGCGCGATCCTGCCGGGCATCCTCCAGGGGCTTCCCTCCGGCTTCGACCTGTGGTTCCTCGACGCGCACCTCGACTTCGAGGACGGCCGCACCTCGCCCACCGGCGAGGCGGCCGACATGGACCTGTCGATCGTCACCGACCACGGCCCGGCGGGGGTCCTCGACCGGGAGGGACCGCTGGTCGACCCCGACCAGGTGCACGTGCTCGGCCACCGGCCGCTCGACCGGGCCGTGGACGGCAGGGAGGCCTCCCGGCTCGACCCGGCCGTGCACCTCGTGCCGGCCACCCGGCTGCGGGGCGCCGGCGCGGCGGAGCAGGGCCGGGACCTCGCCGTCGGTACGACGCCGACCTGGCTGCACCTCGACCTCGACGTGCTCGACCCGCTCGTGCTCCCGGCGGTCAGCTACCCGGAGCCCGACGGCCTGGACTGGGCCGACCTGATCGCGCTGGCCCGACCCATGGTGCGCTCGGGTCGGCTGATCGGGATGAGCGTCACCGACTTCAACGCCGACGAGGACCCCGACGGGCGGCACGCGGAACGCGTCGGGCAGGCCCTCGCCGAGCTGCTGGCCGACTGAACGCGCCCGTCGTTCGCCGCGGGGACGGCCGGCTGTGGCGTCGCGGACGCGACCGACAGGGAACTCCGCAGCGCGGGCGGGCAGCGCGGCGACGGTCCCGGGGACGGGTGGGCGCGCTCAGGCGTCGGTGGTGGCGCCCGGCAGCCGGACGGTGAACACCGTACGCCCCGGCCGGCTGTCCAGCCCGACCGAGCCGTGGTGGGCCTCCACCACGGCGGCCACGATCGCCAGACCCAGGCCCGTACTGCCGTGCGCCCGGGACCGGGAGCTGTCGCCCCGGGAGAAGCGCTCGAACACCTCGGCCCGCAGCGCCGGCGGCACCCCGGGCCCGTCGTCCGCGACGTCGAGCACGGCGGCGTCGCCGGCCACCCGCAGGGTGGTGGTGACCGTCGTGCCGGGCGGGGTGTGCACGCGGGCGTTCGCCAGCAGGTTCGCCAGCACCTGGTGCAGCCGGGCCGGGTCGCCGGGCACCCGGACGACCACGTCCGGCAGGTCGAGGCGCCAGTGGTGCTCCGGCCCCGCCACGTGCGCGTCGCCGACCGCGTCCACCGCCAGGGCGGACAGGTCCACCGGCTCGACCGCGAGGGGGCGGCCCGAGTCGAGCCGGGCCAGCAGCAGCAGGTCGTCCACGAGGCTGGTCATCCGGGCGCTCTCGGACTCGACCCGGCGCAGCGCGTGGGCCACGTCGGGCGGCACCTCGTCCCGGCCCCGCCGGGCGACCTCGGCGTACCCCCGGATGGCCGCCAGCGGGGTGCGCAGCTCGTGGCTGGCGTCGGCGACGAACTGGCGTACCCGGGTCTCGCTGGCCTGGCGGGCGGCGAGCGCGGCGCCGACGTGCCCCAGCATCCGGTTGAGCGCCGCGCCCACCTGCCCGACCTCGGTGCGTGGATCGGTGTCGGCTGCCGGGACCCGCACCGACAGCGCCACCTCACCGCGGTCCAGGGGCAGCTCGCTGACCCGGCCGGCGGTGGCGGCGACCCGGCGCAGCGGGCGCAGGGTCGCCCGCACGATCAGGGCGCCGGCCCCACCGGCGACCAGCAGCCCCGCGGTGGCCACGCCGACCTGCGCGGCGACCAGCCACCACACGGTCTCCGACACGCCCGACAGCGGCAGGCCCAGCACCCGCACGGTCCCGCCCGGAAACTGGCGTGCCACCACCCGGTAGTCGCCGCGCCCGCCCAGCTCACGGGTGCGGGGCCGGCCGTCCGTGGGCAGGTCCGCGAGGTCGGCCAGGTCCTCGGCGGGGGCGGCCTGCTCCTCCCGGCCGGCCAGGATCCAGGCCCGTACGACCCGGCCGTCGACCACCTCGGCGGCGACGGTCCCCGGCGGCAGGCCCCGGGGGATCCGCGCGTCCGGCCCATTGGTGCCGCCGCGCGGCCACTCGGCGGGCACCGGCCCGCCCCACCCGGGGGCGGCGCGCATCGGCACCAACTGCTCGTCGACCCGGTCGATCAGGAAATGTCGCAACGCGACCGTGGTGATCCCGCCGATGGCGACGCTGACCAGGGCCAGCAGGGCGACCAGGATGAGCACCAGACGGGTCCGCAGCGACAGCCCGGCCAGCCGGCCGGCGGAGCGCTCACTCCGCCGGTCGAAGGACATACCCCGCGCCGCGCAGCGTGTGGATCATCGGCTTGCGACCCGCGTCGATCTTCTTCCGCAGGTACGAGATGTACAGCTCCACCACGTTGGCCTGACCGCCGAAGTCGTAGTGCCAGACCCGGTCGAGGATCTGCGCCTTGCTGAGCACCCGGCGCGGGTTGCGCATCAGGTAACGCAGCAGCTCGAACTCGGTGGCGGTGAGCGTGATGGGGCAGCCGTCGCGGGACACCTCGTGGCTGTCCTCGTCGAGGCTGAGGTCGCCGACGGTGAGCACCGCGTCCGGGCGGGTCGCGACGGCGAACCCCGAGCGGCGCAGCAGCGCGCGCAGGCGGGCGACGACCTCCTCCAGGCTGAACGGCTTGGTGACGTAGTCGTCGCCGCCGACGGTCAGCCCGGCGATCCGTTCCTCCACCGCGTCCCGGGCGGTCAGGAAGAGCACCGGCACCGTGGGGGCCTGCTCGCGCAGCCGGCGCAGCACCTGGAAGCCGTCCAGGTCGGGCAGCATCACGTCGAGCACCACGGCGTCCGGCTGGAACTGCCGCGCCGCGTTCAGCGCCGACGTGCCGTCGCCCGCCGTACGCACCTGCCAACCCTCGTAGCGCAGCGCCATCGACAGCAGGTCGGCCAGGGTCGGCTCGTCGTCGACCACCAGCACCCGCACCGGTTCCCCGTCGGGGCGGCGCAGCTCCACGCGGCCCGCTGCGGCCCGCCCGTCCGTCACCATGGCCCCCATCGTGCGCCGGCCCGCTGGGCCCGACTTGTGCGCCACCTGTGTCCCACCTGTGCGTCGCCCCGGCCCGCTCACCGTCGGGCGACCAGGTGCCCGACGCGCGTACTCACTCGGTCATGCCGACCGGGTAGGTGTGCACGAAGCGCATCGTCCAGGTGCCGTCGCCGGCGGGATGCTCGCGCCGGTAGAGGTGGTCCGGCCCGCCACCCGGGGCCGGTCCCGGGCCGTCGGGGTGGCGCAGGATCCAGTGCGCCGGCGGCGCGCCGTCGGGCTCGGCGGGCACCGGCCGCACCAGGTCGTGGGCCGGGCCGCCGACGAAGCGTACGGTCACCTCGCTCATCCGCGCGCCCGCCTTCCCGCGTACCGCCCGACATCCGGCCCTGGCTCGCAAGCTACCGCAGCGGGAGGCGGCCCCGCCCCGAACCGACGGCGGTTTGCCCTGATCGGAGCCCGGGTACCGCAGCGTTGGCGCCCTGTCGCGGGACGGGCCACGAGCGACAGGGAGCAGTCGATGAGAACGCTGGACGGGCGATACCGGCTCGAACAGCGCATCGGCATCGGCGGCATGTCGGAGGTCTGGCGGGCCCACGACGCGGTACTGGACCGGCCGGTCGCGGTGAAGGTCATGTCCCCCGGGCAGGAGGGCCAGGACACCTCTGTGGAGCGCATCCGCGCGGAGGCCCGCTCCGCCGCCCGGCTGGTGCACCCGAACGTGGCGTCCGTGCACGACTTCGGCACCTGCGGGACCGGCCCCGAGGGCCAGGTGCCCTACATCGTCATGGAACTGGCCGAGGGCGAGACGCTGGCGGCGCACCTGCGGGCCGGGCCGCTGGACTGGCGCATCGCCGTACGGGTCTGTGCCGAGGTGAGCGCCGCGCTGGCCGCCGCCCACGCGCACGGCATCGTGCACCGCGACGTCAAGCCGGCCAACGTGATCCTGACCCCGGCCGGCGTGAAGGTGCTCGACTTCGGCATCGCCACCCCCTCCGGCACCCCCGACCGGTCCCCGGAGGGGATGGTGGTCGGCACGCCGGCCTACCTCGCCCCGGAGCAGCTGGAACGGGCGCCCGCCACCCCCGCCGCCGACATGTACGCCCTCGGCGTCCTGCTCTACTACTGCCTGACCGGTCGGCTGCCGTACCAGGCGGGCACCACGACCCAGCTGCTCGGCGCCCGGCGGCGGCAACCGCCGCAGCCGCTGCCGGAGATCGAGGGGCTGCCGCCGGAGGTGGCCGACCTGTGCGCGTCCTGCCTGGCCGACGACCCGGTCGAGCGACCGTCGAGCCTGATGGCGGCGCTGCTGCTCGCCGAGGCGGTGGACGCCCGGGTGTACGTGCCGCTGCTCCAGTCGGCCGTGCCGCGCCAGCGTGTCGGGACGATGTCGCCGTGGACGGAGCGGGCGGCGGCCGAGGTGACCGAGGCGGCCCCGCTGCCCGACTGGTCCACCCGGGCCGGCTGAGCTGTCCCCGGCCTTCCCGCCGGCCGCCTGCGGTTTCACGGCCCGGGGGCCGGGTAGCCGGGCGGCTGAGCGACGGGAGGAACGCGATGCCGGAATCGAGCTCCTGGCTGAACGAGACGGCCACCGCGACCGCCGAGGGCGGCCACGTACGCACCGACGACGGGAGCCTCTCCACGGCCCTGGCGTCCCCGCTGGCGCCGCACTGCTCGGGGCTGACCCCGGAGCAGTTGCTCGCCGCCGCCTTCGCGTCCTGCCTGCACCACGCGGCGGTGGAGGCGGCAGGCGAGATCACCGACGAGGCGCACACCGTGCAGGTACGCGCGGAGGCGAAGCTCGGACGCGACGACGACGGCCGGTACCGGGCCGACGTGCACGCCTCCATCTCCTCGGCGGGACTGAGCCGGCAGCAGCTCGCCGAGCTGGTCGAGCACGCCGACCGCCTGTGGCCCTTCTCCAGCGGCGACGGCAGCCGGCACCGGCTCACGGTGACCCCGGCGGAGAACGGCCGGCACTGACCGGCGCGCGCGGCGGGACGACGCCGGAGGAGTCACGGCACCGGCCCGGACGGCAGCCGGCTCCGCCGCGCGGGATCGTGCGGGGGCGCGCGGGATCGTGCGGGGGCGCGCGGGATCGTGCGGGGGCGCGCGGGATCGTGCGGGGGCGCGCGGGGTCGCCCCGGGGACGACCGGTGGTCGTCCGGGCGGGGTGAGGCGACCTCCACCGTTCGGTGGAGGTCCGGCCGAGCCAGGGCATCCCCGTCCATGATCGACTTTTGATCCGATTACCTCCCCCGTATCGGATATACACGGAAGATCAGACAAGGGCAGATGGCCGCGTTGCTGCTTCGCCGGGCGTTATCGGCCCGCAGATCGGCGCAAATTGTGGCGCATGCCACCAAGCAGGCCGATGGCAAGACGCGCTCGCCTTTCTAGCCTCGGCGGGTGCACCCCGACGACCCCACCGACAAGAAGCCGACCCAGGATCGACCGTCGGCCCGTACGGATGATCCCGCCTCGACCGAACGGACGATCGGCCGTCATCGCGCCGCGCAGCGGCGGCGGCGCGGCGGTCGCGCCCTGCTCGCCTCGACCCCCGTGCGGGTCGCCCTCGCCACCGGTGTGACCTGCTGCCTCGGCGTGGCCGCGTTCGCCGGCGCGCGCGAGGACGCCGACGCCACCCGGGAGCCCGTGGCCGAGGCCCTGGCCGAGCGGGCCGTCGACGACGGGCGCGCCTCGCGGTCCCTGGACCGGGCCGTCTCCCCCTCCCCCACGCTCAGCCCCAGCCCGACCCCGAAGCCGACCCCCTCGGCCACCCGCAAGGTCCCGCGCAAGCCGGCCCCGCCGCCCCGGCCGCGCCCGGTCGCCGGGCTCACCCAGGCGCAGATGGACAACGCCAAGACCATCGTCGACGTGGGCGTCGAGCTGAAGATGCCCCGCCGCGCGCTGGTCGTCGCCGTGGCGACCGCGATGCAGGAGAGCCGGCTCTACAACCTCGCCAGCGACGTGCTCCCGGAGTCCAGCCGGTACCCGCACCAGGGCAGCGGCGCCGACCACGACTCGGTGGGCCTGTTCCAGCAGCGCCCGAGCAGCGGCTGGGGCACGGTACGCGAGCTGATGCGCCCGACGTACGCCGCGCAGGCCTTCTACGAGGCGCTGCGGGACGTGCCGGGCTGGCAGCAGATGAGCGTGGCCGGTGCCGCCCAGGCCGTGCAGGTCTCGGCCTTCCCCGACGCGTACGCCCAGCACGAGGAGCTGGCCACCACGGTGGTCGCGGCGCTGACCTGACGGTCCGCGAGGACCGTGCGCGGCCCGGACGCACGCGGAGGGTCAGCGGATCCCGGCGCGGCCGCCCGGCGGCTCGCTGGGGGCCTCCGCGCCGTTACGGTCGGCGATCCGGGTCGCCGGCACGCCGGCCGCGGCGGTCGGGGTCTCGGCGGGGACCGGTTCGACGGTCAGCCCGTCGAGGATCCGGTCGACCCGGGCCTCGCGCCGGCGCCGGGCGAGCAGCGCCTCCTCGAACTCCCGGCGGGCCTGTACCGCCTCGGCGTAGACGCGCTCGCGCACCTGGCGGGCCTCCTCCCGGGCCGCGTTCAGCTCGACCCGCGCCCGGGCCAGCAGGTCCACCGCCTCGCGATCGGCGTCGTACGCGCCGCGCGGGGCCCGGTCGGCGGCGCCCAGGTCCAGTCGCTGGAGCAGCCCGCTCAGCGCCGTCGCCTCGTCACGGATCTCGTCCCACTCCCGCCCGGCCCTCGCGGCGCCCTCCGCGCGGGCGGCGAGCCGGGCCAGCCGGATGCCGATCTCGTCGAGGCAGGAGTCGACCTGCCGCTGGTCGTAGCCGTTCTCAACGACGGAGAACCTCATGCTGTCGCCCCCCAGGCAGCTGGTGTTTCCTTCCCCACCCTGGATCCTCGGCGCTGGGGGCGGCGCCGGAGGGGGTTCGGGAAAAATGTTCACCATGCGGACACGCCGGAGCGCCGGGCGAGCCGTGGAAGGGCCGGCGGGCGACCGGGTTCACCCAGGCGACTCGGGAGCGCTCGGGCGCCTCAGGAGCGCTTCGGGAGCACGACCACCCGGCCGAAGAACTCGTCGATCCGCCGCACCACGTCGTTGAAGTCGTCCAGGTCGATCGGCTTGGTCACGTAGGCGTTGGCCTGGAGCGTGTAGCTGCCCACGATGTCCGTGTCGGCGTTGGAGGTGGTCAGCACGACGATCGGGATCGTACGCAGGTCCTCGTCGCCCTTGACCTCGCCGAGCACCTGCCGCCCGTCCATCCGGGGCATGTTCAGGTCGAGCAGGATGACGTCCGGCCGCCGGGCGTCCGTGTGCCGCCCCTCGCGGCGCAGGAACTCCATCGCCTCCTGGCCGTCGCTGACGACGTCGATGACCTTGTCGACGTCGGAGTCCGCGAGCGCCTCCTCGATCATCAGAACGTCACCCGGGTCGTCGTCCACCACCAGGATGCGAACCGGACTCGGGGTGTCTACACCCATCACTACCTGCTTCGTGTCGGTGGAACGGAGAACCGCGGGGCGCTCTGCGCCGGCGGAAATCTAGCCCATCAGCCGGCGGAGCGCGTCGTCGGGTCCGCCCTGCCGGGGTCGTACCGGAGCACCTCCGCCAGCCCGGTCACCTGGAGCACGCGGTCGACCCGGCCGGTGGCGCCCGTCAGCCGCAGCCACCCGCCGTCGGCGGCCACCCGGTTGTCGCCCCGGACGAAGGCGGCGATGCCGGTGGAGTCGCAGAAGGTCAGCTCGGTGAGGTCCACCAGCAGGCGGCGCTCGCCGGCGTCGACCAGCCGGTCGATGGCGGCGTTGAGCTCGGGCGCCGTGCTCAGGTCGAGCTCACCGGCCAGCCGCAGGCGTGTCGTCCCGCCGTCGCGGTCGGCGCACGTGACGGTGAACGTCACCCCTGGTCCCCCTCGCTCCACCGCAAGGCGGATGCTTGCAGTGAGGCAAGTATAAGCAGGGGTGCCGGCGGCGACCGCACCGGCGCTCAGCGCACCCCGGCGCCGCCGAGCCTGGCCAGAGACGACCCGGCCGCCCCGAGGAAGCGCGCGGCCCGGGGGAAGTCACGCAGGACCCGGCCGTAGTGTTCCAGAGTCGACCCCAGCGTGGGAGCCGGCACACCGCGGCTGGTGAGGATCTCCACCAGCCAGTCGACGAACTCCGTGAACAACGTGGCGTCGTCGACGTAGAGCGCGGCGGCCAGGAAGTCGACGATGTAGCCGAGGTCGCTGACCGTCGAGTCCATCTGGCTGGGCGTGTAGTCGCGCGTCCCCGGGTCGCGTTCGCGCAGTTCCGCCAGCGCCCCGTCGATCAGCTCGCCGCGCCGCTTGAGCAGGCTGGTGTACTCGTCGTCGGCCAGGTGACTCAGCTCCGCCGGCGGGACGCGGCGCAGCGTGCGCTCGTCGGCGATCAGGTCGGCCGCGCTCGGGGCACCGGGTGCCCAGGCGACGCCGAGCTTGCGGGCCCAGCGCCCGTCCACGCCGAAGCCCCGGCCCCCCACCACCACGGGGACGTCCACGCGGCGGCACGCCTCGATCATGCGGTGCGCGTGCGGCAGGCGCATCGGCAGCGCGCAGGCGAGCGCGACCGCGTGGGCGTCGTGCCGGTGCAGGTAGGACACCAGGTGCGGGGCGGGAACGCTCGCGCCCAGGAAGGTGACCTGCCAGCCCCGCAACCGCAGCACCTCGGCGACCAGCCGGGGCGGCAGGGCGTGCCACTCGCCGTCCATGCAGGCCACCACGACCCGCCCGCGCGTCGGGCGCGGGTTCACGTACGCCGCGACCGCCGCCACCACCCGCTCGCTGATGTGCGTCGCGGCGTGCTCCTGGGCGACGCTCCACTCGTTGCGCGCCCACCGCTCCCCCACCTCGGCCTGCGCCGGGGCGACCAGGTCGAGCAGGACCCGCTCGGCGGGCACGCCCGCCTCGAGCAGGCCGACGGCCACCTCGATGGCGGCGTACTCGTCGGCCTCCTGGAGGCAGTCCAGGTATGCCGGCCAGGCGCCGGCCGGGAGGATCCCGGCGGTCGGGGCGGCGGTCACGGGTGGGTCCCCCTCAGCTCGGCGGTTCCGGTCGCGTCGGGCACCGCGTGCAGGTGCCGGGGCGTACGCTCACCCGGGCCGGTCGCGCGCAGCGCCAACACGGCGATGTCGTCGTGGTCGCCGTGCGCCAGCCAGTCGCAGGTCACCTGCTCGACGCGTTCGGCCAGGGCGGGGGCGGGCATCCGCTGGCAGCCGCCCACCGCGTGGATCAGCCGTTCCGTGCCGAACTGCTCGTTGCCACGGCGGCCACCGCGGGCCTCGGTCACCCCGTCGCTGTAGAGCAGGCAGGTCTCCCCCGGCTCCAGCCGGACGGTGACCTCGCCGATGCGGGGATCGGGGACCACGCCGACCAGCATGCCCGACAGCGGGACCGGCTCGACCTCGCCGGAGCCGCGCAGCACCAGCGGCGGCAGGTGCCCGCCGCCGGCCATGGTCAGGGTGAGCCCACCCTCGCGGTGCGGGCGGACCACGCCCAGCACCATCGTCGCGAACCGCCCCTGGCCCTGCGCCTGGCTGGTCTCCAGCAGCGCGTCGTTGAGCAGCTTGAGCAGCCGCCCCGGCTGCGACTCGACCCGGTGCAACGCCTGGAGGCACTGCCGGAGCTGGCCGGTGAAGACCGCCGCCTCGACGCCCTTGCCGGAGACGTCGCCGAGGAAGAACACCGAGCCGCCGTCGGCCAGCCGGTGCGAGCCGTAGAAGTCGCCGCCGATGCGCAGGCCCGCCTGGGCCGGCCGGTAGGCGGTGCCCCACTGCACCCCGGTCGCCTCCGCCGGCTCCACCGGCACCAGGCTCGCCTGGAGCGTGTCGGCGACCTCGGCCTGGTCGCGGTAGAGCAGCGCCGTGGTCAGTGCCGCCCCGGCCCGGGCCGCGAAGGCGCGGACCAGGTCCACGTCGGCCTCGTCGTACCAGCGGTCGAGGCGCCGCGCGACCAGCAGCACACCCGCCGGGGCGTCGCGACCGGGCAGCGGCACCACCCGCGCGCAGGACTGCGCCGCGGTCAGCCCCGGCAACCAGCCGGCCTCCACGGCCTGCTCCACCAGCCAGTCGAGGGTGTGCGGTTCCGCGCCGTCCAGGCCCTCGGTGATCGCCGCCGGCAGGTCGACGGCGGGCAGGACACCGCTGTCGACCATCGGGGCGTCGTCGTCGGTGCGGGCGGCCCGCCACCAGCGTGCCCGCCCGGAACGGGGCGCCAGCACCAGCACCGCGACCTCCGCCAGCGTCGGCACGGCCAGCCGGACGACCGCCGCGGCCGCCCGGTCCGGGTGCAGCGGGTTGCCGAGCTTCTCGCCGACGACCGCCAGGAAGGCCGAGCGGGCCCGCTCGGCGAGCAGCGCGTCGGCACGGGTGACGCTCTCGGTGACGTCCTCGACGTACCAGCAGCAGCGGGCGGCCGACAGCGGCACCTGGCGCGCGCGCAGCCGACGACCGTGGTGGGTGAACTCGGCGTCGGCGGCCAGCCCCGCGATGCCGGCCGCCGCGAGCAGCTCACCCGGGGCGACCTCGGGCAGCAGCCGCTCGGCCACCGGGCTGACATGGCGGACCACGCCCTGCGCGTCACAGACGACGAGGCCCTCGCGGAAGTGTTCGACGATCTCGGACCAGTCGGGTGCCGCGTGCTCCCGGTCGGCCGCGAGCGCGGGCAGGGTGGGTGCCGGGCGTGCCGGGGCCTCGGCTCTCCACGCCGTGGCCCGTGCGGCACCCGATGCGGAGATCCGTCCGTCGCCGGGATCTGAGTCCCGGACGTCGGCAGCAGTCACCAGCTGAGCCCCACTCCTTGTCGACACCCGTACCACCGTGAGGCGGCGCATGTGGTCAAATCTCTGCACCCACCCTACGCCCGTGGGCCGCGAGCGCCACCCGACGCCCGTCGCGCGGGCGGCATGCGCGTGCCGGGCGGGACCTGCCGGGGGTTGTTACGATCCCCTCACCCTCTGCCCCTCGCAGCCTGCGGAAAGGCGTGATCGTGCTGTCCCGTCGGAGCCAACCCGAGGCGACTCCGTTGAGCATGACCGTCGACCGGTCGGATCCGGCTGCCACGCTCATCCGGGTCGGGGGCGACCTCGCCTACACCACCGCCGGGCCGCTGCGCGCCGAGGTCGACCGGGTGCTCGCGGACGCTCCGGCGACCCTCGTCCTCGACTTCTCCGACCTGATCTTCATCGACAGCACCGGCCTCGGGGTGATCGTGCACGCGTGGCGCGAGGGGCAGCAGTGCGGCACCGCGCTGCGGCTGCACGCCGTGCCCCGGTTCCTGGAGACGATCCTGGACATGACCGGCGTCACGAGCCTGCTCGACCGGCCGCTCGGCGAGGGCCCGACGGCCCCGACCGAGGGCGCCGCCGGCACCGCCTGACGCGACCCACCGGCCCCCGGCTTTGCGCGCGGGCCCTCGGCTGGGACCATGGGGGACATGCCCGCCCAGCTGTTGACCATCGAGGTGACCCGGCTCGACGCCGGGCGTGCCCGGCTCCGGCTGTCCGGTGAGCTGGACTTCGACACCGCCCCGGAACTCGTCGCCGCCGCCGCGGAACTGCGCCGCGACGGCTACCAGGAGCTTCTGTTCGACCTGAGCGCGGTCAGCCTGTGCGACTCGTCCGGGCTCAGCGCGTTCCTGACCGTTCACCGCGGCGGCACGGGCGCCATCCGGCTCCGCGGGGTCGGCCGCCAGCTCCAGCAGCTGCTCGACCGCACCGGCCTGACCGAGCTGCTCGCCGTGGAAGGCGCCACCGACGGCGACGTCCGCCGGGCGGGCTGAGGCCGGGGCCTCCCGCCGAGGGGTGGCCCCCGACCCTGGGACCAGGGGCCGGGGGCCGGAATGAGGATCAGGGCGTGGTGAGCGGTTGCAGCCGGGGCCCGGTCGTCCGCAGCTGTCGCGTCGACGGCGGCTCGGCGTCCTCCGGTGGGCCGGAATCGGGAGTCTGGAAGAGATAGCGGACGAACACCCCACCCGCCTCGTTGTCGTCCGCTCCGGGCCACTGCCCGATGCAGTCCACCCCGACCACCTCGCGGCCCGAGCCGTCGCCCTCCTCCAGCAGCGCCCACAGGCTCACCGGGTAGCAGCGGGTGTCCTCGGGCGAGAGGCGCCAGCGGGCGTACCAGCCGGGTCGGGCGGGAACGATCTCGACGATCCTCTTCATCACGACCTGTCCTTCCGCGTTCTCGGAAGTTCTCCGGTCCGCTGCGATCGTCGGCTCCCGCCGGGTGAGCACCCCTCACCCCCGCCGGATGAACCTCCGCCGGGGCGCCCCCGGCCCGACGGGCGGCGTCCGTTTCGGTGCCGGCGACGACGGGAAGGCGTCGGGCGGAAGCGAGGGAACACCAGCGGAAGCGAGGTGTCACCATGCGCAAGCAGATGGAGGGCGACAACCAGCGCCGCCGCGCGCTGGCCCGCCAGGCCCGCGAGCGCGGCATGCAGGCCAGCGAAACCGGCGCCAGCCTGAGCGCCTCCAAGCAGTTGACCCACCTGGAGCAGGGCAAGCGTGCCGGCCCGCCGCCGGCCGGCAGCCGCCACAAGCCGGACAGCACGCGGGGTGGGCCGGCCCCGCCACCGGCGGGCGTGCCGGAGTCCCCCCGCCCGCTGCCCGACCGGGGGCCGGGCCCGCCGGACGGGACCGCGCTGGGCTACCACGCGCTGGTCGACGACGTCGTCCGCCGTACCGGGGCCGACTTCCGCACCGCCAAGGTGGGGGTCGAGTCGACCGTGCTGGTCCTCGCGTTCGCCCTCGGCGAGGCGGAGCGCCAGCGGCTGCTGGCGGCCGTGCCGAGCAAGCTGCACGACGTCGTACCGGTGGACGGCATCCGGCGCCGGCAGGACCTGGCCGGCTTCCTGGCCGAGGTGGGCCGCATCAGCGGCCGCACCCCGGAGCAGGCCCGCTACCACGCGGAGGCGACCGTGGCGGCGCTGGCCGACCACGACGGCGACCTGATCGAGTCACTGCACGTGCCGGACGGCCTGCGTGACCTGCTGGAGCCGCCGTCCGTCGGCGGCGGGGTGGTCGGCGCGGTCGGTGCGACGCCACCGCTGAGCGAGGCGGAGCTGCGCGAGGCGCTCGACGGGCTGCCGTACTGGTCCGGCGACGGCGACGCGCTGACCCGGACGATGGAGCTGCCGGCGGACAACCTGGACCGGGTGCTGGACCGGATCGACCGGCTGCGGCAGGAGACCGGTCGCGGCCCGCGGATCGGCCGCCCGGACCCGGGCACCGCCGTGCTGACCGTACGGTCCCGGCAGGCCGACGCCGTGACCGCGATGGACGTCGACCTCGCCCACGCCGTGGACGACGCGATCGACGAGGCGGGCGCCGGCATGGCGTCCGGCTGACCGGGGCGCGGGCCGGCGGACGCCAACCCGCCGGTCCGCCCCGGCTCGGCTAGCCTGCCGGGATGGAGCCCTCCGACGCGCCCCGCCTGGAGCTGGTCGTCGACCCGGCGCGCCCCACCGGGCGTACGCTCCTCGCCGCCGGCGTCGAGCAGTCCTACGTCGACGTGTCCGACCCCCGCCACCTGCACTTCGAGTACGTACGGCGGATGGCCGCCGTGGTCGACCTGGCGGCCCCGCCCGGCCGGGCGCTGGACGTGCTGCACCTCGGTGGCGGCGCGCTGACCCTGCCCCGCTACGTGGCCGCCACCCGGCCCGGCTCGGCGCAGCTGGTCGTGGAGCGCGATCCGGCCGTGGTCGACCTGGTGGCGCGGGAGCTGCCGGCGCTGCCCGCCGGGGTCGACGTACGGGTGGCCGACGCCCGGGACGCACTGGGGCGGGCGCCCTCGGCCGGCTACGACCTGGTGCTGGCCGACATCTACCGGGCGGCGCGGATGCCCGCCCACGTACGCAGCGTCGAGTTCGTCACCGAGGTGGCCCGGACGCTGCGTCCCGACGGCGTGCTGGTGGTCAACGTGACCGACCTGCCGCCGCTGGTCCTCGCCCGGGTCCACGCGGCCACCCTGCGGGCCGTCCTCGCCGACGTCTGCCTGGTCGCCGACCGCCGGATGCTGCGCGGGCGGCGCTACGGCAACGTGGTCCTCGCCGCCGCGGCGCTCCCCGGGCGGCTGCCGGTGGCCCGGCTGTCCGCCCGGGTCGCCCGGGATCCGGTGCCCGGCGGGGTGCTGCACGGGGCGGCCCTGGACGCGTTCGTCGCGGGCGCCCGTCCCGCCACCGACGCCGCCCTCGCCGCGCGCTGAAGCCCCCCGAACCCGCCGCCCTGGCCGCCCGCTGAAGCCCCTCGGCCCTGCCGCCCTCTCCGGCAGGGAACGTCAGTCCCGGCGTGCGCGACGGCCCCGCCGCCCGCCCGTGCGCTGCCCGCACCGCAACCGGTGGCGCGACGAGCGCCACGGCCTGGCGGGGTGATCCCGGCCGGTGCGGGTCAGCGCGCCCGGACGGCCACCTCCGGCGAGGAGCTCTCCAGCGGTACGGCGTTGGCCGGCACCAGGCCGAGCTGCACGGCCGGGCGCGGCAGGGCGGCGTCGAGCATCCAGTCCGCGCCCACCCGGACGCGGTTGCCCGGCATCGCCAGCAGGTGGTAGCCGCGGGTGACCGCCTTGGCGGGCAGCCCGGACAGCGACACCTTCAGCGGGTTCGCCGCGGCGTCCTTGCCGCCCAGGTCGACCACCCAGCCCAGGTCGTGGTGCTTGTACGGCCTGCGCCGCCCCTGCCCGTAGGAGGCGGCGATGTTGTGCGCGGCCAGTTTGCCCTGCCGCTGCGCGTGCTGCGCCGTCATGGCGCAGATCTGCCCGGGCCGGGCCAGGTCCGGCACGGCGGCCGCGTCGCCGCACGCGTACACCTCGGGGAAGCCGGGGACGTTGAGGTACTCGTCGACGACGAGGCGGCCCCGCTCGGTGCGCAGTCCCAGCTCGGCGACGAACGGGTCGGGGCGCACGCCGACGCACCAGACCAGGGTGCAGGTGGGCACGTAGTCGCCGTCGGTGAGCGTGACCCCGTCGGCGGTGGCCACGGCGACCGAGGTGCCCATCCGCACGTCCACGCCCCGGCGGCGCAGTACCCGGTCGGCGGTTTCCGACATCCGCTTGTCCAGCTCGGGCAGCACCCGGGGCGCGACGTCGAGCAGCATCCACTTCGGGCGGATCTTGAGACGGGGGCGTTGGGAGACCAGTTCGTCGGTGAAGAGCTGGCCGTGCGCGGCCACCTCGGTTCCGGTGTAGCCGGCGCCGACGACCACGAAGGTGGCGCGTGCCTGCTGCTCGGCCGGGTCCTCGGTCTGCTCGGCCAGCTCGATCTGCCGGACGACGTGGTCGTGCAGGTAGAGGGCCTCGGGCAGGCCGCGGAAGCCGTGCGCGTACTCGGTGACGCCGGGGATCGGCAGCAGCTTGTTGACGCTGCCCACGGCCAGCACCAGCCGGTCGTACGCGATCCGGTTGCGGTCGCCCTCCGGCTGTGTGAAGCCGACCCAGCGGTTCTGCAGGTCGACGTGGTCGGCCTCGCCGATCAGCACCCGCACCCCGTCGAGCGTCCCGGTCAGCGGCACGGAGATCCGCCGGGGCTCCACCACGCCGGCGGCCACCTCGGGCAGCAGCGGCAGGTAGAGGAAGTAGTCGGTGGAGTTCAGCACCACGATCTCGGCCCGGCCCCGGGCCAGCCGGCTCAACGTCTTCGCCGCGTGGTAACCGGCGAAACCGGCCCCCACGATCACCACACGA
Source organism: Micromonospora sp. ZG13 (assembly GCF_059359355.1). Classification (NCBI taxonomy): domain Bacteria; kingdom Bacillati; phylum Actinomycetota; class Actinomycetes; order Micromonosporales; family Micromonosporaceae; genus Micromonospora; species Micromonospora sp. ZG13. The sequence goes on from NZ_JCADBQ010000026.1 coordinate 23,550, forward strand.
GGTTTCGTCATTGCGGCCCCGTTCCCACCCGGCAGCGGGACAAACGTGGCGACACGGACGAATCAACACGCGGCCCACGGCGCCCGGAGGCCAGGCGTGGGCCCGGCGGGGGTCGGACGCGGGGCCGGGCAGCCGACAGCGGCGCACTTGCGACAGGTGGCTGTGCGGTTGCCGACAGTGACGTCTGCCGCGGTGGCGCACGCTGCTTGCCGACCCGACCCTCGTCACCAGGAGGAAAGATGCGACTCCGTTCGCTCGCCGCCGCCGCGCTGACCGCCGTGCTGACCGCCGGCGCGCTCGCCGCGGCCGGCCCGGCCGCGGCGGCCACCGCCGACCGGTGGGGCTTCGCCTACGTCAAGGACCCGACCGTGCCGGCCTGGACGGTGCTCGACACCACCCGACAGTGGGGCAGCTGGAAGACCGCCTTCCCCGCCGCCTGGGCGCAGGGCGGCAAGCTCGCCCCGGGCCGGTTCCAGGTGCGCTTCCCGCAGGTCGCCGCTGGCGCGCGGGGCGTGCCGCACGTGACCCCGGTCAACCGCACCGGCCACTACTGCGAGGTCGTCCGCTGGTTCTCCGCCGGCGCCGACCAGATCGTCGACGTGCAGTGCCACAAGCCGGGCGGGGACCGCGACGACACCCCGTTCACCGTGCTGTGGACCACCAGCAGCGGGGTGCTGCCGGCGGGCACCTCCCACGCGTACGTCCAGCAGGCCGGCGGGGCGCTGGTCCAGTCGTACAACTCGACGGGGGCGGCCAACGGCCTCGGCCCGCTGGGGGTCGGCCAGTGGGCGGTGAAGCTCCCGGGCGTCGGGCTCGCCGGCGCGCTGGCCGGCGACGTGCAGGTCACCGCCGTGCAGCCGAACGCGGCGCCGCGCCGTTGCAAGATCGACAACTGGTCCGCCGCCGGGACCGACGTGGCCGCGAACGTGTCCTGCTTCGACCAGGCGGGCGCGCCGGCGGCCACCGACTTCGTACTGTCCTACCACCGTCGGCGGCCGGTGATCGGCTCGCTCGCCCCGCCGTCGCGCTTCGGCTACCTGGGCACCGGGGTCGGCGGGCCGACCAACGACAACTCGGTGCTCGGCGTCGGCGCCAACACGGTGGCCGCGATCGCCCCTGCCGGCCGCTACCTGGCGAAGTTCCCGCAGCTCGGGGTCAGCCAGACGCACGCGCAGGTCGTGGCGCAGGGCGCCGGGTCGAACTACTGCCACCTGACCCAGCCCTGGTCCACCGGCCTCGACGTGGAGGTGGACGTGCTCTGCTTCGACAACGCCGGGGTGACCACCCCGCACCGGTTCCTGGCCACCTTCACCTCCCGCGTCTGAGGCGGCCGCGCCGGGCCGGCTCACCCGGGGCGGGTGGGTTCGACTCACCCGCCCCGGCGACACGGTGGTCCCGGACCCGAGCGACGGGAGGACAGCGCCGTGAGCACACCGATGTCGAACGACCAGCGACAGCCGATCTACCTGCGGCAGAGCGGTCGCAGGCAGCTCACGCCCCGGCAGCGCCGGCGCGTCGAGCAGAAGCAGGGACGGTTCGAGCGCCTCGGCGTCCAGCGGGCCGAGGCGCGCCGGCCGGGACGCTGACCCGGCGGTCGGTGGCGGTCACGACGGGCCGCCACCGGCCTGCGTACCGGCGGGCGCCGGGGCGGTGATCGCCCACCGTTCGTGGTCGCGCCACGCCCCGTCGACGAACAGGTAGTCCGGTGAGTAGCCCTCCAGCCGGAATCCGAGCTTGCGCGCCACCCGGCGCGACGGCTCGTTGCCCGGCTGGATGTTCGCCTCCAGCCGGTGCAGGCCGAGCGCGTCGAAGGCGTGCCGGACCACCAGGCCGATGCCGGCGGAGGCGTGCCCGGTGCCCTCGTAGGGCAGGAAGGCTGCGTAGCCGAGGTACCCGCCGCGCAGCGCGCCCATCAGGATCCCGCTGATGTTCACGTAGCCGGCGATCGCGCCCGAGTCCCGGTCGCAGATCAGGTATCCGGCATGGTCCCGGCGGCGGATCTTACGCAGGTACGCGGCGTACCGCGCCGGGTCGTCGGGCGCGGCCAGCCAGGGGTGGTGCAGGTCGCGGCTGCGCCGGGCCGCCGCGACGAACTCGGCCTCGTCGCCCGGACGGGGCGGGCGGATGCCGACCGGCCCCGCCGTACGCAGATATCTCACGGCGAACCACTGTCACGGTGGGCGCCGCCGTTGTCCAGCGCGTTGCGCGCGCGACCCGGCACTCACGGTCCCGCGGGCCGGTCCGCCTCGTCGTCGACCGGCTCCAGCGTGTAGTGGATGGTCTGGGCGACGATCCAGCCCTGCTCGATGAGGAACGAGTCCGCCCCGTCGCAGACCCGTACGCCCTCGATCTGGGCCGTCCACTCCAGGAACGCCATCCGGCCCTCGACCATCCGGTTCGTGTACACGTACCGGGCGCCGGGCAGCTCGTCCTCCAGCCACCGGGCCAGCTCGCGGACCCCCTCGCGCCCACGGAACACGCCCCGGCGTTCCAGGACCACGCACGACGGCGACACGTTGCGCGCCAGGTCCTCCGCGAACCGGTGCTCGGCGGCCAGCCGCAGGTGGTCCTCGAACACCTCCCGCGCCGACCGCGCCCGCAGGGCCTCGTCCGTCACATCGCCTCCGTCCGGTCCGAGAGTCGGGGTCACGTCCCCCTCCCCCGCCCTCACAGCGGGCCCGGGTACGGCTGCTCGGCCGGCATCGGCACCCGCAGGAAGGTGGCCCCGCGCAGGTCCAGCCAGGCGTCCTCGGGCGAGCGGACCAGCCGCAGCATCACCTCGGCACAGTTCGGGCAGCGGGCGACGAGGCCGGGCGCGTGCGGGTAGACCCGCAGGCGGGCCAGCGGGCCCGTCATGCCGCAGTGCGCGCACCGCCCGGCGGCCGTGCTCAGGTCGACGGCGAACAGCTCCCGCAGCGGGCCGTCGAGCATGTTGCCGTCCAGGTACGACGTGTCGGTCATCGGCGTTCCTCCTCGACGCTCAGCCGGTGGGGCCGAACCGTTCGGTCTTCACCCGGCGGCTCTGGTGGCCCAGCCCGACGAGCAGGTCCGCCGCCGTCTCCACGAACCCGGTCGGGCCGCAGACGTAGCAGAGGGGTTCCAGCTCCGGCGGCCAGCCGTGACTGTTGACGTCGGCCAGCCCGATCCGGTGCGGCTCGCCCCGCCAGCCCTGCGGGGCTTCGCGGGTGTACACGTAGGCGACGTCCAGGCCCGGGTCGTCGCGGACCCGGCGGCGCAGCTCGTCGGCGTAGATCACGTCGGCCGGCGTGCGCACCGAGTAGATCAGCCGGAACGGCACCCGGCTGCCGGCGGCGCGGCGGGCGCGGACCATCGCCATCAGCGGTACGACGCCCGACCCACCGGCCACCAGCAGCACCGGTGCGGTCTCCTCCGGATGCCAGACGAACCAGCCGCCGACCGGGCCGCGCACCTGCACCGGGTCGCCCTCGGCGTAGACGTCGATCAGGTACGGCGACACCTCGCCGTCGGGCACCCGCTGCACGGTCAGCGCGATCCGGTCGACCTCGGCCGGGCCGGCCAGCGAGTACGACCGGGCCGCCTGGTAGCCGTCGGGGGCGGTCAGCCGCACGTCGACGTGCTGCCCGGGCAGGTGCCCCGGCCAGCCGGGCACCTCCAGCACCAGGGTGTGCGCGGACGGCGTCTGCGCCCGGCGTTCGCGCAGCCGGGCCACCCGCCAGCGCAGCGGGGCGGTCAATCGCCCTGGTACCGCTGCTCACGCCACGGGTCCCCGTAGTCGTGGTAGCCAGCGGTCTCCCAGAATCCGGGCTGGTCCTCCGTGGTGAGGCGGATGCCGCGCACCCACTTGGCGGACTTCCAGAAGTAGAGGTGCGGCACGAGCAGCCGGGCCGGGCCGCCGTGTTCGGCCGGCAGCGGTCCGCCGTCGTAGCGGTGCGCGATCCAGGCCCGCCCGCCGCGCAGGTCGGCCAGCGGCAGGTTCGTGGTGTAGCCGCCGTACGAGTGGGCCTGCGCGTACCGGGCGCCGGTGTCGACGCCCTCCAGCATCGTGTCCAGGGAGACCCCCTGCCAGCCCGTGTCCCGTTTCGACCAGCGGGTCACGCAGTGGATGTCGACCGTCGGGGTCTCCTGGGGCAGCGCCATCAGCTCGTCCCAGCTCCAGCGGAACTCGGCGCCGGACTCGGTGGAGATGACGAACTCCCACGTCTCCAGCGGCACCCTCGGCGTCGGGCCGGCGGAGAGCACCGGGAAGTCCTGCGTCAGGTACTGCCCCGGCGGCAGGGCCGGCTCCGCTGAGCGGGGCCGGCCCTGGAAGCCCGGTGACACGATTCCCACCCGTCAGTCGTACCACCCGGGGTGGGTGGCACGGCGCGGTCGGACGGATCCGCACCGCGACGGGTGACGCCTCAGCGCCGCTCGACCACGATCTCCTTCTCGCCCCCGCCGGCCTTGCTGGTGGCCCGCAGGCTGGTGAGGGTGACGATCACCAGTACGCCGATGATGACGCCCAGGGAGGCGAGGGTCGGGATCTCCGGCACGCCCGGCCAGATGCCGTGCGCCCAGTGCAGGCCGAGCTTGACGCCGATGAACGCCAGGATGATCGCGAGGCCGTAGCTGAGGTGCACCAGCCGGCTGAGCGCGGCGTGCAGCACGAAGTAGAGCGCGCGCAGCCCCAGCAGGGCGAACGCGTTGGTGGCGAAGACCAGGTACGGGTCCTCGGTGATGCCGTAGACGGCGGGCACCGAGTCGACGGCGAAGACGATGTCCGTGGCGAGCAGCGCCGTCACCACGAGGGCGAACGGGGTGAGCGTACGCCGGCCGGCGATCCGCACGACCATCCTCGGACCGTGGTAGTCCTCGGTGACCGGCATGAACTTGCGCAGCAGCCGCACCGAACGCATCTTGCTGATGTCGACTTCCTGCTCGTGCCCGGTGACGGCGTCGCGCAGCAGCTTCGCCGCCGTGAGCAGCAGGATGATCGCGAAGAGCAGGAAGGCGAAGTCCAGGGTCTGCAGGGCCGCCGCGCCGATGGCGATGAACACCGCGCGCAGCAGGAGCGCGCCGGTGATGCCGTAGAGCAGGGCCCGCTGGGCCAGCTCGGCCGGCACCGCGAACGCGGCCAGCAGCAGCATGAAGACGAAGAGGTTGTCGACCGAGAGGGACTTCTCCACCAGGTAACCGGTGAGGTACTCCACGCCCTGGTTGGAGCCGAAACGGGACCAGATCCAGGCGCCGAAGGCCAGCGGCAGGGCGATGTAGAAGGCGGACCAGCCCAGCGCCTCCCGCATCGACACCTCGTGCGGCTTACGGGTGACCAGGAAGTCCAGCACGAGCAGGGCGATCACGGCAGCGATGGTGACGCCCCACAGCGTGGGGGTACCCACCGACTGGAGATCGGTGGCGGCAAGATACGGCAAATCGGACATGGAGCCTCCTCGAACACCCTGTCATGTTCGAGGTCTCCTTCACCCACTTTTCGTGGGCAGCCACCCGAGGCGTGCCCCGGGCACGCCGTACTGACCGGGATGGCTCGTGGGAAGTACTCCCCTCGTCGCGACAAGGTTAGGGCAGGCCCGTGGGCTCGGCAAACGGGGCACGCCAGATCACACCGGCGACGTGTGACGCGGGCTTGCGTCCCAGCTCAGCTGGCGGTTACGGCGGCGAGCACGGCCGCCACGTCGAGGTCGGCCATGCACGCGGGGCCGGCCGCGTCGAGCGGGCAGCGCGCCTCCCACCAGCAGGGCTGCTCGGTGATGGCGGTGGGACGCCGGTACGCGCACCCGGGCAGGCCCTGCAGGTCGGTGCCGCCCATGCCGTACCGCCGGGCGTCGGTGGGGCCGAACAGCGTCACCGTCGCGGCGCCGGCCGCGGCGGCCAGGCGCACGGGCCCGGTGTCCGGCCCGACCACCACCCCGCCGCGCCGCCCCACCGCGGCGAACTGCCCGGCGAGGGTCGGCAGGTCGGCCCGGGGAAGCGGCACCCCGAGCGGCGCGGCGGGGTCGACCGGGCCGACGGTGAGCACCGGGTGCCCGCGCCGGGTCAGGGCGCGGGCCAGCCCCCGCCAGTGCCCCCGCGGCCAGCGCTTGACCGCCATTCCGGCACCGGTGACGAGCACCACCGGCGGCGCCAGGGGCTCCCCCACCAGCCGCGCCACGGCGCGCTCTCCCGCCCGCCGGGCCGCACCGGCCAGGTACACCCGGGGCCGCGCGCTCCGGTCGGCCGCGCCGAGCAGCCCTTCGGCGCAGAGGACCTCCAGGTAGCGGTCGCCGACCGGCTGCTGCGGCGGCGGGTCGCGCCACAGGTTCGTCACGGCCCGCCCGGCGCCGACCTCGAGCAGGTCGGGGATGCCGTCGTAGCGGGTGGTGCTGACCGCGAGGTCGGGTCGGGTGGCCGCGAGGGCCGCGACGACCGCGTCCCGCTCGGCGCCCGGCCGGCCGTGCGGGGGTGTGCGCACCTCGGCGACCGCCGGGTCGGCGCGCACCAGCTCCGCCCCGGGGTCGTGGGTGAGCAGCCGCAGCCGCGCGCCCGGGTTGCGACGGGCCAGCCCGTGCACCGCCGGCAGCAGCATCAGCAGGTCGCCGATCCCGCCGAGCAGGTCGACCACCAGGATGTCCGCGTACCGCTCAGGCATCCGCGCGGCCCAGGGTCCGGGCGTAGAGGTCGCGGTGCGCGGCGGCCACCCTCGGCCAGGAGTACGCGGCGGCGAAGGCCCGCGCGCGCTCGGCGAGCCGGCGGCGCAGCACCGGGTCGGCGAGCAGCCTGCCGACGGTACGCACGATCGCGGCGCTGTCCCGGCGGGCCCCGATCACCGCGACCGCCCCGCTGCGGTGCGGGCCGTCGTCGCCGGCGTCGGACTCCGTCACCGCGGTCGGTACGCCGTGCGCGAGCGCGGCGAGCAGGGCGCCGCTCTTCGTGCTCACCCCCGTGGTGAACGGCAGCACCGCGACGTCGGCGGCGCGCAGCGCGGCGGAGACCCGCTCGGCGGGCAGGTGCCCGGTGAACGTCACCGCGTCGGCCACCCCGCAGCGGTCGGCCAGCCCGGTCAGCTCGGCGCGGAACGCCTGCGCCTCCCGCTCGGGCAGCGCCTGCGAGGTGAACCCGCCGACCACCAGCAACCGCAGGTCGGGGTGGTCGCGCCGCAGCTCGGGCAGGGCCTCGATGAGGTACCGCAGCCCCTTCACGGGGTGCACGAAGCCGAAGAAGGCCAGCAGCGGCGCACCCTCGGGCAGGCCCAGCTCCGCCCGCAGGCGGGACCCCGCCGTCGCCGCCCCGACGTGGTCGACGACGTTCGGGGCGATCGGGATGTGGGTGGCCGCCCGGCCGGTACGGGCGCGCACCACGGCCCGGTGGCCGGGGTTCGTGACGATCACCGCCGCGCTGGCCGGCACCAGCCGGCCGGACTCCCGGTCCCAGCAGCGGGTCCGCTCCACCGCCGACCAGAGCCGTCCCGGCAGCCAGCCGGGGCAGGCCCACCAGCCGTACTCGTGCAGGGTGGTGACCAGCGGCACCCGCCGGGGCAGCCGCCACGGCAGCAGCCCGGCCTGCCCCGAGAACCGGTACGCCGACGGGGCGAACTGCACGTGCACCACGTCGGGGGTCAGCTCCCGTACCCGGCGGGCGGCCCGGCCGGTGGCGACCCGCCAGCGTCCCCGGTCGCCGTCGGGGCGCACGGGCACCGGGGTCACCTCGACGCCGACGCCGTCGAGCGCCTCGACCAGGTGCGTCACGTAGTCGCTGACGCCGTCGGCGTCGGGGCGACCGGGACCGTGCAGCATGGCCACCCTGATCCGGTCGTCGACCACGCCACCTCCCACGTCTCGACGGGCGGGTTCCCGACCCCTTACGGGGCAAACGCGCCTCGCCTATGGTGTGCCGATGACGGAGGACCTCCCGGCCGGCCCGCTGGCCGGCGTGCGGGTGATCGAGCTGGCCGGCATCGGGCCCGGTCCGTTCGCCGCGATGATGCTGGCCGACCTGGGCGCTGACGTGGTCCGGGTGGACCGGGCCACGGACGTGGACCCGGCGGCGTTCGGCACCGCGCACCCGGACCTGCTCAACCGGGGACGCCGCTCGGTCGGGGTGGACCTGAAGTCCCCCGGCGGCCGGGAGGTGGTGCTGGCCCTGGTCGCCGGCGCCGACGCGCTGATCGAGGGGTTCCGTCCGGGGGTCACCGAGCGGCTCGGCGTCGGCCCGGCGGACTGCCTCGCGGTGAACCCCCGGCTGGTCTACGGCCGGATGACCGGCTGGGGTCAGGACGGCCCGGCCGCGCCGTACGCGGGGCACGACATCGGCTACGTCGCGCTGACGGGCGCGCTGCACGGCATCGGGCGGGCCGGCGAGCGCCCGGTGCCGCCGATGAACCTGCTCGGCGACTTCGGCGGGGGCGGGATGATGCTCGCCCTCGGCCTGGTCTCCGCCCTGTACGCGGTGCGCGGCGGCGCGCGGGGACAGGTGGTCGACGCGGCCATCGTCGACGGCGTGGCGGTGCTCAGCACCCAGATCCACGCGCTGCGGCGGCTCGGCATGTGGCAGGACGCGCGCGGGGTGAACCTGCTCGACGGCGGCGCACCGTTCTACGACACCTACGAGTGCGCCGACGGCCGGTACCTGGCGGTCGGCGCGCTGGAGCCACGGTTCTACGACGAGCTCGTCCGGCGTACCGGCTTCCCGCTGCCCCCGGACGAGGCGCTGGACCGCACCGACCCGGCGAACTGGCCGGCGCTGCGCCGGTCGTGGGCGCGGCTGTTCCGCACCCGGACCAGGGACGAGTGGACGGCGCTGCTGGACTCCTCGGACGCCTGCGTGGCGCCGGTGCTCGACTGGCGGGAGGCACCGGAGCACCCGCACCTGGCGGCGCGGGGCACCTTCGTCCAGCGGGACGGGGTCACCCAGCCGGCCCCGGCGCCCCGTTTCTCGGGCACCCCCACCGCGCTGCGCCGCCCGCCGCCGCAGCCGGGCGAACACACCGACGAGGTGCTGGCCGAGGCGGGCTTCGACGCGGGGCGGGTGGCCGCCCTGCGCGCCGCCGGCGCCGTCGCCTGACCGCCGACGGGAGCCTGTCGGCGTCGTGCCGGTGGTTCCTCGGTGGTCAGGTGGGCGACGGTGTCGCCGACGAACAGCCGGCGGGTCAGGAACGGCGCAGGGTGGCGCCCGGCGCCATGGCGGGCTCGACCATGTCCCGAAAGTCGCGTGGGAGCTGGACCACCACGTCGTCGAACTCGCCGCCGCTGATCGCCTCGCGCAGGGTCACGAAGACCGCCCGGGCGGCGTCGCGCGCGGCGGGCTCGGTCACGTCGGCCCGCACGGCGACGCGGGCGACGAACTCGGCCGCGCCGAACCGCTCCGCCGACTCGGTGCGTGGGCTCGGCTTCAACACGAGCTGCAACGGCTTGGGCAACTGGGCGGCCAGGTCCAGCACCTCCCCGCCGGTCAGCCGCTCGGCGAGGGTCTCCAGCGTCGCCCGGGTCAGCGCCACCGCCTGCTCCGAGGAGGTACGGGTGCGCTGGGCGACCTGGTCGACGAAGGTGTCGTAGTTCATCCGGGCTCCTTCGGGCTGGTCGGGGCCTGCGCGTACCCGCCGGCGGGGCGGGGAAACGGCGGGGATTTGCGCGCCGGGCGGCGCGTGACGGTCGCCCGGGCGGGTAACCGCCGCCGGTCGTGACCCGATCGATGCCCCGGAGGAGCCGACACCATGGCGAGTTACGCCGACGTGCTGCAGTACCTGTCGAGCCTGGACTACCCGGCCGAGAAGGACGACGTGGTACGCGAGGCCGAACGGGAAGGCGCCCCGCCGGACGTGCTGCGCGCGTTGCGGGCCCTGCCGCCGGTCGACTACGCCAACGGCAACGAGGTGGCCCGCTCGGCGGGCATCGAGGCGGCACCCGAGGTCGGCCCCGCCCAACGGGCGGAGCAGGCCCGGGACAAGCGGCACCAGCGCGTGTCGCAGCACCTGCGCGGCATCTGAGCCTTGCCGTCGCGGGCCAGCGGCTCGTCGCGGCGGTCGCCCGCGGCGAGCGCGTCCCCGACCCGACCGAGCGCGCCCTCGCCGGGGCCGGAGCGCGGCTGGTCACCGCCGCCGCGCGTACGGAAGCCGACGCGGCCGGTCCGCGCCGGTGCCGGATGACGGCCCGTCGGCCGGTCGGGCACACGCCGGCCGCCGTCCAGCTCACCGTGATGGGCGTGGTCGGCCTGGCGGTCGGCGGGCTCGCCGCGCTGGCCGCCACGCCGGCGCTGGCGCCGCTGGCCGGCTGGGACGCCGCCTCGCTGAGCTGGCTGGTGCTGGTCTGGCACAAGCTGTGGCCGATGGACGCGCGGCGCACGGCCCAGGTGGCCGTGTACGAGGACCCGAACCGGGCGGCGCGTGACGCGCTGCTGCTCGCCGCCTGCCTGGCCAGCCTGCTGGCCGTCGGCGTCGTGGTGACCCGTACGCACGGGGCGCCCGCCACGCCCGCCCGCAACGCCCACGGCGGGCTGGCCGTGCTGAGCGTGCTGCTGTCCTGGCTGGTGGTGCACACCGTCTTCGCCGCCCGGTACGCGCGGATCTACTACACGGGGCCGGACGGTGGGATCGACTTCAACCAGGCCGAGCCGCCCCGCTACTCGGACTTCGCCTACGTGGCGTTCACCGTCGGGACGACCTTCCAGGTCTCCGACACGGCGCTGACCAGCAACCAGATGCGCCGTACGGCGCTGCGGCACTCGATGGTGTCGTACCTGTTCGGGGCGTTCATCATCGCGGTCACGGTGAACCTGCTGGCGGGCCTGGCGAGGTGAGCCGGCGGCCCGGTCGACCCCGGGCGGGACGCGGGGGTGCCGGACAGGCGGGCGCCCCCGTCGCGAACCGCGACCGGGGCGCCACGCAGAACCTGTCCGGTGGCCGGTCGGGCCCGAACCGGGCCGCGACCACCAGGCGGTCGATGTACGCCCGAACCGGGCGGGCATCAGTGCCGCGACCATCATACGATGAAACATCATCCGTTCGGCTGATTACGAAGTAAGTGTGGGCCAGCCCACCCGCAGGTCAGGCAGCCAACTCCGCGTACCGCTTCTCCAGGTCGACCCGGGCCAGCGCCCCCACCAGCCAGGCCAGGCGCTCGGACTCGCCGCTGCCGGCGAGGCTCGCCAGGTCGTCGGCGGAGCGGCCAGCCCCAGCCGGCGGGCCGCGGCCAGCGCCCTGCGGTCGGCCACCGGCGCCACCTCCCGCCACAGCGCCTGGGCCTCGCGCAGGAAGAGGTCGACCACCGTGGCGTCGACCCCGGGCAGCTCGGTGAGCAGCTCCCGCTCCCGGGCCGGGTCGTGGTGGGCCACCGCGCGCAGCCGGCGCAGGTCGCCCCGGTAGCGCTCGACGACGGCCCGCGCCAGGTCGCCGAGGGTGTCGGCGAGCGCGTCGACGTCGCCGCGTTGGCCGCTGTCGCGCAGCACGCGTACCCGGTCGGCGTGCAGGGAACGGGCCAGCCGGGCGGCGCTGTCCCAGCCCGCGGCGGGCAGGGCGTGCGCGCTGTCCACGGCGCGCCGGAAGTCGCCCCGGCGGGCCAGCAGCACGGCGAGGCAGAGCACCTGGAACAGGCTCGACGGGTTGTTGATCACCCGAAAGCCGTACTGCTCGGCGAAGCCGCGCCCGCTGCCGGCGAGCCGGCGCACCAGACGTTTCCTGTCCTCGACGTGGGAGGTGGCTGTGGTCGGCATGCCGGCGACTACCCACGCCGCGCCGGGCCACGCCTGCCCAACTCAGCCGTGCAGGCCGCCGCTGCGGTCGCGCGCCTTGAGCCGGGTGGTGGGCAACGCCGGTGCGGGCAACGGCGGGGCGGGATCGTCGGCGACGACGCCGAAGCGCCGCCCGGCCATCCAGTCCTCCCGGGCGGCTGCCACCTCCTCGTGCGAACGGCCCACGAAGTTCCACCACATCACCAGCGGTTCCTCGAACGGGGCCCCGCCGAGCAGCAGCAGGCGGCTCCCCGGCTCGCCCGTCACGGTGAGGCGCTCCCGACCGGTGCCGAGGTAGAGCAGCGCCCCGGGGGCGAAGCGCACCCCGTCGACCTCGGCGGCGCCGGACATGGCCAGCAGCCCGTACTCGAAGTCGGGGCGCAGCGGCAACATGGCCGGCGCGGGCCCGCGCAGCTCCAGCTGGGCCCCCAGCAGCGGGGTGTACGTCCGCGCCGGGGACCGCTCGCCCGCCAGCTCACCGACCAGCAGGGTCACGTCCAGCTCGCCGTCGCGCCAGCGCGGCAGGTCGGCGTGGTGGGCGAAGTCGGCGGCCCCGGCGCGGGCCGGGTCCGGCAGCGCCACCCAGAGCTGTACGCCGTGCATCAGCGGCGGATGCCGCTCGGGCGACCGCTCCGAGTGGGCGATGCCGTGCCCCGAGGTCATCACGTTGAGCTGGCCGGGGCGGATGGGCTGGACGTTGCCCAGGCTGTCGCGGTGCAGGATCTCCCCGTCGAGCAGCCAGGTCACGGTCTGCAGGCCGGTGTGCGGGTGCGGCGGCACCTCCATGCCGGGCCGCTCGGCCACGTCGTCCGGGCCGAAGTGGTCCACGAAGCACCAGGCCCCGACCATCCGCCGCTGCCGCTGCGGGAGCAGCCGGCGAACGGTGGTGTAGCGACCCAGCGGCACGTCGTGCCCCGGCAGCAGGACGCTGCCGGGATCGGCCGTGGCCACACCAGGTGGTCGGGTCTCCGCGGGCATCTTCTCGGTGCGCTCCACCGCCCGACTGTACGCCCGGCCACGACACCGAGCCGCCGCTCGCCCACCACCTGCGGGCACCCCGGCACTGGCGGGCACCCGGCACCCGCCGACACCCGGCATCTGCGGGGCTCCCGGCTACTGCCGGCTGCCGGGCATGCGTCTGGCCGGCACCCCGGGTGGGGTGCCGGCCAGCGGCAGTCGTTCACACTGCTCGGGTCAGCCGTTCCAGTGCTCGGCCACCAGGTCGGCGGCCATCTGCTCCCACTGCGCGTAGTGATCCGGGTACGCCGACACCTGCACCGTCTGCGCGGCCTCAGTCAGCGGCATGTCCTGCCACCCGTCGACCTGCTTCAGACCCTTCAGGAACGCCATCGTCGAGTACTCCGGGTCGGTGATCTGCTCCACCGTGCCCCAACCCGAGGACGGACGCTGCTGGAACAGACCCTGCGAATCGTGGTCGTTGCGGTCACCCAGATGACCCAGGTTCTCCAACTTCGACTCCTGCAACGCCGTCGCGATCGACACCACCGCAGCCCGCTCGTCCATGCCGGCCTTCTTCGTCGCCGCGACGATCGCCTTCACGTTGGCAACCTGCTCATCCGACAGGTCGACACGCGACTGCGCACCCTGCACGCCATGCGGAATCAGCTTCGCCTTGTCCACCGACGGCTTGTCAGCCGCCACGGCCACCGCCACCGGCACCGACTCCACCGA